>CAZTRY010000038.1:0-11926 GCA_964616525.1 uncultured Sphingobacterium sp. | reverse complement strand
GAATTACGGGTTGAGAACTAAGAATAGGAAATGGGAAATCGAGAATTTGAGATGAAATTTTATAACTGATTTCGGATGTCAGATGTCGGAGGTCTGATACTTCATCCCTCTATAATTATACATTTATGAAAAAACTATCATTCTTACTACTATCTGCCTTCGTCTTTATGCTGACCCTAGCATACTCAGCAGATAAACCTGCTGTTTACAAAGTCAAAAAACTCAAAGGCTCCATGAAAATTGATGCTAACTGGGAGAAAGCGGAGTGGAAGAAAGTAAAGGAAATTCCAATCCTGAATTTTATGGGGCAGATCCCGGCATTTCAACCAGTGGTCACAGCAAAAATGATGTATGATGCCGAAAATGTTTACCTGATCTATAAAGTGGAGGACCGTCATGTCCGGATTCAGAATACCAAATTTAACAGCCCAGTTTCAACTGATGCATGCGTTGAATTTTTCTTCTCACCGGATGAGGAATGGCCACTAAGATATTTCAATGTGGAAATCAATGCTGGTGGAACTGCAGTGATGGCCTATCATAAGGATGGAAAACGGACCAATGTGAAAGAAGAGGATTTTAAGGTAGTGGACGTTGCACATACTTTGCCAAAAAAACTGGAGCAGGAGATTTCTGAACCGGTAACCTGGTTTCTTGAATTTAAAATGCCTCTCTCACTTATTGCAAAATATGCAAACTATACCCAGCCGCAAAAGGGGGTTAAATGGAAAGCCAATTTTTATAAAACATCAAGCCGCAGTACTAATCCGCATTATATAACCTGGAATGTTGTTCAGAATCCTGTTCCACAGTTTCATCTTCCGCAATATTTTGGTACTTTGATATTCAAATAATCCCACAGGGGCGAGACAAACCCATTAAAATAAATCAGATGAAAAGTGTTGACTATTCAAGACGACAGTTTCTTAAAAAGAATTCTTTAGCAGGATTGGGTACAATTATTGGATTAGGTCTAAGTCATAATCTCCTGGCTTATGAAAGAGAAGTCCATAAAGAGAGAATTGATTATTTAGGAGATAGCAGTTTTATCGATGGAACAATTGATCAACTGGGAGGAATGTCACTTCCTGATTTGCTGAAGTGGCATAAAAACTATTTAAAAGATATTTATATTCCCAATTGGGAACGTGGGATTGATCATAAATACGGTGGGTTCGCCAATGCGATAAATCCGGGTCAGGAACCTGATTTTGAAAAGAAGGGCATGTACTTCCAGGGCAGGGCTGTCTGGATGTTTTCATATCTCTATAATCATATCACTCATGATAAAAAGCATCTGGACGCAGCGATAAAAGGCCGCGATTTCCTGATAAAAAGTGCGATGACTGATGATTACCGCTGGGCATCTTTTGTAAGCCGTGATGGTACTCAAAAACTATCCGAGCCATTGGATCATTATGGAGATATCTATATGATGCAGGGGCTTGCTGAACTTTATCGGGCAACAAATGATCCCCGTGACATCGATCTGGCGATAAAAACAGCTATTTCTGTTAAAGATCGCTTGCTGTCCCCAACTTATCAGCATGTTGAGGCACATACCGAGTCGCTGGAGCCGGGAACCAGACGCTTGCCCAGCTGGCAGCACTTTCTCGCAGGTTTGACCATTCTGTTGAACATTAAGCGCGAGCCGGTAGTGGAGAAGATAGCCAGATATTGCGTCAGGGTAATCTGCGAACATCACTGGAGACCTGAGCATGGTGTATTACTCGAAATGCTGGACGATAATTTCAGACCCTTTACTTTCGATGCGGCGAACTGGGGCAATTTTCATCCTCAGGGTGTCAGTGGCTGGCATTCCATTCAAGCCTGCTGGATGGTCATGAACGATGCCTTAAGGGTAGAACATTACCCGACCTACAAGAAAGGTCTGGAAATGGGTATTTCTACTTTAAAAAAGACCTATATCAAAGGGAAGGGGATGCCTTCTGATATGGCACATGGGGGATTATCACTCACTCATCCGGGAGGCAAATTAAATGAGGACGGCAACTTTGTCTGGGGTGCTTTGGATGATGTTCTTGTGTTTGGACTTCTGACTATCGAGCATATTCATGATCCTGTGGTAATCGATTACTATACTGATTGTTTTAAGGTTTATTCCGCTAAGCCTGAAAAGATCGTTACCAATGGTCTGTTGCATACACCCAGACAATTTTTCTATTCAATAGAGATTCTCGAACGAATTATCGCCAGAGGAGGTAAAGTGTCAGGAATGTTATCCAAATCCTGATTTTATTAATACTAATTCATTTATATTCCGCTTTTAAAATAGACAATCCACAATAATTATATAAAATGAGTAATTCCAGACGCGAATTCATCAAAAAGAATTCAATCACCCTATTAGGAACCACAGTATTATCTGCAACATCAGGCAGCATTTTAGCTTCTACTGCTGATTTTTTGATGCCCCAGACTAAAGATCTGATGTTTTTTGATGCCTTTGCCCGTATCGGTCCGAGGAGGTATAAACATCCGGGAGAGAAATGGCAGCTGCAAGACCTGATCAAGGAACTTGACCATTGTTCAGTATCGGGCGCACTGGTAGCCTCTACTTTGTCGCTGAGTTATGATGCCATGTATTCCAATCTGGAATTAAGCAATAATCTTAAGCCATATCCAAATCTGTTCGCCATCTGGAATGTATTGCCGCACCATACCAATGAATGCCTTCCGCCTGCCCAATTAAAGCTGAAGATGGCAGAGCATAATGTGCGGGCAGTAACGATTCATCCGGCTTCAAATGGCTGGGATTGGAGTGCACAATCAAGTCAGGAGCTGATGAAGTATCTGAATGACAATAAGATCTTTACCATCACAACCGTTCCTGAAATTGGGGGATGGAAAGAGCTTAATGAGTTTTTAGGCCGGTACAAATCCATTCCATTACTGGTATCAGGAATCAGCTGGGGTGAGCAGCGTTATGCTATTGGTTTGCTGAAGGACCATCCGAATATGCACATCAGCTTTGATCGTTTGCAGATTAATGAGGGACTTGAATTTCTATATAAGCGAGGTCATATCAATCAATTGATTTTTGCTACCGATGCGCCGACCATGTCGGTGGGAGCACACCGTACCTATATCGATTATGCCGACATACCGGATGATGCCAAAGCCAAAATTGCAGGAGGAAATCTGGCTCGTCTCTTAGGCGGTCAGCGTCCTCCCAAAGTTCATACCAATAAGTCTGAAGATATTTTAATGACTGCAGTACGTAATGGCAAGCCTTTGCCTGTTCCGGTAATTGATATGCACATGCATATGCTGCATGAAGGGATCAACGGAGCCGGCGGAACCGGTTATCACATGGAGAATGGCGGTCCGAAGGGTATTTTCAAAATGATGGAGCGGATTGGCTGTGTGGGTGGTGGTTTCATGAGCTGGAACGGAGTGGTCAGTAATGATTCCGTTCAGGGAAATAAACTGGTGAAAGAGGCTTTGGATGTATCTCCAAAGGGCTTCTGGGGACTGGCAACGATGAGTCCGACACATTATACCCAGGAAGAATTAGCCGTAATGATTCCTCAGGTGTATTCCGATAAACGTATTATCGGTATGAAACCCTATCATTTCTACGGTATGGAATATCATAATCCGGCTTATGATATCTGGTGGGAGTATGGAAGTAAAAATGGTTTGTATGCCCTTATTCATCCATCCCGATCAGATTTATTGGAGGTTGAAAAGCTTGCTGCTAAATATCCTAACATTCGCTGGGTGATTGCACATGCCGGGGGTAGTTATAAAATGGCAGATATGGCTATTGCAGCGATGAAAAAATATCCGAATGTATTTGCAGAACTGACTTTAACTCCGGTTCCGCTGGGTGTGATTGAATATATGGTTGCTGCGGTAGGAGATGGCCGCCTCTTGTACGGCTCCGACTTACCAATGCGTGATCCGCGTCAGCAATTAGGCTGGGTGGTATTCTCCAATCTTCCTTTGGAAAGTAAGAAACGCATTCTGGGTGAAAATGCCTACAAAGTAGTGGAGCCTTGTCTGAAGAATATGCCGGAACATAATATTCCGCTTGCATTCAGGAAGTGAGGAGAATTACGACCCGATAGCTATCGGGTTATTAATTACGAAATACGAATTACAGATTACGAATTGAAAGCCATTATCCGGTAACCAGGATTAAAGAAGTTAAAATTGGATAATCTCTGGCTGTTTGCGTCTTAGCGTCTTTGCGAGAGAAGAAAATATGAAGTTTATATAAAACAGTGAGGGCAAGAAATAGAAAATGTTTATTAGACTCTCGCAAAGACGCAGAGACGCGAAATAATTGGATAACAGTTTTTATACATTGATAATGAATAGACTAATGAGTAAGATTTTCCTAGCGAGTATACTCTTATCAAGCCCTGCTCTTGCCCAATGGCAGGTTGGGGTTGCAAAAGCGGATATTACCCCGACTGAACCGGTTCCCCTGGCAGGTTATGGCGGCAAAACCCGTATGTCGCAGGAGATCGTTCATCCGATATGGCTGAAGGCAATGGCTTTGCGCGATGAACTGGGTCAAACATCCGTGATGGTCACTGCAGATCTGGTGGGACTGAGTGATAAAATGGTCGATATCATTGCTAAAAATGCATTTGAAAAGTATCAGCTGCCCAGAGAACGTCTCATTCTGAATACATCTCATAACCATTCCTGTCCGGTGACCGAAGATGTACTATGGATTTATTACGAGTTTAACGAGCAGGAGCGGGCAGCAAAAGATCGCTATACCCAACTAGTTTATCAGCGCTACGATGAAGTTATTGCTGCGGCTCTGAAAGATCTTAAGCCTGCTGAGATCAGCTTTGAACAGGGATTGGCCGGTTTTGCGGTGAACAGAAGAAGATCAAGGGGGCCAGAGACCAGGGCCTTTGGCGGACAGGTAGATCAGGATGTTCCGGTGCTGGCGGTTAAATCAAACGGACAGCTTCGGGCAGTTTTATTTGGCTATTCATGTCATACCACCGCATTGGGTGGATTGAGTATCAGCGGTGATTATGCAGGTTTTGCTCAGATTGAACTGGAGAAACAATTTCCGGGATCACTGGCCATGTTTGTTCAGAATTGTGGCGGGGATGCCAATCCACTGCCCAGAATCCGCGGAAATGAGGCTGAGGCTGTGAAACTAACCTCGATGTACGGGCATATCCTTGCTGAATCGGTTAAGCAGGTGATTGCAGCACCTATGAAAGCGATTACCGGTCCGCTGAAGGTGGTAATGGGTGAAACAGAACTCTTTCTTAAACCGGGATTATCCCTTGCAGAACTTCAAAAAAAACTCCCTGGTCTGAGCGGTATGGCCAAGACTGAAATAGAACATCAGATCAATCAATACAAAACATTGGGTGCACCGCCCGATCGGGTGAAATATCCGATACAGGTCTGGAAGTTTGGCTCCGGATTTACCTTTATTGCCTTAACCGGAGAAACTGTGGTAGATTACTCGCTGAAATTCAAAGGATTGTATGGATGGAACGATACCTGGGTCTTTGGTTATAACAATGATCTTCTGAGCTATGTTCCCAGTATACGAGTATTGAAAGAAGGTGGCTATGAAGGCGACAGCGGAATGGCTGAATACGGACATCGTGCTCCATATACTCAATCGGTAGAAAAGCAGATCAGCAAAAAGGTGGCTGAGCTGGTGAAAAGATCAAAGGAATAAATCTGAAAGGTTTATTTCATTTCCCGCTCTGTCATCCCGACGAGCGAATGGTATTATTATCTGTACCCCTATTCTCCCGCGAGGAGGGAACTGTTGCCATAATGCAGGAACAAGCGATGATCAATTGACTTAATGTGGTATTTGTCATTGCGAGGCACGAAGCAATCTCATTGATTCAAGTTTATTAGAGATTGCTTCGTCGTACCTCCTCACAATGACAACAACATCGTTTTCATTAATTTTATACAATATATTACCCCCTCTCGCAAAGACGCCAAGACGCAAAATAGTCTCTGAATCCATTATTGGCTATGTTTCCAATCCTTTGCGTCTCTGCGTCTTAGCGAGACATTTTTAGCCCCGTCATCTCGACGAGCGAGTAGTATTTTCATCTATACCTCTATTCTTCCGCGAGGAGGGATCTGTTCCCATTAAGCAGGAACAAGCGATGATTAATTGCCTTAATGTGGTATTTGTCATTGCGAGGCACCAAGCAATCTTTGTCTCCTCCTGAAATAGCTATACAGTTTAGTTAATAATTCCTGAACTGCTTATGGGTTTATTACCTTTTTGAAATCTTAGATTGGATAGAATTTGAGCTTATTTGGAGAGGGTAGAGGCTTTATTTTCAGATCAAATTGAGTAGTAGTACTTATAATCTATATATTTAATGATATAGATGAAAAATATGCCGCAATACAGCTGGATTTGTTGGGCTTGGGGAAGTTTTGGAATCCTTATATATAAGTTATACACAATAAAATCATGGAGGAATTAATCACAATAGATATTAATAGGAATGAATGTCGCTTTCAATACACATTTGAATTTGGCGATGAATTAAGCCCAGACAAAGTAACTTTTAGAGTTTTCTCAATTCCCTTAGATGAAATGAGGTGGTTTTCCTATGATGTAAAAATTCTTGATGAACAAACAGCAAAGGGCGAAATGATGACAATAAATCAGAACATTGAATTTGCTAAAAAAGGTATACCTGAACGTATAATTGAAAAAGCAGCTATGCACCTTGAGAGAAATATTATTTCCAGTCCTACAATTGCACAAGCAGGTGACTATTTAGTGGGACCATCTTACGCTGCTTGGCAAAGATTAACAGAACAAAACCAAGGGGCGATACTTGATGAGGAAAATCATAGATTTATTTTATTTCATCAGCCTCAATAAAACCAATACTAAAAAGAAATATTATGGCTTTCAATTGGACCTGTCCACACTGTAAAACAAAGACAACAATAAACAAAGATGATTTATCAGAAGATGTATCAAACTTATACATCAAGAATTCTGATGATACAAAAAGTGCTGATATTACTTGGATTGTTTGTCCGAATACTGAATGTAAAAAATTGTCATTATATATTTCACTCTATAAATATACTTACAGACCGCACATTTGGGAAAGAGGAGATCTCATTAGAACGTGGACACTTTTACCAGATACTAAAGCAAATGTTTATCCTGATTATATTCCTTCAGCACTGCGACAAGATTATGAAGAAGCATACTCAATATTAGAATTAAGTCCGAAAGCCTCTGCTACCCTTTCTAGAAGATGTTTACAAGGAATGATTAGAGATTTTTGGGGTGTTAGTAAAGGGAGATTGGTGGATGAAATTAATGCCATAGAAAACAAAGTTGATCCTCTAACTTGGAAATCAATAGATGCGATAAGAAAGGTAGGTAACATCGGTGCTCATATGGAAAAAGATATAAACCTAATTATAGATGTAGAGCCCAAAGAGGCCCAATTATTAATTCAACTTATTGAAATGTTATTTGAAGAATGGTACGTCCATCGCCATGAAAGAGAATTAAAATTAAAATCTATTGTGGGTGTTGCTGATGCTAAGGATGAAGCTAAGAAAAAGAAAGAATAAATGTGTATAACAGCACCTAAGCGGCATTAAAACGACCGCTTAGCCGTAAACCGTTGGTGGTAATGCTAAAAACGACACGTAAACAGACAAAATGAGATACGAAAACGAAATAGAAGTTTTTATAAAAGACTTTGTTAAAGACCTTAATGAAGGAACAGCATCAATTTTTGCGGGGGCAGGACTTAGTGTACCAGCAGGTTTTGTTAATTGGACGGACTTGATGGCTGAGATTGCCCACGACCTTGGTCTAGATATAAATAACGAAAAAGACTTGGTCTCTTTGGCACAATTTCATGTTAACGAGAATCAAACACGTTCAAAAATTAACCGAAAGATTTTAGAAGAATTCACAGAAGAGACTAAAGAAACAGAGAACCATAAAATAATCGCAAGACTTCCACTTTCATCTATTTGGACGACTAATTATGACCAGCTATTAGAAAAGGCATTTTACAAAGAGAACAAAGTTGTTGACGTGAAATACACTAAAAATCAACTTCTAACGACAAGACCAAAGAGAGATATTGTAATTTTTAAAATGCATGGGGATGTAAATCATCCTGATGAAGCAATAATCACAAAAGAACAATATGAACAATATCATTCTACTCACGAACCATTTATAAATGCTTTAGCAGGCGAACTTACCACCAAGACATTTTTATTTATAGGATTCAGTTTTACTGACCCAAACCTTGACTATGTATTGAGTAGATTGAACTTTAAATTTAACAAACAACAACGCCAACATTATTGCTTTGTAAAACGACATCAACTTGGAGATTCTCAAAATCCTGACAAAGCAACTTTGGACTATAATATCCGAAGACAGACCTTGACCATAAACGATTTAAAAAGGTATGGAATAAAATCGTTACAAATCAATGACTATTCGGAAATAACTTTAATACTAAATGAAATTGAGAATCGCTATAAGAAAAAAACAGTTTTTATATCAGGGAGTGCAGAATCATACGAACCTTTTGAAAAAAACGAAGCAGTAGGGTTTGTCCATAATTTAGCAAAAGTTATTATCGAAAATGACTTTCGAATTGTAAATGGTTTTGGTTGGGGAATTGGTAGTTCAGTTATAAATGGAGCGTTAGAATCTATTTACAACAACCCAATTAAATTCTCCGAAAGTCAACTTATTCTTAAACCATTCCCTCAGTTTGAAACAGGAGAAAAACCATTAAAAGTATTATGGGAAGAATATCGTCAAAAAATGATTTCGCAATGTGGAATATCATTCTTTGTATTCGGCAACAAGAAAGGAACTGAATCTGATATTGTAGAAGCTAACGGAGTGATTAGAGAGTTTGAAATATCAAGAGAAAATGGGAATATCTGTATTCCAATTGGAATGACAGGATATGCAACAAATACTATTTATAAGATGATTGCTTCCGAACCTGAAAAATATTACGAACATTTGGATTTTTTTGTTCCTGTAATAAATGAATTGGCAGACCCTAAGACCACTTCTGAGCAAGCAATCAAAATTATTGACAAACTTTTAAAGCAATTAAAAAAGTAAATATGGCTAGAGAAACATTCATCGCATATAAATATAGCGAAGCACAAGATTTAAGAGATGAAATTATCAGACAATTAGGTGATGATGCATCATTCTACCAAGGTGAAACTGCGGATTCTCCCGATTTAACAGACACTTCTGTTGAGAACATAAAAGAAAGTCTGAAAGAGATGATTTTTGGCACTTCAGTAACGATTGTAATCGTATCTCCAAATCTAAAGAGCAGCAAATGGGTTGATTGGGAAATTGAATATTCCTTGAAAGAATATAAAAGGGATAGTACAACATCGCGAACAAACGGAATTGTTGGTGTTGTGATGAAAGTGAATAGTAATTATGATTGGCTTATATCATCACATCAAAATCCAGATGGTTGTTCAACAAGGTCTATTGAGAAAGCGAGTCTATATGACATTATCAGAAACAACAGATTTAACTTAAACACCGATAATAAATATTCTTGCCCAACTTGCAAGACTTTTGACCAATTGAATGGTTCATACATTTCACTTATAGAAGAAGACAGATTTTTAGGAAATCCAAGTCACTTTATTGAGAATGCATATAACAAGAGCAAGAGCATTGAAAACTATAAACTCTCAAAACAAAGATGAGAAGCACTAACACCAACAGGCGTTTGGCATAATGGCTGCTAATGTGGTTAATTGAAACTTCTACCTCGCATCAATCCCGAAAGCTTTCGGGATGTTGTATTGACAGTTTTGTGCTTCGAAATCGCCAACTTTTTGTAGCTGCCAACCGCTAATCTATCTAAAAGCCCCCTTCTTCCTTCCCTCATATTTTAATAAGCATCAACTGATGATTTTTACGCTTCTTGGTATTCAGTTAAGAAATCCATCACCGTAAAATACAGAAATCAGTCCGGCTTGTCCTGCTTAAAACAAGCCATTCTAAAACCTTTCTCTATACCTGTACAAATCCACCAAAAACAAGATTTTCTTAAATAATATTTGCGCAATTAAATAATTGCATATAGATTTGCAATCATTCGGTTGCAAATTATTATTTATGGAAACAAGACGAGATGTTTTTCAGGCAATAGCAGATCCAACAAGAAGAGCCATCATTTTGCTGCTGACCCTTGGTGCGATGACACCCAATGCACTTGCTGAACATTTTAATTCAAGCCGCCAAGCGGTCTCAAAGCATTTACAAATTTTGACAGCATGTGAAATTGTAAAACAGGAGCAGCAGGGCAGGGAAATTCATTATCACTTAAATGCCGGTAAAATGAATGACATAGAAAAATGGCTTGAGCAGTTCAAACAGCTGACCGCAAAACGATTTGATCAATTAGATAAAGTATTGGAAGAATTAAAATCAAAAAGAAAATGAACCCAAACCTGAAATTTGACTTCACTGTAAACAAAGAAAACAACACAGTCAATGTGAAACGTGAATTTGCCGCAAACCTGGAATTGGTTTGGGAGGCATGGACAAATCCTGAAATTTTAGATCAATGGTGGGCACCAAAACCCTATCAGACCAGAACGAAGTCGATGGATTTTAGGGAAGGTGGAATGTGGCTCTACGAAATGTATAACACAGAAAGTGAAAATCAGCAGGAATGCCATTGGTGCAAAAACGATTATCATAAAATTGAACATCAAAAGATGTTTGCAGGTTTGGATGCTTTTTGTGATGAAAACGGCAGGGTTAATACTGAAATGCCAAGAACGCTGTGGACCAATGAGTTCAATGAACAGGAAGAAAAAACGCTGGTCACCATTACTGCCAAATACGATAGTCTGGCTGATTTAGAAAAAATCATCGAAATGGGCTTTAAAGAAGGCTTTACAATGGCAATGGAAAATCTCGACCAGTATATTGAAACGAAATTCAAACTTCGCAGGCAAAATAAAATTAGCAACAAAGCGAGAGTTTGCACTTACCTGAATTTTGACGGAAAAACAGAAGAAGCATTTTTGTTTTACAAAAAAGTGTTCAGGACAGAATTTTTAGGAAAAGGCATTCAACGTTTTGGTGAAATTCCTGCCGAAGCAGGACATCCACCTGTTGCCGAAGTAATTAAGAAAATGGTTCTCCATGTGGAGTTACCCATAACAGGCGGGCATATTTTAATGGGAACAGATGCACCCAAAGAAATGGGTTTTACATTAAGCTCAGGAAACAATATGCATATTTGCATTGAGCCCGAATCCAGAGAAGAAGCCGATAGATTGTTTACCGAGCTTTCAGCCGGAGGAAATGTGACCATGCCAATGGCTGATATGTTTTTCGGTGCGTACTTCGGGGAGTTTTCCGACAAATATGGAATTAACTGGATGATTAATTTTCAGGGAAAATAAGGAGAGAATTGAATTAATAATACAGCTTTCCGGGGAGAAGTTTGAAATGGAATTTAGGAGATCCGGGAGGTTTCAGCTTTCGCTCAATTTCAATATTTAAGGATTAAGATCCTGACGAAGGTCAGGATCTCCTTCATTCTAAAACAATGCAGTGTCAGCCGATAATTATCGGCTCTGGCGAAGGCCAGAACCTTTTGCCCCATAAGTAATAACAATGGGCAAAGCCAGAACCTCCTACACCTTAAAAATAATATTGGGCTTTCGCTGGATCTGATAATCATCGAATTACAATCCCTGGGTTAGAATAAGGAGGTTTAATGTCATTTTTAAGGATAAATTATGTGTTAATTACAAAGGAGGTTCTCGCTTTCGCGAGAATGACAAACCTTTGGGTGTTGAGGGGAGATTCCGGCCTTCGTGGCTGTTGCTCAACCTACCTAAGCCAGATTTTACCGAGTTGCATTTTTTA
>CAZTRY010000037.1:28186-31268 GCA_964616525.1 uncultured Sphingobacterium sp. | reverse complement strand
ATTGGATTACGAAGCTTTAAGCGGGTTTCGATTCCGTATGGAGTCATGTCAAAAATAGCGGATATTTTTTGAGCAATCTCGCCATCATTAAGTCCAACCTTAGCAGTTCCGTATGTATCAACAAAAATCCCCATTGGATCTTTAACACCAATTGCATAAGATACCTGTACCAAAATTTCACTGCAAACTCCGGCGGCAACCAGGTTTTTAGCAATATGACGGGTTGCATAGGCTGCTGAGCGATCCACTTTTGAAGGATCTTTTCCTGAGAAAGCACCACCACCATGTGCACCCTTACCACCATAAGTGTCAACAATAATCTTACGACCAGTTAATCCTGTGTCTCCATGAGGGCCGCCAATAACAAATTTTCCTGTAGGATTGATGTGATATTTAATAGCATCAGTAAACAGGACCTGAAGTTCTGGTTTAAGTTGTGCTTTTATTCTTGGAATTAAGATAGAGATGATATCATCCTGAATCTTTTTCTGCATGTTAACTTCTGTATCAAAGTCATCATGCTGAGTAGACACCACAATTGCATCAATACGGATTGGTCTGTGGTCATCACTATATTCAATAGTTACCTGTGATTTTGCATCCGGGCGAAGATATTTAATTGCAGAATTCTCTCTGCGCAATGCAGCAAGCTCTGTTAATATCTTGTGTGCCAGATCTAATGCCAATGGCATATAGTTATCAGTTTCGCCTGTAGCATATCCAAACATCATTCCCTGGTCACCTGCACCCTGATCTTGTTTCTTAACTCTGTCTACTCCCTGATTGATATCAGCAGATTGCTCATGAATTGCAGAGATAACACCACAAGAATCAGCCTCGAACATATATTCAGATTTGGTGTAGCCAATTTTACGAACCACTTCACGGGCAATTCTTTGCACATCAAGGTAAGTTTGCGATTTAACTTCACCGGCTAATACAACAAGACCTGTTGTAACTAAGGTTTCACAGGCAACTTTTGAATCAGGATCCCAGGCTAAGAAGTTATCGATTAATGCATCTGATATCTGATCAGCCACTTTATCCGGGTGACCTTCTGATACTGATTCGGAGGTAAATAAATAAGGCATAGAGTTTTAATTAATATTTAAAAATAAGAGATTTCGTAAAATGCAGAAAGCAGATGGAGAGTTTTGATCGATGTAAAAACCAGCAGAATGTTTTAGCACTTTTTTTTACGTGGTTGCAATCAACGCAAATCGATCCACTTTTTTGCATGGCAAAAGTAGGATAAATATTATGTTCTAGAAAATTTAAGAGTATTTTTGGAGTTAAAATCTAAATTTAATTGAAAAGAAAAATTTTATTCGTTATCAATCCGATTTCAGGTGGAAAATCCAAATATAATTTCCCGGAAAAGATTGATAAATATCTGGATAAGAGCAAATTTGACTCTGAATGTGTCTTTACAGAATACCGTGGTCATGGTTCTCTTCTGACATCTGATGCAATTAAAAATGGTGTAGATATTTTAGTTGCGGTCGGAGGTGATGGCACCATAAATGAGGTAGCATCCGAAGTTGAGGGAACTGATAAGTTAATGGGAATTATACCCTTCGGATCAGGGAATGGCTTGGCCAGATCTTTAGGGATTCCTCTTGGTGATGTTCAGGCTATAAAAAGAATAAATAAGCTTCATGTAAGTAAAATCGATTCCGGTACTTTTAATGGCAGAAAATTCTTTAATATGGCTGGTATCGGTTTTGATGCACAAATCAGTGCTCGTTTTGCTGAAAATGTCAAGCGCGGTCTCAGTAACTACATTAAAATAGCTTTTTCAGAAGTTTCAAATTATCGTTCTCAGAATTATCATCTTCAAATAGATGGCAAAGAATATGAGTTTAAAGCCTTTATGATTAGTATTGCAAACTCATCGCAGTATGGCAACAATGCACATATTTCTCCTTTCGCTTCCCTGAATGATGGTTTGTTGGATATTTGTATATTAAGACCATTTCCGTTGTATAAATTTCCTGCATTAGCACTCAGAATGTTTAGAAGGAATACTCATAAATCAAATTATCTGGAGATAATTCAGGGCAGTGAGATCATTATCAGGAGGGAGAGAGAAGCAGCAGTTCATCTGGATGGTGATCCCTTTAATATGGGAACAGAACTAAGTATTGGAATTAACCCTAAATCACTAAATATCCTTAATTAATTTATGTCGAAAAAGAATAAGGGGCTTCAGGGTATAGTATATTCTACAGATCCTGACTTTGGTTATACTTATGATGACTCTGAAATTCAGGAAACCCCCGAACCCAGACTCCAGGATCTGAGAGTGCAACTCGACAGGAAGCAACGTGCCGGGAAAGCTGTTACCCTGGTTACAGGTTTTGCAGGAAAACAGGACGATCTAGAATTGCTTGGAAAAAAGCTTAAGCAGAAATGTGGTGTTGGTGGAACAGCAAAGGATGGTGAAATCATTATTCAAGGAGATTTTCGTGACAAGATATTGGCTTTACTTCTTGCTGAAGGTTATAAAGCAAAAAAATCAGGAGGCTAATTTTCGTCTTTATCGTTTTGAATATAAGGATATTATGCCTTATAATTATAGTTACAATTAATTCACTGTAAGACAGGGTTTGCTACGACCTGTCGGATAAGGATATTGTTTTGTAATTGTTATGCCTGTGCTGCTGAACAGTACAGAATGGAAATTGGGTTTGTTTCTGACACTACTTGTCAAAACCTTTTTGCAAATAATTTATCCCTTTGAATATATTAATAATGCCCTCATCCCTTCAATAGCAGCAGGAAAAAGGAATATCTTCTTTCTGACGGATGATGCCTTTGGAGTTCCTCCTACTATATCCCGCCTGAGCAGATCGCTGGGTATGTGCCATTTTAATCGGGTTATACAACTAAAGTCGCAGGTGCAGAAGCTGATGTTTCTGAACCCCGGTTAAATTTTCAGCTTGCTTTGGAAAGGCTTTTTGCCTCTTCACCCGGCTAAGTATGCAGCATTTCCTGGAAGGAAAATGACTGAAGGGCCTGTAGATGTATAGCTGGTTAATACCTTATGGACCGGTGGGGTGGTCCCAGAATGAAGATTCCT
>CAZTRY010000037.1:0-28086 GCA_964616525.1 uncultured Sphingobacterium sp. | reverse complement strand
TTAAAATCCTTCAGCAAATTTGCATTTGCAATAAAAAATAGTTTTCATTGTAAAATGATTATCGGCTTTTGGTGATGATCATTTTTTAGAACGGCACATTTCTTGCCACATTCTAGGGATGGCTTTGACAGGATTGAATAAATAGGATTAATAAATTCACAAAAAATTTTTTATTAACTCGAAAATTATATTTTTGTTATCCCGATTATCCGGGAGACAGAAAAATGATATTTTTAAAAATGATAAAAGCTTAATATTATAATAATAGTACCAAACAAAAAATCAATTAACTTATATTATCTAATCAACAACTAAAACTAAATTTTAAAAAAATGGCGAACGCACCAAAACCAACAACAGCTAAGAAAGAGAGCTCTGGTTCAAGCATTTTTGCAAGTCTATCTATTGTGATGTGTATTCTTGTCGGAGTACTGTTATGGAAATTCGTAATGGGAGATCCTGCTAATTTTGAAGGTGGAGATCCTGAGAATGGACACCCGCTACCAGGTAACTACTTCGGAATGGTTTACAAAGGAGGATATGTTGTACCAGTACTGATGGGTTTATTTCTTATGGTGATCGTATTTTCATTCGAGCGTTTCTTTGTTATCGGAAAAGCAACTGGTAAAGGAAATGTTGACCAGTTTGTTAAAAAGATTCAGGGATTCATCGGTGCAGGTAATATTGATTCAGCTATTTCAGAATGTGATAAACAAGCAGGTTCTGTTGCGAATGTTATCAAATCTGGATTGAAGAAATACAAAGAAATGGAAGTTGAACCAAAGATGGATACTGAGCAGAAATGTCTTGCAATCCAGAAAGATATTGAAGAAGCAACTGCTTTAGAGATGCCTATGCTGGAGCAAAACCTGACAGTTATTGCAACTCTGGTATCAATCGGAACTTTGATGGGACTATTGGGTACAGTAACAGGTATGATTAAGGCCTTCGCGGCATTATCAACTGCAGGTTCTCCGGATCAGGCAGCTCTTGCGAATGGTATTTCTGAAGCCTTGATTAATACTGCAACTGGTATTGCTACTTCTGCTTTGGCAATTATTATGTACAACCTATTTACTTCAAAAATTGATAAATTGACATATGCTATCGATGAGGCAGGTTTCTCTATCGTTCAAACATATGCAAGTACTCATAAATAATAGTTATTGAAAATTTATTCCGGGTTTTATGGAAAACCCGGAATATTTTCATCTCTATAGTAAATAGTTAATAATTAAATAATAAGCAATGCCTAGAATTAAAGTTGCCAGAAAGAGTACAGCTATCGACATGACAGCAATGTGTGATGTGGCGTTTTTGTTGCTTACCTTCTTTATCCTGACAGCAACAGCCCGTCAGCCTGAGCCTCTTCCTGTTGATACCCCGGCATCAACAGTAAAGTTCAAACTGCCTGATTTGGATATAGCAACACTGACTATCGGTCAGAAAGGTAAAGTGTTTTTTGGAGTACCAGGTCAACCTATCCGAAAACGGACTCTTGAATTGATGGGCGAAAAGTATCAGATTCAGTTTACTGATGAGGAGAAGACCCGTTTTTCAGTAATGGAAAGTTTTGGTGTTCCAATTGGTAATCTGAAGCAGATCATCATGATGAAGGGAGATGAACGGAATAAAGCAGGTCTGCAGCCTGGAATTCCTACTGACTCAGTAGGACTGCGCCCATCTGAATTACATGACTGGTTATTATCGGCTCGTTATGCAACAAAAGAGCTTAACAATGTTGATATGCGTGTCAGTATTAAAGGTGATTCAAAAGAAGAATACCCTGCAATTAAGAAAATATTGGGAATCCTTCAGGATCAGAATATTAACAAATTTAGTCTGATCACCTCATTGAGGACAGGCGAGGAATAATCGTATCATTTATATAAAACACGATGGCAGAATTAGACACCTCCGGCGGGGGTAAGAATAAAGGTGGTAAAGTTAGAAGTAAAAAGCAATCAACACGTGTGGATTTAACCGCAATGGTGGATTTAGCTTTCCTTTTGATCACTTTCTTTATGCTTACCACTACACTGGCTAAACCTCAGGCAATGGATTTAGCCATGCCTGATAAGGAAAAACAAGATCAGCAGGAATTAACAATTGCTGATAACAGAACAATGACCATACTTCTAGGTGCAAATAATCGGCTGGAATGGTACATGGGCCTTGTTGATAAACCCCTGACTCCTCCACAGGTTGATAATTATGGAAGGAATGGTATCAGAAAAGCTTTGGTTGAGAATTCTAAGAAAGTTATAGCAGCTACTGGTGATCCAAGTAAAGGATTAATTGTTCTAATTAAACCTAGCGACCAGTCAAACTATAGAAACTTTGTAGACATTCTTGATGAAATGAAGGTTTCAAATATCGATAGATATGCGATCGTTGAGATCTCTGATCCAGATATTGCTTTATTAAAGCGTGATGGTATCTACAAATAGTTATTTTAAACAAATATTAACCCTCTAAAGAATTAAATATGTTAGGGTCTAAAATAGATTTATTCAACCCGCAATGGCTGGATGTTGTATTTGCCGGGA
The DNA here is from genome assembly GCA_964616525.1 of uncultured Sphingobacterium sp. Lineage (GTDB taxonomy): Bacteria > Bacteroidota > Bacteroidia > Sphingobacteriales > Sphingobacteriaceae > Daejeonella. The sequence goes on along the minus strand of CAZTRY010000037.1, from coordinate 25,537 downwards.
GAAATAAAAGCTATGGAGCTTATGAGTTGAGGAAAGGTAATTCCAAGACAACAAGCCGAGCAGTGATTATTGGCTCTCTGCTATTTATAACGATGGTTTCATTACCATTGATTATCAGATATATCTCCGGGATATTGCCAGAAGAAGAGAAAGTCAAGATTACTGAGGTAGTATTGGCACCTCCGCCTCCAATTAACAAGGAAGAATTGCCTCCACCTCCACCGGAGCCACCTAAACCTAAAATTGATCAGATTAAATTCCCTCCACCGGTAGTTGTTCCTGCTGAGCAGGTTAGGGATGAAGAGCCTCCAACAGTTGAAGAGCTGAAAGTTGCTGATCCCGGTCAGAAAACAATTGAAGGTGATCCGAATGCAGATATCGTAATTGATGAGCCTGTAGGTGAAGCGCCTAAGGAAGTTGCTGTCATTGAGGATAACAGTATTAAAGATTTTGCAAGCGTTGAAGTACTTCCTGAATTTCAGGGTGGTATGGCCGGATGGGGAAAATATCTTCAGAAAAACCTGAAATATCCTCCTATGGCTCGTGAAAACAACATCACTGGTCGTGTTATTATGAGCTTTGTAGTAGAGAAAAACGGTCAGTTAACTGATATCAAAGTATTAAGAGGTATCGGTGGCGGATGTGATGAAGAGGCTATCAGGGTATTGAAAAATGCACCAGCATGGAAGCCAGGTATACAAAATGGTCGCCCGGTTCGTGTAGCTTATACAATGCCTATCTTCTTCCAGTTGGCAGGACAATAATTGTCTATGTCTTTCTCTAAAGAAGAAAATAAAATACAGAAATCGCCCGCAAAGCGATTTCTGTTTATTTTAGGGCTTGGGATGTTTGCGCTTTACTTTGCATTAGGGGTCGCGATTATCTTTTGGAAGGATTTTCCAATTAATCTTGATTTCGGGTACAGAGTGGCTTTTGCATTGCTCCTGATCATTTATTCTTTTATCAGGTTTGTGCGTTTATTGCGCTCTTAAGGGTTAATATGAAAAGTATCAGGTATATTTTTTTAACAGCTTGTCTGTTCGTTCTTTTTTCATGCCGGAATAATACCGCAACTGTTCAACAATCCTATACAAGTGGTTATGAGCAGATTTTGGTTGACGAATCGTTCGCACCAATTATTGAGGATCAGGAATATTTGTTTGAAAGCACCTATTCAGAAGCAAAGCTTGATCTGGTAATGAAATCTGAAAATGAATTATTAAATTTGTTTTTAAGCGATAGTATTCAGGTTGCAGTCTTATCCCGGCTTTTGACTCCTGAAGAGACAAAACATTTCGAGGGGCGAAATATTAAGATTCGTGTTAATCGTTTTGCTATTGATGGTATAGCACTAATAACAGAGAATTCCTCAAAGGATTCTACAGTTCTCGTTCAGGATATTATCAAGGTTTTGAAAGGCACTGGTTCATCCATTCAAAGTTTGGTATTTGACAATGCAAATTCGAGTACAGTAAGATACTTTAAGGAACTGGCTGGCGTTAAAGAACTTCCGGCCGAAGGTGTTTATGCGCTTAAGTCAAATGCTGAAGTTATCAGGTATGTTCATGAGAACCCTGGGGCGATTGGCGTTGTAGGTGTCAACTGGATGGTACAGCCTCCTGGCAATCTGGAGAAGATTGTTGAAGGTTTGAAAATATTGGGAGTAAGAAATATAGAAGGACAGGCGGGATCTGATGCCTACTATAAACCTACTCAAAATGACATTGCATTGGGTTTATACCCTTTGACAAGGTCATTATACATAATTAACTGTGAAGGTGGTGCAGGTTTAGGCACAGGTTTTGCATCATTCATTGCAGGTGAACGTGGACAAAGGGTTGTACTCAAATCCGGACTATTGCCGGACAGTATTCCTTCGCGTGAGATAAATATTGTAAACTAAATTAAAATTGTAACATGATGAACAAGGCAGTAAAAATAACCTTGGGGTTGATATTAGTTGGTTCAGCAGTTTTTGCTCAGAGTTTAGCTGATGCCCGTAAGGCAATTGATGCGGAACAGTACCAGAAAGGGAAGGCTATTTTAAATACCTTAACAAGTACTCAGCCTACAAATGCCGAGAACTTTTTCTTTTTAGGAAATCTGTATTTGACAACCAGTCCTATATATGTCCGACCAGATTATATAGACTCAGCGAAGACTGCATTTAGTAAAGGGATCGCAGCAAATGATGAATATGCTTTAAATCATGTGGGTTTAGGCGCTGTAGAACTTGCAAAAAAGGGCAACCCGAAAGCCTATTTTGATAAAGCAATTTCTCTGACTAAGAAGAAAGATCATACAACAGACCTTTACATCGGAAGGGCTTATGTTAATGCCCCTGTGCCAATGTTAACAGAGGGTTTAGTCCATCTTGAGAAAGCAAAATTGCTTAATGATAAGGATGCCCAGCTATTCCTCGTATTGGGAGATGCTTACCGTGCTCAACAAAAGAACGGTGAGGCCTTCAGTGCGTACAGAAGCGCATTTGAACTTGATAAAACCTTTTTAAGATCTAAAGTTGAATTGGGCAAGATCAACAAATTGTCCAAAGCATATCCTGAAGCCATTGAGGAGTTTAATAGCGTGATTGCGCTGGATGCGACTTACGGACCAGCTTATCGCGAATTAGCTGAAACCTATTTTGGCTGGGCATGGACATCTCAAAAAGAGTATGCCGGACGTATTCAGCAGGCACTGCAGTTCTATGAGAAATATATGGATCTGACTGACCGTTCCTTAGATTCCCGTTTACGTCATGCAGACTTTTTATTCCTGGCAAAAGATTTCAAGGCACTTGAGGCTGAAGCCAATGAAATGGCAAAGCTTGATAAAGTAAACCCAAGAGTTTTGAGATATCTTGCATATTCTGCTTTTGAAAATGGAAATTTTACATCAAGTGCCCAGGCACTTAAGGATTTTATCTCCAAGGTAGAGCCGGGTCGTTTAATTTCCCAGGATTATCTATACCTTGGAAGAGCACAGATGAAAGATACTACCATGTTTACTGAAGGACTGGCAAACATAACAAAAGCAGTAGAGATGGATTCTACCAATGCGGCTGTGATGAGTGAGATTGGACAGGCCTTATTTAAAGGTAAGAAATATGAAGCTGCAGCTAAGGCGTACGAGATTTCAATCAAAAATCCTGAAAGAGCACTTTTGGATTACTACTATTTAGGTTCTTCCTATTATTTTAATTATGGGGCATTAAAAAATGCAAATCTCAATCCTGAGAAGGATTTATTAGTAAAGGCAGATTCAGCTTTTGCATATCTTTTACAGCGTGCTCCTACAACACAGATTGCCTGGCAATACAGAGGACGTATCAACCGATTAATGGATGATGAAAATGATAGTCAGGGCTTAGCAGTGCCGTTTTATTCAAAATATATAGAATTGGTAACAGTTGAAAAACCTGAACTTGCTGCAAAAAGTGCTCCTGGTCTTATTGAGGCTTACAATTACCTGGGTTCCGTTGCAGCCAGAAAGGATGGAGACAATGTAAAAGCCAAAGAATTTTTCGATAAGGTCCTTGCTTTAGACCCGGCTAATGTCACTGCAACACAGGCAGTGAAAGCAATAGACGGAAGTAAGTAATAAATTCATTAATATTTGGAGAGAAGTCCCTGAACATTGTTTAGGGACTTCTTTTTTTTTATATTTGCCCAGCAAAATACAACTATGGAAGCTCAAAGTACTGCCGTAAACTATCTCCCTATCATATTTCAAATGCTTGTTGCCCTTGGCTTTGTAGGCCTGACAATGACTATTACACATTTAGCCGGCCCTAAGCGTAAAACGAATGATAAGCTGGTTGCCTTTGAATCTGGTATTAAATCTGTTGGAAATGCTCGTCAGCCTTTTTCCATTAAATATTTTTTAGTTGCCATACTTTTTGTCCTTTTTGATATAGAAGTTATTTTCATGTACCCTTGGGCTGTTAACTTTCGCGATTTTGGAGTTAGTGGTTTGCTTGAGATGTTTGTATTTATGGGAACACTTTTGCTGGGATTTATTTATATAGTGAAGAAGAAGGCACTGGATTGGGAGTAGCGTTTAGACTGTTTCTAAATAATGGTTTAAACAATTGAAAACATTAAATTTCTTAAATTTGGGCTCATTTTAGACTTGTCTGAATTGGGCTTTTTCTTTTGAAGAATTATGACTGAAGTAAATTTAGTAGAAGCGCCTCCGGGTCTTGAGGGATCAGGTTTTTTTGCTACCTCTATGGATAAAGTAGTTGGATTGGCCAGATCACATTCCTTATGGCCATTACCTTTCGCAACATCTTGCTGTGGAATTGAATTTATGGCAACGATGGGATCGCACTACGATTTTGCCCGTTTTGGATCAGAAAGGCCAAGTTTTTCGCCTCGCCAGGCTGATCTTTTGATGGTTATGGGTACTATTGCCAAGAAAATGGGGCCGGTATTGAAGCAGGTTTATCTTCAGATGGCAGAACCACGCTGGGTTATTGCAGTGGGTGCATGTGCTAGTAGCGGTGGAATATTTGATACTTATTCTGTGATGCAGGGGATTGATGAGATTATTCCAGTTGACGTTTACGTTCCGGGTTGTCCACCCAGACCTGAAGCTATAATTGATGGGTTTAATAAAATACAGGAACTGGTAAAAAATGAGTCCCTTCGCAGAAGAGACTCACCAGAATATAAAGAACTATTAGAAAGATACGGAATCCAGTAATGGGCAAACTTAATAATCAGCAAGTTATACAAAGTTTAACATCTGCCTTTGGGGACAGGATTTCTGTTCCATCAGAGCCTTATGGTCTTTTAACTTTTGAAACTTCAGCTGAAAATATCAGCGATGTGCTTCAATTCCTGAAAGAGGATAAGGAGCTAAAATTCAATTATCTGACTGACATAACAGGTATACACTATCCGGAACAGATGCTTTCAATTGGTGTAATCTATCATTTGCATAGTCTGTCAAATAATGTAAGGGTCAGGATTAAGGTTTTTATTGATGGTGATTCACCGCATATTCCAACAGCTACCCATCTTTGGAAAGGTGCTAACTGGATGGAACGTGAAACTTACGACTTTTTCGGAATCGTATTCGATGGTCATCCGAATCTTGTAAGAATTTTAAATGTTGATGAAATGAAGGTTTTCCCGATGCGAAGAGAACATCCGCTGGAAGACCCGAATCGTGTTGATAAAAAGGATTATTTCTTCGGAAGATGACGAATTACCCTATATTCACAGATAACGACCCTCAAAAGGAATCGTTTATTTTAAACCTCGGTCCAACCCATCCGGCTACGCATGGGGTTTTTCAGAATGTTCTGGAAATGGATGGGGAACGCATTATTAGTGGTGTTTCAACCATCGGCTATATACACCGTGCATTTGAAAAAATTGCTGAACACCGCCCCTTTTACCAGATCACCCCACTTACCGACCGTCTGAATTATTGTTCTTCACCGATCAATAATATGGGATGGCATATGACGGTTGAGAAATTACTTGGTATTGAAACCCCCAAACGGGTTGATTACCTGAGAGTAATTGTTATGGAGCTTGCCCGTATCTCAGATCATTTAATATGTAATGGAATTTTAGGAGTTGATACAGGTGCATTTTCCGGCTTTCTCTACCTGATGGAAGAGAGAGAGCATATCTACGAAATTTACGAAGAAATTTGCGGTGCCCGATTGACAACTAATATTGGAAGAATTGGTGGCTTTGAACGTGATTTTAATGATATCGCCTTTGCCAAGATCAAAAAATTCCTTGTCAAGTTCCCACCAATTCTGAAAGAATTTGAAACCTTATTTAACCGGAACAGAATCTTTATAGAGCGTACTTCAGGTGTTGCCGCAGTCGATCCTGAAACTGCATTGAATTATAGCTGGAGTGGTCCCATTTTGAGGGCAACTGGTGTGGATTATGATGTGAGGGTAAATGAACCTTATTCTTCTTATCAGGATTTTGATTTTGAAATCCCGGTGGGTACAAGTGGTGATGTTTACGACCGGTACATAGTACGTAATGAGGAAATGTGGCAGAGTCTGAGAATTATTGAGCAGGCATTGCAAAAGATTGAGAAGGAGCCAAAAGGTATTTTCCATGCTGATGTACTGGAATTTTATCTTCCTCCAAAAGAAGATGTTTATAATAGTATGGAAGCTTTGATCTACCATTTTAAAATTGTGATGGGTGAGATTGATACTCCTAAGACCGAGGTATATCATGCAGTTGAAGGTGGTAATGGTGAATTGGGTTTCTATCTGGTTAATGACGGAGGGCGTTCTCCATATCGTCTGCACTTCAGAAGGCCAAGTTTTATTAACTATCAGATGTATGCTCCAATGAGCTCCGGAATGTTATTATCCGATGCCATTATCAATATGAGTAGCTTGAACGTAATCGCAGGAGAATTAGATGCTTAGTGTAACTGAACATAAGGAAATTGAATTTTCATCAGAACTAATTAAGAAGTTTGATGAGATTGTAACCCGTTATCCTGAGGGAAAACAAAAATCAGCCTTGTTGCCTGTACTTCATTTAGTTCAGGCAGAATACGGTTGGGTAAGTCCGGAGGCAATGGATAAAGTAGCAGCTTATCTGCAAATAAAGCCAATTGAGGTTTATGAGGTTGCCACATTTTATACCATGTTTTTTCTCCGGCCACAGGGAAAATATGTTCTGGAAGTATGCCGTACCGGACCTTGTTGTCTGGTTGGTGCCGAAAAGATCATGACCCATATTGAAAAAACACTGGGAGTTAAAGAAGGCGAAGTGACAGCAGATGGAAAGTTCAGCTGGAGAGGGGTAGAATGTTTGGCTGCCTGTGGTATGGCGCCGGTTTTACAGATTGGCCCTGAATACACTTTTTACGAGCATTTAACAGAAGAAAGTGTCGATAAATTGATTGAAACATTAAAGAATAAGATATGAGAAATGAGATGTGAGAAATGAGATAAGAGACTGAGTATTTTCTTACGGACAGGTCTCCCATCTCCCATCTCCCATCTCTCATCTTGATTTAACATGGCGCGCAAGTTATTATTAGAGAATATTAATGTACCAGGAATTCATACTTTCGATGTTTATCGTCAGAATGGAGGATACCGTTCGGTAGAAAAGGCCTTAAAGACTATGACACCTGATGCTGTAGTTGAAGAAGTGAAAACTTCAGGACTACGCGGACGTGGTGGTGCCGGATTCCCTACCGGTATGAAGTGGAGTTTTTTGGCAAAACCAGAAGGCCGTGAACGCTATCTGGTTTGTAATGCTGATGAATCTGAACCCGGAACATTTAAAGACCGCTATCTGATGACTCACATTCCTCATCTGCTTGTCGAGGGAATGATTGTTGCCAGTTTCGCTTTAGGTGCAAAAACATCCTATATCTATGTACGCGGCGAAATGATGCCTCAGATCAGAATTCTTGAGCGTGCAATTGCTGAAGCTAAGAGTGCCGGTTTTCTGGGAAAAAATATTTTGGGTTCAGGTTATGATCTTGAATTATATGTTCAGCCCGGTGGTGGAGCATATATCTGTGGTGAAGAAACTGCGTTAATAGAGTCATTAGAAGGTAAACGTGGTAATCCGCGGATCAAACCTCCCTTTCCTGCAATCTCTGGAGTCTGGGCTTGTCCTACTGTAGTTAATAACGTTGAAACTATAGCCGCTGTAGTACCGATTATTAACGATGGTGGTGAAGAGTACGCAAAGATTGGCAATGGCAGAAGTACCGGAACAAAGCTGATCTCTGCTTCAGGTAATCTGAAAAAGCCGGGTGTCTATGAAATTGAATTAGGCGTACCTGTTGAAGAGTTTATATATTCTGATGAATATTGTGGCGGTATCGCCAATGGAAAGAGATTAAAAGCGGTTGTTGCAGGAGGTTCTTCGGTGCCTATTCTACCGGCTAACCTAATTCTCAATACTGTGAATGGTCAAGCCCGTTTGATGAGTTATGAATCTCTTTCAGATGGAGGCTTTCAAACAGGAACAATGTTAGGCTCGGGTGGTTTTATTGCATTTGATGAAGACCAGTGTATTGTTAGAAATACCTGGAATTTCTCACGGTTTTATCATCATGAAAGTTGCGGACAGTGTTCCCCATGCCGCGAAGGAACAGGATGGATGGAGAAGGTACTTCACCGTCTGGAGTATGGCCATGGAAAAATGAGTGATATCGATCTTTTGGTAGATGTATCCAGGAAAATTGAAGGAAACACAATTTGTCCCTTGGGTGATGCAGCTGCCTGGCCGGTTGCCAGTGCAATCCGTCATTTCCGTGATGAATTTGAATGGCATGTCAGCAATCCAAAGGAAGCAATGGAGCGGAATTATGGTTTGGCAAAATATGCGGACCCTTTGCCAAAATTGGAAGAAGCGGGTAGTAATTAATTAGGAGTGTCGTCCTGACCCGCCTTTAGCGGAAAGGATTCTTATCGAAATTGATAAAGATCCTTCATTTCAATCAGGATGATAAATAGAAAGAATATAATCTTTAACAATGAGCGATAAAGTTAAAGTTACAATAGACGGGATTACGGTTGAAGTAGAACCGGGAACAAGTATTCTCAATGCTGCGCGTCAGATTGGGGGTGATATTGTACCACCTGCTATGTGCTATTATTCTAAACTGGAAGGAAGCGGCGGTAAATGCCGGACATGTCTGGTGAAAGTAAGTAAGGGTTCTGAAAAGGACCCCCGTCCGATGCCAAAGTTGGTTGCATCATGCCGTACCGGAGTAATGGATGGAATGGAAGTGCAGAATATTACTTCCCCTGAAGTGATTGAAGCAAGAAAGGGAGTAGTTGAGATTTTATTGATCAATCATCCGCTTGATTGCCCGATTTGTGATCAGGCCGGAGAATGCCATTTACAGGATTTGTCCTTTGAGCATGGTGTAGGCAATTCAAGATATGAATTCGAGCGCCGCACTTTTGAAAAAATCGATATCGGGGATAAGATTCAGTTGCATATGACCCGTTGTATTTTATGCTACAGATGTGTTTATGTTGCCAATCAGATCACTGACAATCGTTTACATGGTATTTTGGGCCGGGGTGATGCATCTGAAATTTCAACTTACATTGAAAAAGCCATTGATAATGATTTTTCTGGTAATGTTATCGACGTTTGTCCGGTAGGAGCATTAACTGATAAAACATTCCGTTTCAAGAACAGGGTTTGGTTTACAAAACCTGTGGATGCCCATCGCGATTGCCCTAGCTGTAAAGGAAAAGTAACTCTTTGGTATAAAGGGGACGAGGTATTAAGAGTTACAGGCCGTAAAGATCAGTATGGTGAGGTTGAGGATTTTATTTGTAATACTTGCCGTTTCGAAACTAAGAATACCAGCAGCTGGATAATTGAAGGTCCGCGTCATATTGCGCAAACTTCAGTAATATCTGCAAATCATTATGAATTTACGCCTTTACCTGTGATTAATGAGAATCAGGTTTTGATTGAGGCCAATAAAATTGAATTTGAACGAGCAACCAAGATCTGATGGAACTAGCATTTATAATTGAGAAATTCGCATTAATCCTGGTCATATTTGTGATCAGTCTTACTGTTGCTGCCTATTCAACGCTCGCTGAAAGGAAGATCGCGGGTTTCCTGCAGGATAGGGTTGGCCCGAACAGAGCCGGACCCGGAGGGATGTTCCAGCCCCTTGCTGATGGACTCAAGATGTTTTTTAAGGAAGAAATTATTCCTACAGATTCAAGCAAAGCTCTTTTTATTCTTGGGCCATCACTCGCATTATTTACATCCTTTCTTGGCAGTGCCGTTATTCCCTGGGGTCAGGATATTGAAATAGCAGGGCGCCTGGTTAGTTTACAGATTACCGATATCAATGTGGGTATGCTCTATATCTTTGGAGTGGTTTCACTTGGTGTTTATGGAATTATGATCGGTGGATGGGCATCAAATAATAAATTCTCCCTTATGGGTGCTGTAAGAGCTGCATCCCAAAGTATCAGCTACGAAATCCCAATGGGTTTATCCATCATTGCTTTGTTAATGGCTACCAACACGCTGAGTATGAAGGAAATAGCAGAGCAGCAGCATGGTATCAACTGGAATATTTTTTATCAGCCTCTCGGGTTTATTATTTTCCTTATTTGTTCTTTTGCCGAAACCAATCGTACTCCATTCGATTTACCAGAGTGTGAGACAGAGCTTGTAGGTGGGTATCATACCGAATATTCAGGTTTCAAAATGGGTGCATACATGTTCGCAGAATATCTGAATATGTTTTTAGCATCGGCAGTAATGTCAACACTGTATTTTGGCGGATATAATTATCCGGGAATGGATTGGGTTAATGAAATGACCGGTCCTGTCATAGGGCCACTGGTCGGGATGGCCGTCCTGATACTAAAGATATTCGCATTCATCTTCCTGTTTATGTGGGTGAGGTGGACCGTACCTCGTTTCAGGTATGATCAGTTGATGAATTTGGGCTGGAAAATATTAATTCCTTTGGCAATAGCCAACATCGTAATTACCGGTATTGTGATTACAATTATTGATAAACTATAATTTGTCTTTTTGACTGATTTAATATAAATAAAAACGCCTTTTAGGAGGATTTAGGGTCTATGGAACCATTAAGTAACAGAAAAAAAGTTTTAGAACAGAAACCAATGAATTTCTGGGAGAGATTATACCTTCCGGCAATTTTTCAGGGGATGGGAATAACTTTCAGACATATGTTCAAAAAGAAGGAAACTATTTTTTATCCTGAAGTTGAACGCGAATTTTCTGAGAATTGGAGAGGTATGCACTCACTTAAGAGGGATGAACAAGGCCGTGAGCGTTGTACAGCCTGCGGACTTTGTGCGCTGTCATGTCCTGCAGAAGCAATCACAATGATTGCTGCTGAGCGTCAAAAGGGTGAAGAATCTCTATATCGTGAAGAGAAGTATGCTGCGGTTTATGAGATCAATATGCTGCGTTGTATTTTCTGTGGATTATGTGAAGAAGCTTGTCCGAAAGAAGCGATTTACCTGGATGGACCTATTGTTCCGGCGGATTACCTTAGAAAGGATTTCATCTATGGTAAAGATAAGCTGGTTGAAGAGCCCATGAAGGTTCAGGAGGACTAATTTTTTATAATTGTGGCAGCCGGAGCCTGTAATTATTTCGGCAGAAATTATACCTTTGCCCAAATTCGGAGCAAAGATTAAAATACCATATTAATGAGTATATCTCTTTTTTATTTTGTTGCTTTCTTAACCATATTCTTCGCCCTTTTGGTGATATTTTCGAAGAATCCGGTGCATAGCGTGCTTTATCTCATTGTCACATTTTTTACGTTTACCCTGCACTACATTATGCTGAATGCACAGTTCCTTGCAATTGTGAATTTCATCGTCTACATGGGTGCAATCATGGTACTCTTCCTTTTTGTACTTATGCTGCTCAATCTGAATGAGGGCTCAGTTGGTTCGAAATCCAATCTTCTTAAAATGGTTGGCATTATTGCAGGTATGTGTCTTATCATAACATTGGTAGGATCAGTTAAGACATTAAATGCTTCCGATCCCCTGGTCTTGCAAACCCAGGATTTGGGCCTTGTGAAAAACCTCGGAAAGGTCTTATTCAGTAAATTCCTGTTGCCGTTTGAGATATCCTCTATTCTCTTACTTTCTGCAATGGTTGGAGCCGTTCTATTAGCTAAAAAAGATATAAAACAGGGATAGATCATGGAAAATGTAACTCAGGCAATTCAAGGTGTTCCTTTAAATCATTATATCCTGTTAAGCACGATTATTTTTGGGATTGGTGTAATTGGAGTGCTTATCCGTAGAAATGCAATTGTGATTTTCATGTCGATTGAATTGATGCTTAATGCTGTAAATCTTTTACTCGCTGCATTTTCTGTTCATCATAATGATTCTTCAGGACAGGTATTTGTATTTTTTATAATGGCTCTGGCAGCTGCAGAGGTGGCAATTGGTCTGGCAATCATTGTGATGGTCTACCGGAATACAAACTCTACAGATGTTAATATTTTGAATAAACTTAAGTGGTAAATCTTTCTTCAAGCAAAGCCTGCCCTGGTGCAGACAGTGATGAGAGAGTATATAATATGATAATTAGCATACAGTAATGATAAATTTAGTCTGGTTAGTTCCTTTATTTCCACTTTTAGGTTTCCTTATCAACGGATTAGGCCGTAATACCCTGTCTAAAGCAATTGTTGGTTTTGTAGGCTGCCTTACTGTACTTGCCTCTTTTGCGGTTAGTTTGGGGATATTCATTGAACTGAATTCAGCGGAAGCAAAATCTTACATCATTCCAATTTTCGATTGGATAAGTGCAGGAAATGTGAAGATTCCATTTTCTTTTTTGGTTGATCCTCTCAGTGCATTGATGCTTTTAATCGTTACCGGAATTGGATTTTTGATTCATGTATATTCAACAGGCTATATGCACCATGATGCAGGATTCGCTAAGTTCTTTTCCTATCTCAACCTCTTCATATTTTTCATGTTGCTATTGGTGCTGGGCTCCAATTATGTAGTTATGTTTATCGGATGGGAAGGCGTAGGTCTATGCTCATATCTGCTTATCGGATTCTGGTTCACTAATTCATCATATGCAAGTGCAGCAAAAAAAGCCTTTGTGATGAATCGTATTGGTGATTTAGGTTTTCTGATAGCTGTTTTCCTGATCTTCAGCACATTCAATAGTGTTGAGTTTGCCAGTGTTTTTCCTCAGGCAGCAAATATGGCCTCAGGAGATTCTGTTCTGATTCTGATTACGGCTTTATTATTTGTTGGCGCTATTGGTAAATCAGCACAAATACCATTATTTACCTGGTTGCCCGATGCGATGGCCGGACCAACTCCTGTATCAGCCCTTATTCATGCTGCAACAATGGTGACAGCCGGTATTTACATGATCGCCCGTTCTAATATTTTATTTACCCTGGCTCCTGAAACCCTTGGTGTTGTGGCCATTATCGGTCTTGCAACGCTATTCCTTGCAGCAGCCATCGCTGTCACTCAAACTGATATTAAAAAGGTATTGGCATATTCAACAGTATCTCAGTTGGGATATATGTTCCTTGGATTAGGGGTTGGAGCCTATACCGGTGCTTTCTTTCATGTAATTACTCATGCGTTTTTTAAAGCATTACTGTTCCTTGGTGCAGGGTCAGTAATACATGCCATGAGCAATGAGCAGGATATGCGAAATATGGGCGGACTTAAAAAGAAATTGCCTGTTACTTACCTGACCATGATGATCGGGACCATTGCAATTGCCGGTCTTCCTCCTTTTTCTGGATTCTTTTCGAAGGATGAAATCCTTGCACACGTTTTTGAAAAGAACCAAATATTCTGGCTGATTGCTGTTATTGGAGCCATGTTCACCGCATTTTATATGTTCCGGATGATGTACCTGACATTTAATGGGAAGTTCAGGGGAACTACTGAGCAGGAGCATCATTTACATGAATCACCCGCATCCATGACGATTCCTTTGATTGTATTGGCAATCCTTTCTGCTTTGGGCGGATTGATTGGAATTCCTGAAGTATTTGGCGGCAGTCATTGGCTGGCTGGTTTCCTTGCACCGGTTTTTGAAGCTTCTGCTTCCAAATCGGGTCACCTGGCTCTGGATCATTCTACAGAATATATTCTTATGGCGGTTTCTGTAGGAGTTGCTGTTATTGCCATGCTGTATGCTTACAACCGTTATGTAAAACAAGCTCATATTCCTGCAAGTGAAACTACCGGTCGCAGCGGATTAGCGCGACTTTCGTATAATAAGTTTTTTATTGATGAGGTCTATGATGCACTTGTAACCCGTCCGCTAAATGCCTTGTCAGGATTCTTTTTCAGAACTGTTGATAAGGCCGGTATTGATGGATTGGTGAATGGCTTTGGCAAAGGGGCTGTAGAGGCAAGTAAAACTTTCAGATTACTTCAATCCGGTATGGTTGGCTTTTACATCTTTATGATGGTAGCCGGAATCATTGCTTTACTGGCATATAGTATGTATAAAATTTAATATTAAGGAGTAGAACAATTTAAATGGAAATCTTACTGTTACAAATTCTTATTCCGCTTATTGCTGCATTAGTCATCCTCTTTTCGGGTAAGACAATAGTAAAGGGACTTGCAGGAGTATTCTCTTTAGTATCCTTAGCCATTACTATATATCTATATCTCAATTTCATTCCGGATGCCAGTACTCAGTATCTTGTTGATCTGGCCTGGATTCCACAGTTCGGAATACACTTTAAAGCTGGAGTAGATGGGATAAGTATGGTACTTTTATTACTTACCAATCTCCTGATCCCGATCATTATATTATCAAGTTATAAACAAGATATTAAGAATACCAATGCTTTTTATGCACTCATATTCTTCATGCAGACGGGTTTATTACTTGTGTTCACTGCTTTAGATGGCTTCCTGTTTTATATTGGTTGGGAGGCGGCATTGATACCGGTTTATTTCATATGTGCATTGTGGGGTGGCGAGAATCGTATAAAAGTCAATCTGAAGTTCTTTATTTATACAATTGCCGGTAGTTTATTAATGCTTCTGGCTATTATCTACCTGCATTTACAGACTCCGGGAAATAGTTATGATATAGCAGAGTTTTATAAATTAGAACTGGATGCAGTAACTCAAACCTGGGTATTTTGGGCATTTTTCATCGCCTTCGCAATTAAAATGCCGGTATTTCCATTTCATACCTGGCAGCCTGATACCTATACTGAAGCTCCTACTGCCGGAACGATGTTGCTTTCAGGCATCATGCTAAAAATGGGTATTTATGGACTTATACGTTGGTTAATTCCTATTGCACCACTAGGTTTTGATGCGTGGGGAGAAACAGCCCTTATTCTTTCAGTAATAGGTGTAGTTTATGCATCAATAATTGCATTTACTCAGAATGATATTAAACGTCTGATAGCATATTCATCCATTGCACACGTCGGACTTATTTCTGCCGGTATTTTTGTGTGGAACCTTCAGGGTTTACAGGGGGCAATGATACAAATGCTAAACCATGGCATCAATGTGGTTGGTATGTTCTTTATTGCAGATATTGTTATCCGAAGGATGAATACCCGGGAAATGGCTCAGATGGGAGGAATCGCAAAACCGGCACCAATTCTTGCAATTACCTTCCTTATCGTTTTACTGGGTACAGTAGCCCTACCATTAACAAATGGCTTCGTTGGTGAATTTTTGTTATTAATGGGAGTATATAATCATAATATCTGGTTGGCTGCTATTTCCGGTTTAACCATTATTTTCGGTGCAGTTTATATGCTTAGAATGTATCAGAGGGTGATGCTTGGGCCTGTAAATTCAAGTACAGCAATATTTCAAGATCTGGATGGTACAGAAAAATCAGTTTTACTGATTATTTCAATACTCGTGATCTTAATCGGGGTTTATCCTCAACCAATCCTGCATATTTCAGAAGCTGCAGTTATTAACCTGCTGGATCAGGTCAATCAGAAAATATTAGTTAAATAAAAGCATGAACGCATTAATAACCCTATCTATTTTAGCCATTCTGGTTCTTTACTTAGGCTTGTATAAGGCAAAAAATGCTTTACTGCCTGTTACCTTGCTTGGCCTGGCTGCCGGACTCGTATTAGCTTTGCTTGAGTGGAACTCAGGTGCCGGACCGATTTACAGTGGAATGATGCAGTTCGATAATTTTGCTGTGGCCTTCACATCTATAGGTATTGTTTCAACAATGCTGATCTTGCTGATATCCAAAGATTATTTTGAACATATCAGTAGTAATGTTGCAGAATACTATGCGATCATACTTTTTGCACTGATTGGTATCCTGGTTATGGTATCATTCAACAATCTTTCTATGCTTTTTATCGGTATAGAGATCATGTCAGTTAGTCTTTATATTCTTGCGGGGATCCGTAAAAATGATTTTAAATCCAATGAAGCTGCTTTGAAGTATTTCCTGACAGGAGCTTTTTCAACCGGATTTCTGTTGATGGGGATTGCATTTCTGTATGGATCAACTGCAAGCTTTGACCTGGGTGCTATCAAAGAATATGTCATATCAAACCCTGCACAGATCTCTCCGCTTTTCTATACAGGCCTTATTTTAATGATTATTGGACTAAGTTTTAAGGTAGGTGCCGCACCATTTCATTTCTGGACCCCGGATGTTTATGAAGGTTCACCAACAATCATTACAGCGTTTATGAGTACCGTAGTTAAAACTGCCGGATTTGCAGCTTTCCTGCGCTTATTTATGGTTTGCTTTGCACCGCTTCATGAATTCTGGATGCCTGTTCTTCTTGTCATTTCAGTTTTAACCCTGTTTATTGGAAATATCACCGCATTATACCAGCACAGCTTCAAAAGAATGCTTGCTTTTTCAAGTATCTCACATGCGGGCTATATGTTGTTTGCCATTATTGCTTTAGGCCCTGGTTCGGGTAATTCAGTATTTTTATATGCCAGTGCCTATTCAGTAGCTTCAATCATTGCTTTTGCTGTGCTTATATTAGTTAAGCGTCAAACCGGATCTGATAATTTTGATAGCTTCACCGGACTTGCTAAAAGAAATCCTTTTATCGCATTCACGCTGACTGTTGCTATGCTATCTCTGGCGGGAATACCTCTGACTGCCGGCTTTATCGGCAAATTTATGATGTTCTCAACTGCATTGTCAGAATATCATATCTGGCTTGTAATTCTTGCTGTTGTTAATGCGGTAATTGGTATCTATTACTATTTGAGAGTTGTGGTGGCAATGTATTTTAAATCTGCCGAACGTTCAGAAATTCCGTCATCACCTTACTTTAATTTTGTGCTCGGATTTTCAGCTCTGTTAACCATAATTGTAGGGGTATATCCCGGCTTCATCTCCAACCTTTTCTAAGTCAAATTATTACTTAATTATTGTAGCTTTACGCATATTGATTTTATGCAAGAGTTCTGGGACTATTTTCAACATCTTATTGATCCGGTGAAATTGCTTCGGGAAGGAGGTTTTTATTTACTTCTCTTTGTAATATTTGCAGAAACAGGCTTGTTTTTCGGCTTTTTCTTACCCGGGGACTATCTCTTATTCCTTGCCGGTATGTTCGTTGCTACCAATAAGCTGGATGTATCAATTTATGTACTGATAGCCGGTTTGATTGCAGCTGCGGTCGGCGGTAATTTTGTAGGCTATTGGTTTGGTAAAAGGACCGGGCCAGTCTTATATCAGCGTGAAGACTCCTTTTTTTTTAAGAAAAAGTACCTCAAGTCTGCCGAAGTTTATTACAGAAAACAAGGTGCTTTCGCGTTAATTATGGGTCGATTCATACCAATTGTCAGGACTTTTGCTCCAATAATTGCAGGGATTGTCAGGCTTGATTTTAATAAATTTGCATTTTATAATATATCTGGTGCTTTTCTTTGGATTACATCCTTAACTTTGCTAGGATTTTATCTTGGCAGGAGTTTTGAGCAGGAGATAAATGACTATCTGTTATTTATTATTGTTGGTTTCATACTTATAACAGCTATACCGTTAATTGTAACCTATTTAAAGAGGAAAATTGAAGGCGACAGGAGCGATGAAGAAGAGCAAAATCCTTAAATAACATGAGTAAAGACCATCCCTGGCATAATGTTTCTCCCGGTGAAGATATCCCTTCACACGTCAATGCAATTATTGAAATCCCTAAAGGATCAAAAGCAAAATACGAGATTGATAAAGAGTCTGGTCTGATTAAATTGGATCGTGTACTTTTTTCATCCGTTATGTATCCTGCCAATTATGGTTTTATTCCTCAAACATATTGTGATGATAAAGATCCATTGGATATATTAGTCTTATGTTCTGTGGACGTATACCCATTGTCTATTGTTGAAGCAAAAGTTGTAGGGGTAATGCACATGGTGGATAATGGTGAGCAGGATGATAAAATTATTGCTGTCGCCAGAAACGATATGTCTGTTAATTATATTGAAGATTTGAAAGAATTACCTCCGCATACAATGACTGAGATCGTCAGGTTTTTCCAGGACTATAAGGCATTGGAACATAAAAATGTTAGCATTGAACATTTACTTGGTAAGAATTATGCCTATAAGGTCATCAAAGAAAGTCTGCAATTGTACAAGACTACATTTTTAAATAAATAATAAGCATGGGCTTCGAGCTGTTTTTAACATTTTTCCTTGTTTTTCTTAACGGCTTTTTTGTGGCTGCTGAATTTGCATTGGTTAAAGTGCGTGCTTCACAAATCGAAATTAAAGCCAAAACAGGAAGTCGTGTAGCCAAGATTGCCAAACACATGACCCAGCATCTGGATGGTTATCTTGCAGCAACCCAGCTGGGAATTACATTGGCTTCACTTGGTTTGGGTTGGGTTGGAGAAGAGGTGATGACTCAAATTGTAAGTAATTTCTTCAATTTTTTAAACATTGATATGACTACCGCCGTGGCCACAAATATTGGTCATGTGCTCGCTTTTGCGATTATTACCGTATTGCATATCGTATTTGGTGAGCTGGCTCCTAAATCTCTGGCTATTCAGCGTCCTATTGGTACAACTATGGGGATTGCCTTACCGCTTCATTTTTTCTATCTGTTGTTCAGACCGTTTATCTGGCTGCTAAATGGCTTTGCTAATTTCATACTCAAGCTATTGGGTATCAGTACAATAGGTGGTCATGAATCACACCACAGCTCAGAGGAACTGCAATACCTTCTTGATCAGGGTAAAGAGAGTGGTGCACTCGAAACCAATGAACACGAACTCATCAAAAATGTATTTGATTTTAATGATCGTGTCGTCAAGAATATCATGGTGCCCAGAACCAAAATAATTGGAATTGAGCTTGATACTCCACACAAAGAAGTGTTGGATATAATTATTAGCGAAGGATATTCCAGAATACCTGTTTATGATGAGACTATAGATAGAATTGTCGGAATTGTTCATGCTAAGGATATGCTTCCGATTCTGGCCGACAATAAGGAGTGTGTGTTAAGAGATATCATCCGTAAACCTTATTTCATCCCTGAAACAAAAAAGATTAACGATCTTTTAAGTGAATTGCAGTTGAAGCGTATACAGATTGCTATTGTTCTGGACGAATTTGGTGGTACGGCAGGGATGGTTACCGCTGAAGATATTGTTGAAGAACTTGTTGGTGATATTCAGGATGAATATGATGAAGAAAAGCCTATTGTCGAAAAAGTATCTGCGAGCGAATTTATAATCGATGCTACAGCCTCAATTTATGATGTAAATGAATACCTTCCTCATGACCTTCCAGAAGATGGTGATTATGATACTGTGGCGGGACTTGTCAGCGAGATTTTTGGAAAGATACCAGATGTTGGGGAAGCCAGTGATTTTAATGGATATGTAATTACTATCTTAAAAAAGGCGGATCAGAATGTTGAGTCGGTCAAACTTGAGTTGGTAATTAACAGTGAGGATGCAGTGGATATTCATTAATCCGGAGGGCTGCCCATGCATATCTTCTATACCCCTGATATAAATTCTGATACTTATATCCTGAACGAAGAGGAGAGCAAGCATTGTATTAAAGTTTTGAGATTTCAAAAAGGAAGCTTGCTCAACCTGGTTGATGGAAAAGGTGGCTTTTATGATGCAATTGTAGAGGAAGCACATCCCAAAAGAACCAGAATCAATATTCTGCGTGTTCATGAAAACTTTGGAAGGAGGAATCATTACCTGCATATTGCCATAGCTCCAACCAAAAGTATTGAGCGTCTGGAATGGTTTCTCGAGAAGGCTACTGAAATCGGAATAGACGAGATTACACCAATCATTTGCGACCGTTCAGAGCGTAAGGAGGTAAAAACAGAGCGCTTGAACAAAGTGATCACCACCGCAGTTAAACAATCAATCAAAGCCTTTCATCCGAAGTTAAATGAAGCCGAACGCTTTTCTGACTTTATTTTAAAAAGTAAGCAGAGCAATAAATTTATTGCTCATTGTATCGAAAGTAAAAAACTGGCTATCAGGGATCAATTCAAGCTCAATTCTGATTATCTTGTAATGATAGGCCCTGAGGGAGATTTTACTTCTTCTGAAATCGATACAGCTGTTAAGCAAAATTTTGTTCCGATTGGGTTGGGTAATTCCAGATTAAGGACTGAAACCGCTGCTCTTGAAGCCTGTTTCGAGATAAATTTTTTAAACAGATGAAGTATTTAAAAAGGACTTTTTTATTGATTGTGCCTTTTCTCTTTGCAGGAATGTTTTTCTCATTTCAGGCACCTACCTTTAAAATTGCAAAAATGAAGTATAATGGAGGCGGGGATTGGTATGCAAACCGTACTGCCCTCCCCAATCTGATCAGCTTTTGCAATAAAAACATCGGAACCAATTTTGATACCGAAGAGGCGATTGTAGAGGCTGGCAGCATTAATTTGTTTAATTATCCATTTGTTTATCTCACAGGTCATGGAAATATTGTTTTCTCTGATCAGGAGGCCCTGAATATTCGTAAGTACCTTATGGGAGGTGGATTTTTGCATATTGATGATAATTATGGCCTGGATCAATTCATCCGTCCGCAGATGAAGAAGGTGTTTCCTGAGCTTGATTTTGTAGAATTACCATCCAATCATATTTTGTATAATCAAAAGTTTAAATTTCCTGGAGGACTTCCAAAGATTCACGAACATGACGGGAAAAGGCCACAGGGACTGGCATTAATTTATAAAGGAAGAATAGTTTGTTATTATACTTTTGAATGCGATCTTGGAAATGGATGGGAGGATGCTGGTACCTATGCAGGCGATTCAGAAGACTCCCGTCAAAAAGCGTTAAAAATGGGCTCAAATCTGGTTCAATATGCCTTAACTCAATAATATATGCTTAAGATAAAGGTAAATGATAAGTTCAGTTTTGAAGTCAACTCAGAGGGGGAAACTGACATAGTAAATGGGCAGGCTATAAATGCCGATATCATCAGAATCAATGACCGAACCTTTCATATAATTCATAAGGGCAAATCCTACAATGCAGAACTTATCGGAATAAACAGAGATGAAAAATCCTGTTCTGTAAAGGTGGGCACTAATATCTATTCGATGCAGATGACTGATCAGTTTGATGAACTGCTTCATCAGCTGGGTATGGATAATTTAAAAGCGGCCAGAGTATCAGAGGTCAAGGCCCCAATGCCCGGACTGGTTATCAGGATTCTTGCTGCTGAGGGAGATGAAGTAGAAAAGGGCGGTAATTTATTTGTTCTTGAAGCAATGAAGATGGAGAATATTATTAAGGCTCCGGCCGATGTAAAAATTAAATCGATCAAAGTTAAGCCCGGCGACAAGGTTGAAAAAAATCAGGTTGTGATGACCTTTTCCTGATCCCGGTCGTTCAACTGATTTTTCTTTAGAGAATCAAATATTCCTTGAATAATATTTCTTCCCGCAAATAAATATTGTTTATTTTCAAAAATATTTAAGCGTAATTAATTAGAACAGTCTGAATGGCAATAGAAATTAAAACCAAGGGTGAGCTATATGATGTTTGTATCGTAGGTTCCGGTGCCGGTGGTGGAATGGCAGTAAAAGTGTTAACTGAAGCCGGACTGAAAGTGGCATTACTCGAAGCAGGTCCTGATTATGACCCTGCAAATCCTGAACAGAAAACTCAGCTGAAATGGCCTTATGAATCACCCCGCAGAGGTGCAGGTACAAACCGTGCATTCGGTGATTTTGATGCTGCTTATGGCGGTTGGGAAATTGAAGGTGAACCCTATACCAAAAAGAATGGAACTGAATTCGATTGGTTCAGGTCGAGGATGCTTGGCGGAAGAACCAATCATTGGGGAAGGATTTCCCTTAGGTTTGGTCCGAAGGATTTTAAACGTCGTGATTTTGATGGTTTAGGGGATAACTGGCCTATCGGTTACGATGATGTAAAGCCATATTATGATCGGATTGATAAAATGATAGGGGTATTTGGCACAAAGGAGGGAATTTATAATGAACCTGATGGTTATTTTCTTCCTCCTCCTAAGCCAAGGCTTCATGAGCTGATGATTAAGAAGGCTGCAAATAAGATTGGAATTCCTGTTATTCCATCCAGACTTTCTATTTTAACAAGACCGGTAAATAATGATCGGGGTTCATGTTTCTTCTGTAACCAGTGTAACCGGGGTTGTTCTGTACATGCCGACTTTTCTTCATCAACCTGCCTTGTTAAACCTGCAAGGAAAACCGGGAATGCTGATGTTTATGTCAATGCAATGGCAAGGGAGGTTCTTACCGACCGCGAAGGTAAAGCAACCGGCGTATCTTATGTTGATAAAACAGATATGCAGGAATATCAGGTAAATGCAAAAGTTGTTGTTCTTGCAGCAAGTGCCTGTGAATCTGCCAGATTATTATTGAATTCCAAGTCCAGTGCGCATCCAAATGGTTTGGCCAATTCCAGTGGAATGGTGGGTAAATACCTGCATGATTCAACCGGTGCATCACGTGGGGCATTTATCCCTCAGCTGATGGACAGGAAGCGCTATAATGAGGATGGTGTTGGTGGCCTCCATCTTTATATCCCTTGGTGGCTTGATAATAAAAAACTTGATTTTGCCCGCGGCTATCATATTGAATTCTGGGGTGGTTTGGGTATGCCTTCATACGGTTTCGGTTTTGGAATGGAAAGAATGAATGGTACACATCCCGGAAAGGATGGTAAAATGAAGGCTGCAGGAGGTTATGGAGCATCTTTAAAAGATGATTACCGCAGATACTATGGTTCCACTGTTGGCTTTGCCGGTCGTGGAGAAAGCATTCCCAGGATAGAGAACTACTGTGAAATTGATCCGGATGTAGTTGATAAATATGGAATTCCAGTTTTGAAATTTAATTATAACTGGACTGACCAGGAGATAAAGCAGGCTAAGCATATGCAGGATACTTTTGAGGAGATTATCGATTCAATGGGAGGCATTGCCAGCGGAGTGAAGCCGGGAGAAGATAAAAAGTATGGGCTGGAAGCACCCGGAAGAATTATTCACGAAGTTGGAACAACCCGGATGGGTGATGACAGAAATAAGTCGGTACTCAATAAATACAATCAGGCTCATGATGTAAAAAATCTGTTTGTAGTTGATGGTGGTGCGTTTGTTTCTCAGGCTGATAAGAATCCAACCTGGACTATTCTTGCTCTTTCTTTACGCGCATCCGAGTATATCGTTGATCAGTTAAAAAAACAAAATATTTAATCAGATGAACAGAAGAGATTCACTCAAAGCACTGGCTGTTGGAACAGTAAGTGTTGGAACCTTGCTTACATCATGCGATAAAAAGGATGAAGCACAATCTGCCGGAGCGGATAAGGCCGGAGTATATGGCCGGACAGCCGAGGAGAAGCTGATTGATGAGAAACTGATGGCTGAAAAGTTCTTCAGTGCAGCTGAAATGAGTACAATTACAGTATTATGTGATATCATTATCCCACGTGACGAGAAGTCGGGGAGCGCAAGTGATGCCAAAGTACCTGACTTTATTGAGTTTATTGTGAAAGACCAGCCCCGGTATAAAATCCCGATGAGGGGTGGTTTGAAATGGCTGGATGTGAAGTCGCTTAAACTTTTCAAAAAATCATTTACTGAGGCCTCTCAAGCCCAGCAGATCGAGCTCGTCGAACTGATCGCGTTTCCTGAGAAAGCAGCACCTGAGAATGCCGCAGGGGTTAGTTTTTTCAATACTATGCGCAACCTGACCGCTACAGGATTTTTCACAAGTAAAGAAGGTCTTGAGGATATGCAGTACAAGGGAAATCAACCTAATGCATGGGATGGTGTTCCTGATGACGTACTTAAACAATATGGACTTGAATATGATGAAAAGACTTTAGCAGAATGTCTGAAGGCAGAAGATCGCGGGAAAATTATGACCTGGGATAGTTAAGGGAGTTACACCTTGTTGGTTATACTTTATAACCTATCATCTTATGTCGCTTGTCTGTATTTATTGATAGGGTTTTGATATTTATCGCATAATTTATCAATGCTTTAAACATCAATTCAGCGCGGATAATAGTATATTCTAATGGTCATATACACTTAATGTGTTGTTAATATGTATTGAGTTTTTTTATCCTATAAAGTATTCTCAATTTCTTGTATTTACGACTTAGAAAAATTCATTTGCACTATGATTATTATAAAAAATTCATCCCGGTCATTATTTACTAAGCTCCTGCTTATTTGCTTACTGCTTTTCTCGAATAAGGGTATAGCCCAGACGGTTCCCAATAGTAAAAATCCTTCAAGAGTACTCCTGCCAAATGGCTGGTCCTTAAGTCCGGCCGGGCGTTCACTTCAATTAGGTGATCTTCCGCTGAACATTCAGATATCCCCATCTCAGAGATTGATGGCCGTAAGCAATAATGGACAGAGCAAACACAGTATACAACTGATTGATCCGCAGGGTGAAAAAATACTTCATGAACAGCCTATTGGGAAGGCCTGGTACGGACTTAAATTCAGTGCCGATGAAAAAAAGTTATATGCATCGGGTGCAAATGATAATATTATTCTTGTATATCCAATAGTTAATAAAAAATTAGCGGCTGCTGATACCATTGTGCTTGGAAAGCCATGGCCCACTGAAAAAATTGGCCCGACAGGTTTGGAGGTAGATGATGCCGGCAAACGACTGTACACCGTGACCAAAGAGAATAATTCGTTGTACGTTTTTGATCTCTCAACAAAGAAACTTTTGCACAAAGTTAATCTTGGTGCAGAGGCTTACGATTGTGTTTTATCACCAGATAAAAGCAAGTTATATATCTCACTTTGGGGCTCAGATAAACTCGCTGTCTATGATACTAAAGCAAATCGTGTGATCAGGGAGATATTTACGGAGAATCACCCCAATGAAATTATTCAAAATAGAAGCGGTAAATATATTTTCGTAGCTAATGCCAGTGATAACTCAGTTTCTGTGATTGATACCCAGGCAGGAAAAGTCATAGAAGTAATTTCTACTGCCCTTTATCCAACCAGGCTAACAGGTTCAACAACCAATGGTTTGGCACTTTCTGAAGATGAAAAAACACTTTATGTAGCCAATGCAGATAATAATTGTCTGGCTGTATTTAATGTTTCCACCCCGGGCAAAAGCAGGTCAAAAGGTTTTATTCCTACAGGTTGGTATCCAACAAACGTTCGGGTGTCAGGGAAGAAAATTTTTGTATCAAATGGAAAAGGCTTCAGCTCCATGGCTAATCCATATGGTCCACAGCCGGTTAAAAAGACTGATAACAGCGGGGTACATATCGGTATTACTGAGCAAAGGGAGGTACAGTATATCGGTGGACTTTTTAAAGGAACGCTCTCAATCATTGATCAGCCTGATGATTCAAAACTCGAGTCATTTTCAAAGCAGGTTTATGCCAATACGCCTTATAACAAGCAGACTGAAACTCTTTCAAAGGGCCTTAAAGATAATCCAGTACCCAATATTCAGGGGGGTAAATCACCGATTAAATATGTTTTCTATGTGATTAAAGAGAATCGTACCTATGATCAGGTTTTTGG
>CAZTRY010000036.1:0-32947 GCA_964616525.1 uncultured Sphingobacterium sp. | reverse complement strand
TAAAGGTATGAAAAGCTACTTTTAAACTGTCCAAAATTTGGGGGAGGTTACAGTTATGATTAGATTTAATTTTTATTGCCCTCAGAATAAAACTCGTAAAAATCCATTCTGAGGAAAAATGGGCATTAGATTGTTGGGTAATTATTTGACAAAAATGAAACCCAAAACTTGCGATATTTTACCAAAAAAACATTGCCTATAATCATAAAACAGCATCTTTCAATTTCAAATGATTTATTAAATATATCCATCATGATATATTAATTATTTGAATTAAATGGGCCTGTTTATTGATTTGGATAAACAGTATTAAAATGGAAGAAAATCGATAGCCAGCCTATTTTGAGTATGTATCTACTTAGTTTTTCGTTTCAAATTGATTATTCCCAAATTTCAGTAAATCACCAGTAATTATTTTATAAAATCTGAATGAGATTCTCCGATTTAATTCGAATTATTTTTAATTTTTGAAATATCAAGCGGAGTTTATTGGAATGCCATTATTTAGAACTTATTTAAGAATTTAACTTCCCATGATTTTCACTTTTTAGGCCAAAAAGAAAATATTCACCGATTTTTCAGTTTTAATCTAAATCCCATTGAATTTTTTATTCAAATCTCAAGCTTTTTGTTGATTTATATAAAATATGTAGGCTAATCAATCTCTTCAATATATCCCAATAAAATTTGACCTAATTAGATTGTTTATGTTGTGTGATGGGGGAGCTTAAAGAATATTTAATTCTGATTTCTTTCGTGGTTTTTAACTGGATTAATAACCGAATTTAAATACTCAACGAAAACAGATAAGTGTTTCATTTGCAATTTAAAATTGAGTAAAATTTTGTGAAGAATTCACAATTCCTTAGAATTTGTATTTGTCGATTGGATCCGTAAAAAATCAGCGAGTAATTACTGCTGACTGAATTTTAGAGTCATTTTTGGGATTTAAAAAATTCTCCATAATCATTACATTTTTGAACTCAGTGATGATTAATTTTAAATGAATTTATCCAATTCTTATTGAAATAGGATCTCATTTAAGAATTCATCTGTGATCCATTAAATTCGAGTGAACACCGAAAAGAATATTTTGGGCTTGGTTGACCATAAAGTTGCATAATAATTTCATTTTTCCGGGCATTAAATTTACCATTTTCATGACGTTAATGTAAAATGGATGCGAAATTGAATTTAGAACATTAACTATTAAAATGATTTTATTAATAACCGTGTTTCGTTCACAAAACTGAAGATTTTCTGCCGGATGGGAAAAGTGATCTTGCATATTAAGATAAAACAGTAATGTGTTTTGATTGATTTCAGCTTTTGAAAATTAGTGCTAGATATTGCAATCTAAGATATGATCAAAATATGGGTAATAAACTTATTCTATTGATGTTCGGTAGAACCAAAATCAATCAACAAGATGGATGGCACGGCACATTATCAAATTAGTTCATTTAATGCTGATTTCCATGTAATAAACCCTTTTTTGGCATTGGAGTAGTCGGGTAAAATTCGAATAAAGTTGTTTGGGCTGGGTTCTATAAATGCCTGTTTTCCGTGTAATTAAAATGGTTATTTTAGTGCGTGAAATGAGGTTAAAATGGAGTTATTAAACGAACTGATATTAGTGCTACCAAATATTTAGACCATGAATACCTGCAATTTCTGCAATAAATCAAAACCCTTATTAAATAGTCACCTAATCCCAAAGTTCATCTTTAGGTGGATTAATAAAACAGGGACTGGCAAAATGAGAAACTTGCATCAAGTGAACAGGAGAGTTGATGATGGTCCCAAAATGAGATTACTATGTGCTGATTGTGAAAAAATATTTAACAAATGGGAAACTTACTTCGCCAACAAGGTTTTTAATAAAATGCTGAATCACAATCAAATGGAAATTGAATACAATGAGAATTTGTGGAAGTTTGTATATTCAGTGAAGTGGAGATTGATCAAAGGGATAGAAAAAACTGAACTAAAGTGGTCAACAGATAAAAAGTCCCTTTTAAAGCAGGTGGAAATCAATTTTTATAATGAAATTCAGGATAATAGCAATAAGGAAGATAAAAATAATTTAATTAATCTTCATTGTCTTTTTGGAGCTGATTTGTTCAAGTATGATCCTCAGTATTCAAATTTATCCCATTCTATACAGTATTTTGGAAGAGCAACAGATTTCAGTATTAATTTTGAAAAAAAACCATACTTCATTTACTTAAAACTCCCTAGATTTATTTTTGTGACTTACTTTATGCCAGTAAATGCTAATTTATTTAAGAATACGAGTATTAAAAATGGATCAGGAGAATATAATGCTAATATTGGCAGAATTGAAGATCCTGATTTCGTAAATTTTTTAATTGATACTTTACAAAAAGTATCAGTTGTAATGAGTTCAATGTCAACTACTCAAAGAGAAAAAAGCAAACTAAGTTTATTATCTAAAACCAAATTAAATACTGATAAGGATTCCGATTTAGTTCAAATTCTAAAATATCAGAAATGGAAGGAAAGTAACAATGGTAGCAGCTAACAGCTAAGCTTTCGTGCGGTTCGCAGCGCCAAGCATGAAAGATGCATTGAACCAAACCGTTGCCCGCCCCTCCCTATGGGTTTTACAATGTAGCATGTGAGTTGTGGCTGGCAGTCAAACGACTGCCAAACTTTTTTTTAGCCGCTTTAGGGCTTCACTACAAGCGATTTTACTCGCATAAAGGCATACCGGCCTCTACCCATATCGTTAATTCACGCTACAGGAAAGTAATTTTTTGGTCCCGACCAAAACCCAGGCAGGTGGGCCACGACTGTCGAAGTTTTCAAGTGTAATGAGCTTGCCGTTTTTGCCACACGGACAGAAGCGATGTAAAGTTTTTGCAGCGGCAGCGGGAGTGTTTATTTGCAAGTTTCATTTCAGGCAGGCGTTATGACGAATCGGAATACACTTTTGAAGATTGGGAAACAGGACAACTTTACTGGAACTGCCTTGCCCGACTCGAAGGAGACGAACAGAAAGCTATTGCAGACGTTCGCAAAAAATACTTTGATGACTTTGCTAAAACTAAAGACCTGCATTTTTTCTTAGGGACAACTGCACCGTTTCATAACGTAGCTCCAAATCCTTTCATCATTATCGGGACATTTCAACCGAAAATAAAATTGCAAGGAAGTTTGTTTTAATTATGAGGCTTTTAACTTTTAGGTAATTTATAATCAGGATGTGACCGAAAAAATGCAAGTAATTGTTCTCCGTCTTGATAAATATAGTCTTTAGCATACCCTAATTCCTTGAAAACATTTCTATGGCAATGCCTAAATTTGACCTTGTGGCAAAATGGACATTCAGCAGTTCTTGGCGGATTATAATCTTGCAAAATAAAACGAAACATCTCAAGCAGTTCTGCCGGATTTTTTGCCTTTAGTTTGCTCTGATAGTATTCAATCTTTCCAAAAATACCATGAGAGTATTCTCCATGACGATAATAGCCCTCTCTAATTCTGAATGTTTGATTGGCAAAATAAGGAATAGCATAATTTTTAATGTAATCAGATACACGCAAACCATTCTTACAGATAATTTTTGCGTTTGCTGGATAATCAACACAACAAGAAAAATCATCTTCATAAACATGCCAATCTGCATTGTGCGGAAAAGCATCAGCAGTTTCAAAAAGTTTAGGAAAAGAAAATGGGTAACTATCGCTACCCTTAATCTCTACATGATACTTTGCCCATTCCTTATTGTTAGCATCAACAATAGGAAGTTCACCCCTTAGAAATTTTTCACCATCAACTTCTACAATGGTTAACTCATTGAAAATGGTTGTAACACCTTCAATATCCTTTTCAAAATGCTCATTCTTCATTATTCAGCATAAGGTCTTGTAGTTGGAGGTATCATTGCTCCCAATCCAGCAGACGAATTAGAAGTATCATCTTTATCCTCACCTAATGGAAATCTTTCACTTAAATGTTTACGCCAGTATTCAGTTGCCTTTTTGAAGTTTTTTTCTTGCAATGCCTTTGTGGCATCATCAATAAACTTTGCAAGGCAGTCCATGAAATAATCCTTATGTACATAATCCTTCAACAGGTTTTCACCTTTTGGAGTTGTTGGTCGGTTGCATTCAAAAGACCTTTTCAATTTTGTTTGAATAGCAAGCAAAGTTTCTTTCAAGGCAATATCATCACGGTCTTTGCGATAAACTGCATTTTCTGCAATCAAGATGCTAATAATCAACCCGCTGGGCATTGGTTTGCTTTCGTTTTCAAATTCACGGAAATCAAACCAACCTTTCCCATATCTTACCAATAATCTAAGTTGTGGATTTTTTTCAGCAAGGTCGTTAAACCAATCTGTAAAAGCTTTCGGGTCGCTCTCAATCCAACCATCTCTTTTATGTGCAAGTTCAGGCGTATCACCTTTCTTATAATAAATTGGTTCATCAATATGATGTCCATCTGAAAATAATGTTCTTACACAAGTGTTTTTATCAATTGGGTCTTTATCGGTGTGACCTGTAACAGCTTTTACAACCCAATCGTGGTAGGTTGCAGTAGAGTTTCTATCCTTAGCGTCTTTATCGCCTTCAAAATAAATTCCATCGTCAACATCGTAATAAAGAACTTTAATTTCTGCATTTCCATCTTTAATTGTTCGTGGTAGCGGATTAATGATTGTGTCCATTGACATTGACCCCTGACCGCTAAATTTAGGTTGCGGTTCATCAGGTTTATTATCCTTAAACCACTTCCTTACTTTTCTGCGAAGTTCTTTACGAGAACCTTTTAAGTTATTCCTTCTAGCATCGGTTAATCTAATTTCACCGCTATACTTTTGAAAATGTTCGTTACAATTTGCCATATTTATTTACTTTATTTTTCGTGATACAATTCGTTGTTTTTAAATTTCAAATCAATTTTACCTTTTGTTTGGTAGGGTAACCGTTCCGTGTAATATTTACCTACTAGGTGCTTGCCGTCACCAGTTTTTACTAATCTTAAAATTTCAGTCCCGTAATGTGGTGCAAAACCTAGCTCAAAATTCCCTTCATTGAGGTAATTAAAGATGATTGAAAAGGTTCCGTCCTTTTCTTTTACAATACTCGCTTCAATGCTTGTCGATTTGGAAGACATTGTGCCATCTTTCTTTTTTGTCCATGAGTTAATTACAACGTCAGACCCATTTTGAACTATGACCTTGATGTGATCAAGAGTATCTGAAATAACTTCACATTTTTCATTTCGGAACTCATATAAAAGTGTTCCCTCATAACGACCAGAGAAATCGGGGATTGAATACATCCAGCTAAATGGTCTTACATTCCAAAGAAAGTTGTTGACTATGCCAAGTAATCCACCAATAACAGCGAAAACTGAAATGGAAATTCCCCAGTGTGTATTTATGAATTTATTTGCAGCAAACAGCGAGACTCCCAGCAACACGCAAATTGCGATAAATGCACTTGGCTTTAAGTATCTTAGACTAAATTTCTCCATTTGAATTATTTTTTCGGTGAATTTTCATTTCCAATCAAACCGCCAACAAAACTTCCAATCAAGCCACCGACTGGACCGCCAATCGCAAGGCCAATTCCACCAACAATTAAAGCCCCGCCAGTCGTATTATTGATTTTGATTTGCTGTTTCTTGCTTTTTGAATATGGTGCACGGCTATTTCCGTGTTGAGCCCGTGCCGTTTTCGTGTGGCTTGTCCCTTTATCTATATTGCATGAAATGCAGGCAGGGTAAAGGTTGTTTATATGGTCACTACCACCATTTGCTTTTGCTATTGAGTGCTCAATGTGCCAACTTCCTCTTGCACCTTGCACACCGTAATTAGTAAAACTCAGTTTATTGTGGCAGATATGGCAATAACCATCTGTCTTGCGATAAATTTTTTGTAATCTTTCTTTCCCCATTCTTGTTATGTATTTTGTAAAACTTAATCCCTCACCCCACCAAAAACACAACCAAGCAAAACTCGGACTATTTGGCAAAAAGAGGGCTTTCTAATAAGTATGCTAAGAATTCAAATAAATTTGCCACCAAGTGGCAAAAAATTTTCAGACCTTAGCATACCATTATAGAAAAGTAAATGAATCTTGCTGAAGCAATACAGTCGGAAAACATGGATGAAATCATAGACAGTATGAATGCCTATGCCATATCTGTTTTAAAATCTGTTGGAGTAAAGGACTTCAACGGCAAGCACCCTGTTGACTTTGTTGGCGACCTTCTTTTAAAAGTAATGGAAGGAACAAGGGATTGGGACAAAGCAGAGTGTTCATTTAAAGAGTTTCTGTTTGGCTGTTTAAAAAGCGATATTTCCAGTTTTTTCAAGACTAGAAAGCGACACAGTTCAGACGAATTGCCTGAAATCCCTATAAATGGTCATCCTATAAACTTTGAAGAGAAGAAAAATCAGATAGTAGAGCTTCTAAAACAAAGAGGTGCTGACGATGATGAACTGAAAGTTTTTGAATACTGGATGGATGGAATCTTCAAACCAGCAATAATTGCAGTCGAATTAGGAGTTCCTGTTAAAGATATATATGTAATCATCAAACGCCTTGAACGCAAAAGGAAAAAAATTGAACAACAAGCAATCAATATCATATGAGTAACGAAATCAGAAATAAAATTGGTGAAGCTTTGTATCACTTCTATTTAGAAGCCGACAAAGACACTATCAAAGATTCGCTGAAAGATGATATTCAAGATATGGCGGAATATGAAAAGAAGAAAAAGCGAATAATCTTTTTAGCAAATGCTGCTGCAAAGAAGAAGCACAATGAATACCTGCTTCAACTTACTGAGAAATTTGAGCAAGCACTATTTTTAAACATTGAAAAGCCGATTGCTGTTCTCAAACAAATTATTCATGGCAATGCTTCTTTAGCATTGCACAGAAATCTTGATAAACTTTCGAAAGAAGAAATCATCGAAATCATCAAGGACAAAAATCTAGTAGAACTTTTAGAGCAATTAGATAATAATGAAAAGAAGCACTAATGCTCATATACAGGCACAGAAACTCTTAGCAGATTGTGGACTGGATGAAATCACAGACCTGCCAATGGATTTATTTGTTGCTGGGCTGGATGCGGTTCTCATAGAGGAAGAATTAAAACACTGTGATGGAAAAATAATTTTTGGTAATAGCAAAGCAGTTATCAAGGTTAATTCACAGATTCAGTTTCCAGAAAGAAAAAGGTTTGTGGCAGCTCATGAAATTGGCCATTTAATAATGCACAGGGGAATGAAGTTACCCGATGATGTATTTTCGAACTTTAATATCATCTCTGGGATGGAAAAAATGTTGAAGAATGGAACGCAAGAATTGGAAGCAAATGAATTTGCAAGCGAACTCTTAATGCCCGAAAAGCTATTTATGCAAGAAGCAAGAGGGAAAAAATTTTCTCCGCTCTTAATTAAACAACTTGCAGAAAGGTTTAAGGCGAGTTTAACAGCAACGGTCTTTAAGTATCTGCAATCAGACAATCTCCACCCTATTTGCCTTGTGTTTATTGAAAACGGAAGAGTGAAATATTGGAAAAAGTCAGACGAGTTGAAGGTTTGGTTTGGCGATTATAATCGTCTTGCACCACCAGCCGATTCGGTAGCTATGGAATACATTCAAAAAGATTATGAGTTTATTTACAAGATGGAAGAAAAGGCACAAGAGATAAGTAAATCAACTTGGTTCAATCTAAACGAATACAACGATGAGGATTCAGTTTTTTACGAATACTGCATACCTACAAGGAAATATAAAACTATTTTGAGTATTATTTGGGAAGACTAAGAGCCTATGCAGCAGTCACACACATTTGCAAATCGCTACAAGCCCAAGCATAGACCAAAGTTTGCATAAGAGTGTGCCTGCCCGACCCATAAAGAAATTCATTTTTCTTCTTCCCTCCCTTCGGTGTTTTTAATTTTTTTGCTAACGCACAACCCATGACAGTCAAGTATTTTGACAGTTAAAAGCGTAAACAAAAAGGTAGTGCAACTTGACACGGACGACAGAACGCCATCTGCCAACAGCTAAGCTTTCCTGCGGTTCGCAGAGCCAAGCATGAAAGTTGCGTTGAAGGAAACCGTTGCCCGCCCCTCTATGGGTTTTACAATGTAGCATGTGAGTTGTGGCTGGCAGTCAAACGACTGCCGAACTTTTTTTAGCTGCTTTAGGGCTTCACCGCAAGCGATTTTACTCGCATAAAGACATACCGCCCCCTACCCATATGGTTAATTCACGCTACAGGAAAATAATTTTTTGGCCCCGCCCAAAACCCAGGCAGGTGGGCCACGGCCGTCGAAGTTTTCAAGTGTAATGAGCTTGCCTTTTTTGCAACAGGGACAGCGGCGATGTAAAGTTTGTGCAGCAGCGGGAGTGTTTATTTGCAAGTTTCATTTCAGGCAGGCGTTATGACGAATCGGAATACACTTTGATGAAAAGAAAAATCTCTTTTTATGAGGTTTTTGCAGTACATGCTATGTCTTTAAAACCCATTGGTTTTAAAGAAAATAATTTGTAAAATTGGTTTTAGTTTTTGACCAATCATCTAATCCAATTCCATTGAAGAAGACCACGATATATGGAATATAAACGCAATTGCGTTTATAGGAATGTTATGGGCAACCCTAACACCGACAACAGACAATGAGCATATTTAAAAAACTATTTGGTGGTTCTGACAAATCAGACAGCAACTCCGAGAACAAAAAACTCGACCTTGAAAAACTATTAACGTCTGACGACATAAATGGTAGCATAATCGAACTTGACAATTACATTGGTGACCTTTGCTCATACGGAGACGAAATGGACAAGCTGACGGAACAACAGAAGCAATTTTATTATAATCAATGTTTGGAAAGAGAAATAAACAATGGTGGGTTTAACCAATATTTTTTTAACTCAAGTGGCGACTTTGCTCATAAGACAGTTCAGTCCTTGCAGACAATAGGTGCAAACAAAACGGCTGACATTTTGCAAAAAGCAATTGACCAATTTCCGAACAGTATTGTTCCAGAAGACAGAACAGAACGACAAGAAATTTTAGAGCAAATACAAGAAACTGCAGACCTTGTTTGGGAAACACTTGACCAAAATTTTTTTAGTTACGAAGATGACTTGAACACGCTGAATATTGAATTTGTAAGGAAAAATAAAGACAAATTTTAACTCAATGGAAAGAAGGGTAGCCCATAACAGCACCTACCCAAAAGGCGGGGATTCGTGTTCCAAAGACAGTTTTGTGGTTAATCAAACATTAGTTTTTCAAATCAAGTTTTGTGGTAAAAGTCCCGCCCTTCGAGTAGCCGCGAAACGTTATGGGCAACCCTAACACCGACAACAGACAATGAGCATATTTAAAAAACTATTTGGTGGTTCTGACAAATCAGACAGCAACTCCGAGAACAAAAAACTCGACCTTGAAAAACTATTAACGTCTGACGACATAAATGGTAGCATAATCGAACTTGACAATTACATTGGTGACCTTTGCTCATACGGAGACGAAATGGACAAGCTGACGGAACAACAGAAGCAATTTTATTATAATCAATGTTTGGAAAGAGAAATAAACAATGGTGGGTTTAACCAATATTTTTTTAACTCAAGTGGCGACTTTGCTCATAAGACAGTTCAGTCCTTGCAGACAATAGGTGCAAACAAAACGGCTGACATTTTGCAAAAAGCAATTGACCAATTTCCGAACAGTATTGTTCCAGAAGACAGAACAGAACGACAAGAAATTTTAGAGCAAATACAAGAAACTGCAGACCTTGTTTGGGAAACACTTGACCAAAATTTTTTTAGTTACGAAGATGACTTGAACACGCTGAATATTGAATTTGTAAGGAAAAATAAAGACAAATTTTAACTCAATGGAAAGAAGGGTAGCCCATAACAGCTAAGCTTTCGTGCGGTTCGTAGAGCCAAGCATGAAAGATACGTTGAAGGAAACCGTTGCCCGCCCCTCCCTATGGGTTTTACAATGTAGCATGTGAGTTGTGGCTGGCAGTCAAACGACTGCCGAACTTTTTTTAGCTGCTTTAGGGCTTCACCGCAAGCGATTTTACTCGCATAAAGACATACCGCCGTTAATTGACGAGCTTCAGTTTTCAATATTGTGTCCTGCATATCCTCTGAAAGCAATGGCATGAGCTCGGCCGGATTTTGTCCAGCCAAAGCAGTCGCAATTACGCGCCCCGCCATGTCAAAATAAGAAACAGAAACCTGACCATTGGGATCAATGACCATTTGCTTTTTATAAAATCGATCATAGCCAACATCCGTTCCAAACAACAAATCCAGTTGCTCTTGCAGAGGTTTGCCATAAACATATCTGGTTTCATGTCCGGATCCAGGTTGATGAAGTGAGAGAGAATACAGATTGTGCTAGTTCTTACTGTATAATTTACGATTGTCCAATGACACATTGACCCTAGGCAAATTTTATTCCTATCTAAATTTATCATCAAATTTAGGTTGGAAACAAGGCAGCGATGTAAAGTTTGTGCAGCGGCGGGGGCGGGGGCAGGAGCGCTTACTTGCAAGTTTCGCCTCAATTCAGGCAGACGCTTACCCTTTGCCGTGCTGCCCAAAAAGCCGTAGTGCCAGATGCGCACAAAGCCCTTGGGAAGGATGCTGCGAAAACCGCCGAATGAACTCCAGTTGCGTAAGTAAGTTCCATGCTCCGCTTGCGCCCTTGCTGGCGGTAGTTGTCTTTGTAGCCAAAAAGCACCTTGCCCTCTCCAATAGCTTGGAGACGATGGTTGCTGATAGCAATTTTATGGGTGTATCTTCCTAGATACTCCACCACCTGTTTTGGTCCGCCAAACGGGCGCTTAGCATATACTACCCAAGGTTTGGCATACAAAGAATCAAACAAAGCTTGATCCACTATCCCACCCACCAGTACGCAAAGCGGCCACGTATTTGCCACGGAACATTTTGCTCAAATTGACAAGTGCGGGCAGCATTCCACACTACAAGCCCAACGGTAAAAAGCTCTATTCCAAACGGAGCGAGTTAGAGAACTGGTTGCTGCGCAACCGTTCCCTTGCTCAGGATGAATTAGATCAGAAGGCTGCTGATTTCTTAATCAAGAAAGGGAGAATCAAGCTATGACAAAGATTATTGAATTAATCCTGAAGCTTTCCCAGGAGATTAAGAACATCAACCTATACCTGCAACAGTTTCAAAAATCCCGATTGGAAAGATTCAATGAATCGTGGATTGACGGACAAGATGTAATGCAGACCCTCCACATCAGTCAGCGAACACTCCAATCCCTTCGGGATAGTGGAGTGCTGCCCTACAGCCGCATCAATGGCAAGTTCTACTACAAAGTTTCCGATTTGGAAAAACTGCTGGAAGAGAATTACTCACCATCTAAATCCAAAAGCTATGGAAGCAAGTAGAGAAGCCATACTCAGCAAAACCCATTACGGGTTGAATATCTATGCTGCTGTGCTACGTAGCTACTATCCTGGTGAAACAGTCCTTTCCCTTTCGGGAAGGGACTGCCATCTCACCAAGAATCCTTTCAATGCAGATAAACCTACATTGAAAATTCAAATAGTAAATGGATGTGCAGAGCATATTGATACAGAGCAAGCCATTGCCTGCGGCAATGCCTTTGATTTTGCCTCATTGCATTTCGGCATCGAAGGGCAAGCCCTTCTCGACAAAATCAATGAAGAACTGCACTTGCGGATTGGCCAGGAGAAAAGATTCTCTTCCCCTGCCGAATCGCAACAACAAGTTGTTGCTCCCGCCAGCACCAAGGTTAAGCCACCTGTATTCAGTTACTACACAAGGCCTGTAACCAACGTGATACCTGCCAAGCAGGAATCACTTGTTGAAGTCTACCACCTG
The DNA here is from genome assembly GCA_964616525.1 of uncultured Sphingobacterium sp. Taxonomy (GTDB): domain Bacteria; phylum Bacteroidota; class Bacteroidia; order Sphingobacteriales; family Sphingobacteriaceae; genus Daejeonella. The sequence continues at coordinate 21,045 of CAZTRY010000036.1, read as the reverse complement.
ATTAAAGGTGATGCTTTTGCTTCGTGTACAAGTACACTCCGCAGCATACAGGATGCAAAGAATGCCCGGAAATACAAGGCACAGCATTTTGATTACGTGATCTTCTCAGGCACATTCTCAAAACGAAATAATGCCAACTTGCAAAAGCATTCTGGGTTGCTTGCGGTGGACTTTGACCATGTGCAAGACCTCATCGGTTTGAAGGAAGCACTGCTTAATGACAGCTACTTTGAAACAGAATTACTTTTTGTTTCTCCTTCCGGTGATGGTTTGAAATGGATAATCCCCATTGACCTCACACAGGTGAAGCACCAAGACTATTTCAAGGCTGTCGCCAATTACATTCAGCACACCTACAAGTTGGAAGTGGACTAATCAGGCAAGGATATTTCCCGTGCCTGCTTACTGCCGCATGATGCTGCAATATTTATCAACTCCAAATATTTATAGCAAATGGAAAGACAAACCCAAATCATTCCAAGATGGCGAAGCATCGCAGTTTCATGATTTGGGTTCTCGAATACCATTGAAAAATAATAAAGTCATGAGAAAAACATTTAATCCGTTGGAGTGGATGAATACAACCACCCAGAACGCACAAAATACAGAGCAAGCAAAAAACAATAAGAGTGAATCATTCACACAGGTAGAAGCCATCATTCAGCAGATTGAAGAAAAGCAGATAGATATTGCCACCGCTTACAGCGATTGGCGAAATATCGGGTTTGCCTTTGCTGATGAATTTGGTGAAGAAGGTCGAGACCTCTTTCACCGCATCAGCCGATTTTATGCCGATTACTCGGCATCCGAATGCAACCGGCAGTTTGACAACTGCCTGAAAGCAAAAGGACAAGGCATTTCATTGAAAACCTTTTTCTATCATGCTAAGAATGCAGGCATCCCAATTGGCTCCGCCAATAGGGAATCGGCACAGGAGCAAGCTCCAATGCCTACTTTGCCTGATGCAATCTTTCCTGAACTTCCTGATTTCCTCCAACGGGTCGTTGCTGTCGCAACTTCCAATGAAGAAAGAGATCTACTGCTTTTGGGTTCGTTAGTCGCTATAAGCTCCTGCCTCCCCAAAATCTACGGCATCTATGATGGTCGTAAAGTCTTCTCCAACCTTTACTTGTTTGTTACAGCGCAAGCTTCCGCTGGTAAAGGAAGAATGACACATTGCAAGCAAATAGTATTGCCGGTGCATAAAGCCATGCGTGAACAGGCCAAGCTGCTAAAGCAGCAATTTGAATTGGAGATGGCCTAGTACAACGCTAGAAAAGGAAAGGAAGAAGGTGTAGAGAAGCCCGGTAAGCCACCTGAGAAAATGCTTATCATTCCGGCCAACAACAGCACTACAGGAGTATTCCCACTTCTCTCTGATAGTGATGGCAAAGGATTGATTTTTGAAACCGAAGGTGATACACTTGCCCAGGCATTCAAAAGCGATTACGGAAATTACAGTGACGGATTCCGCAAGGCATTCCATCACGAAACCATTTCTTACTATCGCAGAACCGACCGTGAATATGTGGACATTGAAAACCCCTGCCTTTCGGCAGTGCTTTCCGGTACGCCAAAGCAAGTTTCGGCTCTCATTCCCAATGCTGAAAACGGATTGTTCAGCCGTTTCATCTTCTACTTTATGAATGTTCGTCCCGTGTGGAAGGATGTTTTCGCTGAGCACTCCGATCAAGGGTTAGACCAGTACTTTGATGCTTTGGGTGTACAGTTCTTTGAATTGTATGAAGTCCTTCGATTAGGCTCCGTAATTCAGTTCTGCCTTACGGCAGACCAGAAAGAACAATTCAACAGTTTCTTTGCTCAGGTGCAGGACACCTACACCACCATTCAAGGCTTGGATTACATGGCCACGGTGCGCAGGTTAGGGCTGATTGCGTTCCGCATCAGCATGATACTTTCTGCCTTACGCATCCTGGAAAATGGGGATGCCAGTTCAAGAATAATCTGCGAAGAGCGGGATTTCCAAGCTGCCATTGAAATGGCCAAAGTGTTGGTGAAGCATTCCAGCAAAGTATTCTCCGAATTGCCCGAAGATGTAAAACCTGTACAGCGCAAAAACAGGAAAGAAAAGTACCTGGAATCATTGCCCAAGGTATTCAACCGCCAGAAGTACCTTGAAGTAGCCAAGGCCCTTTCCATCCCCGACAAAACAGCAGAAGGTTACATCACCGAGTTCCACAAAAAGGGACTCATTCACCGTGAGCAGCACGACCATTACCTGAACCTCACCGTTCAGGATTCTCAGGAAACTCAGGATTTCAAGGAAGGTTAAGCCCTTTGGGCTTTCCTTCCAGTATTTTGAGAAAACGGCAGTGGTACAATGATCAAAAGGAAGCCAGGGACCTACTGTCCTTGGCTTCCTTTATTTCCTGAATATCCTGACTCCACTTAATTCCATCTTTTTTCTTTTCCTTCTGTTTTCTTTTCCTATATTAGCCAAAATTTGTCAAGTCAATAATTAAATAGACTTAAAATGATTGGTGATAGGATAAGAGAGCTTCGTGAACACGACAACATACTGCTGCGGCACTTGGCTGCCCAACTGGATATAGACACAGCCATGCTCAGCAAAATGGAGCGTGGCGACCGCTTTTTCAGGAAGGAAGACATTGTAGCCCTCGCCAAAATTTTTAAGCAACCCGAAGAAGAACTCCTTACCCTTTGGCTGGCCGACAAAATTTTGAAAACCATTGAAGAAGAAGACCACAAAGAACAAGCACTCAAACTTGCACTGAAAGTGATAAAAGAAAAATGAACAACGAAAAGTGATGAAGCAATCAATACTAAGAGATAAAAGTTTTGCATTCGCCTTACAAATAGTCAGGCTATCGCAGGAATTACAGCAAAACCAAAAAGAGTTCGTGCTGAGTAAACAAATCTTGAGAAGTGGAACTGCTATTGGCGCATTGGTTCGTGAAGGAGAATTTGCTCAAAGCAAATCTGACTTCATCAATAAACTCAGCATTGCCCTGAAAGAAGCCAACGAAACAGAGTACTGGACATTATTGCTACAGGAAGCAAAGTTGATAAAAGATGAATTGGCTGATAGCCTTCAATCAGATTGCAAAGAGCTTATTGCCATGTTAGTCGCATCCGTAAAAACTGCAAAAGCCAATGCATAAACTTTTCACTTTTCACTCTTAACTATTCATTCAAAAGATATGAGCAAAGATAAATTAGACCTGCAGTCTACCGACCTGGTGAATGCCAATTTTGAAAAACTGGCTGAGTTGTTTCCCAACTGCGTTACAGAAACAGCCGAAGGCAAAGCCATTGACTTTGACCTGCTCAAGCAGGAACTCAGCCATGCCGTAGTAGAAGGCAACAAAGAACGCTACCGCCTGGAATGGCCGGGAAAGAAGGAAGCCATTGTAACAGCCAACATCCCAACTACCAAAACCCTGCGCCCGGTACGGGAAGATTCAGTTGATTTTGACAACACCGAAAACCTGTACATAGAAGGCGACAACCTGGAAGTGCTCAAGCTGCTGCAAGAAAGCTACCTGGGTAAAATAAAGATGATATACATAGACCCGCCATACAACACAGGTAAGGATTTTGTGTACAAAGACAACTTTGCCAAAGATGCACAAGAAGAACTGATTGCCAGCGGCCAGAAAGATGAATACAACCAACGCCTGGTAGTAAACCCCGAAACAGCCGGACGCTACCACTCCGACTGGTTGAGTATGATGTACCCAAGATTGAAACAATCGCGAAATCTTTTATCAGATGACGGGGCAATTTTTATTTCATGTGATGAAAATGAACATCCCAGACTTAGAATTATGCTTGATGAATTATTTGGCCAGAATAATTTAATAGCCGATTTAGTTTGGGCAGCTGGGAAAAAAAATGATTCGAAATTTGTCTCAGTTTCACATGAGTATATTGTAGTCTATGCTAGAAATGTTGATTACCTAAAAGATAAAAAAATCATTTGGCGACAAAGAAAAAAAGGGCTTGATGAAATTTACAAAGAATTCAACCGAATCAAAAAAAAGTATGGGAATGATTATGATGCTATGACACAAGAGCTTAAAGATTGGTATAAGAGTTTGGCCGATAATCATCCTGCAAAAGCGCATAAGCACTATTCTCATGTAGACAAAAGAGGTATATTCTTCCCAGACAATATATCTTGGCCAGGTGGCGGTGGTCCCAAGTATGAGGTACTACATCCTATTACTAAAAAACCTGTTAAGGTGCCTTCAAGAGGTTGGATGACCAGCGACCCTAAAAAACTTCAAAGTTGGATTGATGACGATAGAGTATATTTTGGTGCTGATGAGAATAAAGTGCCATGTATTAAATCATATTTAATAGATAGAGAGAACGATACACCATACAGTGTTTTTTATCAAGATGGCAGAGCTGCTTCAAAAAGATTAAGAGATCTCTTGGGAGGCGATATATTCGATTTTCCAAAAGATGAAATTGTCATTAAAGAACTAATAGAAATGATATCAAATGATGGGGATATCATTCTTGATTGCTTTTCAGGTTCCGCTACAACAGCACATGCCGTCTTTGATCTAAATGCGAATGATAATTTGAATCGAAAGTTCATCCTTGTCCAAGTCCCTGAAGCCACGAATGAAAATAGTTTGGCGTTCTCTCTTGGTTACAAAAACATCTGCGAAATAGGCAAGGAACGCATTCGCAGGGCTGCCAAAAAAATCAAGGAAGAAACAGTTGCGGATATAGATTATGGATTTAGGGTCTATCGCCTAGATGAAAGCAACATGCAGGATGTATATTACCGCCCACAAGATTACAAGCAGGAAGCATTAGATCTCTTTGCCGATAACGTAAAACCCGACCGCACCGCAGATGACCTGCTGGCGCAAGTGATGCTGGATTGGGGCTTACCACTTAGCTTAAAGATTGAGCAGGTGAAAATTGCAGGCAAGCAGGTGTTCAAAGTAGCCGGTGATTCTCTATACGCCTGTTTCGATAAAGGCATTGATGAAGACTTTGCCAAAGCCATTGCCCAGGATAAGCCGCTGCGCATTGTATTCCGTGATAACGGATTCAAAAACGATACCGCCAAAACCAATGTAAAGCAATTACTCAAACAACTCAGTCCGGAGACGGAAATGAAGGTGATTTAATTAATGGTCAATTTTTAATTGTTAATGGTCAATGAAAAAGGAGAATCCCATACGAGATAAGAGTTTCGCATTTGCAGTACGGGTGGTGAATACCTATAAGTTTTTGACTACCGAACACAAGGAATATGTGATGAGCAAACAATTGTTGCGTTCAGGAACTGCGGTTGGAGCATTGTATCGTGAAGCGGAGCAGGCAGAGAGTAAAGCTGACTTTGTGCATAAACTGGGTATAGCGCAGAAGGAATGTAACGAAACCATGTATTGGTTAGAGTTGCTTCATGCCACTGAATATTTGGATAGAGAAGTGTTTGATAGCCTATTTTCAGATGCCCAGGAATTGATCCGATTGCTGACAGCCATTATCAAGTCCAGCAAGGGTCTAAACATTAACCATTGACAATTATCAATTGAAAATTTGTAAAAATGAAAATCATTTGTACTTTTGCAGGTAATAATACCTGCCACGCTTCTCGTCAGATCAGCGCACCCGGGCAGGTTTTCGCTTTTTACGGGGTTATCATTCCTTACCATCAAAACCGATAACCCTATGAATTACAACAAGAAAGCTGTTTCCATTACCGACCAGGTGGCCAAGTTGAAGGCACGGGGCTTATCCATTCCAGACGAGCCCAAAGCAGCCTCCTACCTCTCCAACATCAGCTATTACAGGCTCAGGGCCTACACCTATCCCTTTCAGGATAATGCCGACCCGAACCATCCCTTCACTTCAAAAATCAGCTTTGAAGAGATCATAAACCTGTATGTGTTCGACCGCCAATTCAGGCTATTGGTGTTGGATGCCATCGAAAAAATTGAAATATCCATGCGCACCCAGGTCATTTACCATTGGGCCATGAATCACGGCAGCCACTGGCACCTGGATGGCAACCTGTTTCGCAATTCCGTACAGTTTGCCAAAGACTACACCCGCTTACATCAGGAAGTGGACCGAAGTGTAGAAACCTTTATTGACCACTACAAAACCAAATACACCAACCCTCCCGAGCCACCCTGTTGGATGAGTTTGGAAGTAAGCAGTTTTGGATTGCTATCCCTCATTTTCAGGAATCTGAAATTAGGTGTCGAGAAAAAAGCAGTAACCAAATATTACGGCCTCAATGATGTAGGTGTAATGGAAAGTTGGATGCACTCATTCAGCAACATCCGAAACATCTGTGCCCATCATGGCCGCTTATGGAACAGGCGATTAACGGCACACATAAAGTTGCCAACCCATACAGCAAATCCATTTATTCAGAATAAGAATGTATATCCATACAAGGTGTATGCAGCACTGTGTTGCATGAAGTATGTGCTCGATATTATCAGTCCGGGACATTCGTTTACAAAAAAATTGGTTGACCTGATGAGTAATTGTCCATTAGCTCAGGAAAAAGAAATGGGTTTTCCTGCCAAGTGGAGCGAAGAAAAATTTTGGCAGATATGAAATTACAATTCAAAGAACAAGACTTTCAGGTTCAGGCCGTAAAAGCGGTAGTTGATTGTTTTGCGGGGCAAGCCCTCAAAACGAATCGCTTCACCCTGGAGCGCAGTGCTGCACTCATACGCAAGGCAAAACAGGCTGCTTCCGGTGGTGTGCAAGCCCTTGCCTTCGATACGGATGTGATGGAAGAAATAGGTTACCGCAATAGCCCCATCCAAATACCTGAAACGCAGATACTCAAAAACATTCAAGACGTGCAGAAATGGAACGACCTGAATGAGAGTCAGCAGATAGAACGTCCTAAAGGTGTAAAACTTGGCTACAACCTTACCATAGAAATGGAAACAGGTACAGGTAAAACCTATACCTACATCCGTACCATGTACGAACTGAACAAGCACTATGGTTGGAGCAAGTTTATTGTCATTGTGCCAAGCATTGCCATACGTGAAGGGGTGTACAAATCATTTCAGGTTACACAAGACCATTTTCAGGAATTATACGGCCACAAAATCAATCCTTTCATTTACAACTCAGGCCGTCCGCAAGACATTGAAAACTTCGCATCCGATAGCCGCATCAGTGTGATGATAATAAACACCCAGGCATTCAACGCCAGTGGTGCAGATGCAAGACGTATCTATCAGGAACTTGACCAATTCGGCACCCGTAAGCCAATTGACATCATTGCGCAAACCAATCCCATTCTCATCATTGATGAACCGCAATCGGTAGACGGAGAAAAGACCCTGAAAAGCATGCAGGACTTTAATCCCTTGTTCACGTTGCGTTACTCAGCTACACACAAAGTAGAGTACAACAAGGTGTACAGATTAGATGCTTTGGATGCATACAACAAACGCCTTGTAAAGAAAATACAGGTAAAGGGCATCAACCTGAAAGGCTCAACAGGCACTACCGGATATTTGTATTTAGAGCAAATCAGTTTGAGTACCACCAAACCACCCTACGCAGTAGTGGAGTTTGAAAAACGAGTTGGTGAAGGTGTAAAGAAAGTACGACAGAAATTAAGTGAAGGCGCAAACTTGTACGAGCTATCAGGCAATATACCTGCCTATAAAAATCAAACTATTACGGAGATAAACGGCTACCTGAATAAAATTGTAGTAGGTGGCCAGGATATATATCCGGGTGATATTCTCAACGACAAAGATGAACGTGCTTTCCGTAGGGTGCAGATTCGGGAATGTATTATGTCGCACCTGCAAAAGGAAAAGCAACTCTTTGAAAAAGGCATTAAGGTGCTTTCGTTATTCTTTATTGATTCAGTAGAGAAATACCGGGTATATGATGAAGCTGGCGAACAGGCTTTGGGAGAGTACGCAAGGATATTTGAAGAAGAGTACAACAACGTCCGCAATGATTTCTTAGACCTGTTTCAACAGGAGTATAACGACTATCTGAAAGATACTGACCCAAGTAAAGTTCATAAAGGCTACATGCCTACCAATTACGGTGAATACCTGAAAAGAGATGATGCCCATAGAGTGCATGAAGGCTATTTCTCTATTGACAAAAAGGGCAAGTCTATTGATCCAACAGTAAAACGTGGCAGCGAAGAATCAGATGATATTTCGGCCTACGACCTTATCATGAAAGACAAGGAAAGGCTATTGAGCTTTGAAGAACCCACCCGTTTTATCTTCTCACACTCTGCTCTTAAAGAAGGTTGGGACAACCCCAACGTATTTCAGATATGCGCTTTAAAAAATGCGGAGAGTGGCAGCCAAACACGCAGAAGACAGGAAGTTGGAAGGGGTATGCGTTTATGCGTAAACAAAAACGGAAACCGCCTCGATTTTGAAATGGTAGGTGACCAGGTACATGAGATAAACAAACTCACTGTCATAGCTTCCGAGAGTTATGAAGCTTTTGCCAAAGGCTTGCAAAGTGAGATTGCCGCTACACTCAAAGACCGTCCGCAAAAGGCAGAAGTGGAATACTTTGTTGGCAAAGTAGTAAGGAATGAAAAAGAAGAAGAACATCGCCTCACCGAAGATGATGCCAAGAAACTCAACAAACTGCTGTACAAGAATGATGTAATTGATGAGAATGACAAAATCACACCGGAAGGCCGTGAACTCATCGAGCAAAACAAAATGCCACTGCCCGAAAGCCTTGAACCTTTCAGGGAATCGGTTGGTAAGTTGCTCAAATCCATCTACACAGGTGAGCCATTCAAGCCCGAAGATGAAAGGCAAACCATCATTCTCAATACCAATCCGAACTTCAAGAAAAAGGAGTTTCAGGCTCTTTGGGAAAAGATAAACCTGAAGACCATCTACGAAGTGAAGTTCGATACCGAGAAGCTGATAAACGACAGCAAAATTCGTATCAATGCACAGCTCAATATTGGTGATAGGGTGTACGAAGTAAAAACAGGTGAGTTGCAGGACGGCACAAAGGAGCAAATGCAGGAAGGTTCTTTGGTAAAGGAATCAGAAAGACAATACCTGAAACTTAAAAACGACTTGTACACCAACACTGTTTACGACATTGTTGGCGAGATAGAAGTACTTACCAACCTTACCCGAAGCACCATTGTTGCTATTCTTAAAGCCATCAAAGAAGAAAAGTTTCTCTTGCTGCGCAAGAACCCGGAAGAGTTCATTGCAAAGTGCAGCAGGCTTATCAATGAAGTGAAGGCAAGTCTCATCATCAACAATATTGTGTACCACAAGATTGAAGAACGCCATGATGCAAAGACAGTATTTACCAATGACAAGTTTGCCCTGCGTAATTCTGACTTGTTGAAGAAGCACATTTACGACTACCTCACTTCCGATTCAAAGATTGAGTCTGACTTTGCTAAAGCACTTGAAAACAGTACTGAAGTAGTGGTATATGCCAAGCTGCCAAAGAGCTTCTACATATCCACTCCGGTAGCCAACTACAGCCCCGATTGGGCAATAGTATTTGACAAAGACAAAGTGCGCCACATCTATTTTGTAGCAGAATCCAAAGGTTCTGATTCAGATATGGACTTGCGGGAAATAGAAAAGCTAAAGATCCATTGTGCCACCGAGCACTTCAAAGAGATAAGTGGAAACGAAGTAAAATTTGAAAAAGTAAGCAGTTACGATAAGCTGCTCGAATTAGTTCAATTGAAGTAAAAGTATGAAGCTGATTGATAACGTAAATAGTCGCCTTGGTGATGACCTGAAGGCAAGCATAAAGAAGGGCAGCAAACTGAGTATTGCAGCCTCTTCCTTTTCTATTTACGCTTATGAAGCACTAAAGAAGGAACTTGAAAAGATAGATGAGTTACGTTTCATTTTCAGTACGCCAACTTTCATTGAAGAAAACCTGAAAAAGGAAGTACCTAAATTTTTTATCCCCCATCTTTTTAAGGAAGCCGATTTATGTGGTGGTGAATTTGAATTGCGTTTAAAAAACCAATTGAACCAAAGAGCCATAGCAAGAGAATGCTCAAAATGGGTGAAGGAAAAAGTAGTCTTCAAATCGAACAAGCACCATCACTTGCCTTTAAACGGTGTAATCCATGTCAAGAATACGAGTCAGGAAGAACTGGCCTATTCAAACGTCAGTAGTTTCACTACTTCCGATTTGGGTATTACACACAAAAAAGGTTTCCCTACACTTATTCAAAAGTCTGAATTTCCGGATAGCAAGGCTTATTTGGATTGGTTCAATCAGATTTGGGATAATGACGAAGACCTGAAAGACGTAACCCAAAAAGTGCAGGATTATTTTGAAAACGCATACAAGGAAAACAGCCCGGAGTTCATCTACTTCATTACCCTGTACAACATATTCAATGATTTTCTCGAAGACATTTCTTTAGACAATCTGCCCAACGACCAGATTGGGTTTAAAGACTCCGTGGTATGGAGCAAGCTGTATAATTTTCAAAAAGATGCGGTAATAGGTGCAATCAATAAACTTGAAAAATACAAAGGCTGCATTTTGGCGGATAGTGTTGGCTTGGGCAAAACCTTCTCAGCATTGGGCATAATCAAGTACTATGAAATGCGGAATAAAGACGTGTTGGTGCTTTGCCCCAAGAAATTAGAAGCCAACTGGAATACCTACCGCCACAACGACAAGAACAATATACTTTCAGCAGACCGTTTTCGCTATGATGTGTTGTTTCATACCGACCTGAGCCGTGACAGGGGAATGAGTAATGGCAGAAGCCTGGAGAATGTGAATTGGGGAAATTACGGTTTGGTGGTAATAGATGAATCACACAATTTCAGAAACAACAATCCATACTCTGACAGGGAAAACAGATACCAAAAACTCCTGCGCAAAGTAGTAAAGGAAGGTATTGAAACGAAAGTATTGATGCTTTCGGCTACTCCGGTAAACAACCGCTTTAACGATTTAAAAAATCAGTTGGCTATTGCCTATGAAGGTGAGCCTGAATTGATAGATAGCAAGCTGGAAACAAAGAGTGGTATAGAACAAATTTTCAGAAAAGCACAGCAGGCATTCAATGTTTGGAGTAAGTACGCTACAGCACAACGTACAACCGAAAAGCTGCTGGACATGCTTGATTTCGATTTCTTTGAAATTCTGGATTCCCTTACCATTGCACGTTCAAGAAAGCATATTACCACCTATTATGATACCACAGCAATAGGTAAGTTTCCCGAAAGGAATAAACCTGTGTCGATACAAAGTCCGCTTACACAAAGTGGTGATGTAACCTATGTAGATATTGCTGAAAGATTAACCTTGCTAAACCTTTCAGTCTATACACCACTCAATTACATTTTGCCAAGCAAAATTGAAATATATGCCGACCTGTACGATAAAACAGTTAAGTCAGGAAGACTTACCCAAATAGACCGTGAAAGAAGTTTGCAAATCCTTATGCGTATCAATTTATTGAAACGCCTTGAAAGCTCGGTTGATTCTTTCAGAATCACCCTCGAAGGGATTATTAGTCAAATAGAGCAAGCCATCAAAACCATTGAGCAAGGTGCAAAAGGCGAATATGAAGGTATTCAGGCCCGTATGAATGATGAAGATTTTGATTGGGAAGCAGACTGGGGTGATGAAGAAAATGTAATTGGTAAAAAAATCAAAGTTCATATCGCTGATATTGACACACGTAAATGGAAGGAAGACTTAAATGAAGACCTTGCAGTTCTCAATCATATCTGGGGTAGCATAGTTGATGTACGTGGAAAGAAGGACTATAAGCTGCAACAGCTTATTCAGTTACTCGATAACAAAATCAACAATCCTTTTAATCCATCCAATAAGAAGGCCATCATTTTTACAGCTTTTGCTGATACAGCCAACTACCTCTACGAAAACATCCAAGGTCATTTAAAGGAGAATTATGGCATCCATACAGCATTGATAACAGGTTCAAGGAAGATTAGCAATTCAAAATCGATTCCATCTGACCTGAATCCATTGCTCACTTGCTTTTCGCCATTGTCTAAAGACAAGGCTCAGCTTTATCCTCGCCTTTCTGATTCTATTGATTTGCTTATCGCCACTGATTGCATATCAGAAGGTCAAAACCTACAAGACTGTGACTACCTCATCAATTATGATATTCATTGGAACCCGGTAAGAATCATTCAGCGTTTCGGTCGGATTGACCGTATCGGTTCAAAGAATGCCAGTATCACGTTAGTAAACTTTTGGCCTGATGTTACCTTGGATGCTTATATCAATTTGAAGCAACGGGTAGAAAGTCGAATGTTGATAAGCAACATGGCCAGTACAGGTGATGACAATATTCTGAATACAGATGAGAAAGACTTGGAGTACCGCAAAATCCAGCTTCAAAAATTACAGGAAGAAGTTATTGACCTTGAAGACCTCAGGGAAGGTGTAAGTATTACAGACCTTGGATTGAATGATTTTAGAGTTGACCTTTCAAATTACATCAAAACGTATGGTGAACTAACACATATCCCTGAAGGGCTACATGCAGTTGTCAAATCATCAGAAGTGCTGCAACCTGGTGTGATGTTCGTCCTCAAAAATGTCAATTCCAGTGTCAATATAAATAAGCTCAACAGGCTTCATCCTTTCTATCTCGTTTACATGAAAAACAGCGGAGAACTTCTACTCAATCATGTGGAGTCCAAAAAGATATTTGATGCAATGCGCATGCTTTGCAAAGGGAAAAGCGAGCCACTCACTGAACTATGCAAAGCATTAAGTGCTGAAACGGACGAATACCATAAAATGGATGCGTACTCCATGCTGCTCAAACAAAGTATTGGCACAATCCTGCGCACAGAAGAAGAAAAAGAAGTATTCAGTTTGTTTAAGGCGGGCGGCACAACTGCATTAAAAGATAAATTCAAAGGCATTGAAGATTTCAAGCTAATCTCTTTTTTAATTGTCAGATAGATGGAATTATTCAGTTTACCACATACAGCTAAAGTAAACAGGGTAATCCCCAAAAATGCTTTCGATAGTTACACTACCGCAAAGCAGAAAAAGCTATTTACAGAACTCATTGCACGTATCACCTGGACGCATAAGCTTTCACCTGATACAATAAATCTGGAAGCTAAGGACATCAAGGAAATTCAGGTTTTTAAGATTGAGCTTAAAGTCAAACAAGAGATACAGCCCGTACTTGATATAATTGATAAATCAATCCCTTACAATATCATTTTTGTGGTTGAGCATGATACCATGATTTACATATCTACTTCATCCAAGCACCCGCATCCAATAAATGAAGACAATGCAGTTATAGACTGGACATTCAAAACAGACTGGTTCCAGCCTTCTCAAAATAAGTACACCCTTCAACTCAAAAAGAGTATTGATGCTATCTACCATGATTTCTGCATTCAGCTATCAGGTAAATCTACAATGGCCAACAAGCCCTTGCAGGACTTAATTTTCTTCAAAAAAAATGTGGATGCGTTAGAGAAAGAAATAGCAAGACTTAAATCAGGAATTGCAGGCAGTAAGCAGTTCAACAATAAAGTTGATCTTAACCTGAAACTAAAAGCAAAGGAAAATGAACTTAAATCACTTTTATCTAAAAACTAATAGATATTGAATGAAGCAGAACCTATTCTTTAATATCCTAACATTTGACTGGCCAAAAGGTCCCGTTAATTTATACTATTCCCTTACCAATCAAGGTACTGGTCAGGAATTGTATTTCACCTTGTTCCCAAATGAAGTTGAGCAGATATTTCCAGGAATAGTTCGCAATAGCACCAATAAGATTTATATATCTTTCGGCTATCCTGCCGAAGATTTTACCCTACTTCCAACTAAACTACAAACAGAAAATCCAGACCTCGTAAAGCGATACTACAATGACACGATTAACTACTACTTCCGAAAGAAGATGGGCTTTCGTCAAGAAAGGATTTATCAATGAAAACCAGATTTGGTTGAAAGATGAAACAGCAGGTACGGAGATTTTTGATGTGTACCACAAATTCAGTCTTCGGGTTCAAATAGCAACGGTAAGTCGCTTCCCTGAAATTATCCTCACTTATGATAATACCTCCAAAGTTTGCAAGCAATCCGTTGCGGAATTGATAGTGAATATCAGTCCAACGGCCTTCAATTGGGTACTATGCAATAACCGATTACTCAAATGGAAAAAGGCACAAGACTTTGAAGATATTGATGCGGCAGATTGGTATCCTGTAATTGGCAAAAGTTTGGATGCACAATTGGGCATTGAAAGTGAATTACCGGACAGAGAAAACAACTACCCAAAATGCCTGGGACAAATTCAGTTCTTCTTTACGCAATACCTCGATACAGAAGAATTTCGCAAGTTCATACCACTACACAGCAGTGGCTTCCTGCCGGTAGCCCCTGCAAGAATTGCTTACACATCTCCCGAATGCAATCACTTGCTTTTCGGCAACAATCAGCAAGGCATCACACCAAAAAAGGAACTGACTACCTTAAAACCATTCAAGAAAAGTCCATACAACAACATTCACTTGTTTTTCATCATGCACCGTGATGATTTGCCAAAAGCAAAAATCATCATGGAACGATTGGAAAAAGGAATGGGCTTTTTCAAAGGGCTTCAAAACTTTGTTGGCCTTACCCTTCATACCGAAAAGGGATTTAGTATTCTATTTGACGATAGAGAAAACCCCATTCCTCAAATCGAAGCGGAACTGAGCAACCGGCATTTCAATCCTGAAGTAAAATACATTGCTGTGTATGTTACACCCTACAACAAGTTCGAGAAGGAAAAGCACAAGCGGGAAATCTACTATCAGTTAAAAGAACTACTGCTTAAACGCAGAATCACTTCTCAGGCAATAGACCCTGTAAAAATGCAATCGCAAGGTCAGGGATGGGTGTACAGTCTGCCAAACATTGTTGTCGCAATGTTGGTCAAATTGGATGGCATTCCTTGGCGTTTGAATACACCTGTAAAGAACGAACTCATTGTTGGGGTTGGAGCATTTAAGCATGTGGATGATGGAGTCCAATACATTGGCAGCGCTTTCAGCTTTGCAAACAATGGTAAGTTCAACCGTTTTGAATATTTCCTGAGAGATGAAATTGACATTCTTGCTGGCTCAATTGCCGATTCGGTAAAAACCTATGCCACCGTAAACCAACCCCCAGATAGGCTCATCATTCACTTCTATAAAACCATGAGTGAAGATGAATTGCAGCCCATCCAATCTGCCTTGGAAGAACTTGATTTACCTATTCCGATTTTCATCATCACCATCAATAAAACAGTTTCTGAAGACCTGATTGCCTTTGATAGCAGTTGGCCGGAACTCATGCCACTAAGCGGCACTTTCAACAATATTGGGAAGAACAAATACCTGCTATTCAACAACACCCGGTACAATGGAACCATTCACAGCAAAGCAGACGGTTATCCCTTTCCAATAAAACTCAAATTCTTCTGTATCGACCCCGAGCAGTTAGAAGACATGAAAGTGGTGCAAGACCTGATAGACCAGATATATCAGTTCAGCAGAATGTACTGGAAATCAATCAGGCAGCAAAACCTTCCGGTAACCATCAAATACCCTGAAATGGTAGCTCAAATCGCCCCTCATTTCATCGGTGATGACATACCTCCTTATGGAAAGAATAACCTTTGGTTTTTGTAATGGAATAGAATATGGAGCACCAATACAGATATTCGCATAGAGCAGTTGCATTTTTAGATGTACTCGGTTTTCAGTCCAAACTCAAAGAGTTTGAAGATGAAGCTATCGAGTTTCACAATAATTTCACTGATGATGATGGCTTGGAGGATTCCGAAGAAGAAGACATTAACAATAGCCGCATCTTCTACTCACAAAAGGCAAGCGACTTCATTGAGACTTTTAACAGTGCCATTTCCAAATTAGATCAAGACAAATTCAGCTACTATCTTTTCAGCGACAACATTTGCATCACCGCTAAGAACCTCAATACCAATGATGAAAAATCACTGGTCGAATTGCTACTCGTGATTTCCGAACTGTACTTCGAGTTTGTGCAGCGGGGATACTTTCTCAGGGGTGGCATTGACTATGGTTTGTTTATTGACAAATCCGCAATTGCGTTAGGTGTTCCATTGGCAACTGCTTATAAAATGGAAACCACGCAAGCCGTGTTTCCACGTATCCTCCTTTCCAAAAATTTCATCAAACAGTTTGAAGTTTATCCGAGTGAGGGAGTGCAGGAGTTTACTTCTATGTTTACCTCTTCCCTGATAAAAAGCAGTTGCGAAATACAGTACCTGAATGTCTTCAATCATATTTTCAAAGTGGAGGACAAAGAGCACTTCTTTGAGAGGTACAATCAGAATATCACTGAAAATCTGACCAACAGTCAATTTTCTGAGAACATATTCCTAAAATATCGCTGGTTGGCTGATGAGTTCAACTCATTTATTGAAACCTATACCTCATCATTGGCTTTCTATGATGAAAACTTTGAAGCAACTGATGAATTTCTCGAAATAGTAAAACAATTAAAAGTATCGTATGGACACTAACTTAATCTATATGCCAGCTTTCAGAGTTAGGCAACAAGAAGTCCTGGTTTTAAAGTCTTTTGATTTTGGAAACCACATGTACCCACTCCTTGAAATTGTCAAAGAGCACGACAGGGCAAGAAAAGCTGATACGCAGCGTAGCTTTGAAGACATACACAATGAGTTGATTAATGAAATAACAGCCCAGCGAGTATTTGTCGATCTTCCTGTTTACCTCAAACAATCCGGATCGGTGAAAGACGAGGTTGTTGCATTTTCCTTTAGCGTCATAAACAACCTTGAAAAGCGTTGCGAATATTTAAACAGGCTATCTCCATCAAGCCCGAAAGCAATTCCGGTAATTTCATCTTATCTGATTAAAACAGGAGAGCAAGGCACCATTGAACAGCAGTTTGCCTTTTTACAGGGAAATTTCGAAAGACTGGCATTCAGGCTGTTTCCATTGTCGTTTGCTGTGGATTTTCCAATAGTACAAGGGCTTATTCGTCCAACGGACTATTTGATTATTGATCTTGACCAAATTCCGCCATACCCAAGCCCTCCATTAAAGCAAATCATTGCTACACTGAAAGGCTTTACTGGCTGTTGCAAAGTTCTGCTGAGAAGTGCGATAAATACGGAGATTCAGAATGTAAACCTTAATCATGGTGAAATTGTCATTGAAGCTGACAACAACCATATTGACATTTCCCACATGGGCAATTTTGGCGTGAATGCAACAGGGGACTATGTAGGTATAAAAAAGGATGATCTAACCGCTGGTGGTACGATCAGTCCCGGCTTTATTTATTATGACGCTATTGAGAACCAATACTTTGGCTACAAAGCCGCAATCAAAGGTTCATTGAGTGAGTTTGAAAATCGTATCGTTCCTGATGTCATTAATTCTCCTGCAACTCAGGCAATGCTTCAACACAATCCTCCATTTGTGGGTTTACCAAATCCTGGGTATTCAACGTTGCTTAATATTCAAGCCGGTGGTGAGAGTGGGAAAAGCCAGGCGAAATTTAAACGCATAGCTATGGAGCATTATTTATACTGCATGGGAATCAAAATACAATCCAATGAATTGCATCAAACCAATGTTCAGACTCCGTAGATTATTTCCGGTTTAACATTGGTATTGAAAAAGAACTGTAAATCAATGGGCAGAATTTGATCCCAATAACTTTCGACAAAGCTCCATCTATCGAAATACCGCTTCTTCAACATTTCCTTTAACTCCTGATTGATTTTTGCAGAACCGTTTGACGTCAATATTTCATTCCTGTCAACACTCCCGAATGACGACCTTAACTCCTTTTTATTAAATAAGCCAAGTTGTTCTGTTGCGTTAATCTTAGGACTGTATTCAGCCGCCCTGTGAATTATTTTTTTACTTCCCTCAAAGTACCAAATACCATAGTACTCAGGGATTATTTCAATCACATTGGAGAGGTGCACCTTGTCAATGACTACTGTATTGAACTCAAATACATCTCCATAATCACTGACTTGCTTATTCAACCTGTTGAGCGTGTCAATTTTGGATTTAACCTCAAATGATTTGGTATCGCCATTGATGACTAAAAAATCCGTCCTGCTACTTTTAGCCTTGACTTCAAAAGCTGCGACATATTTCTTATTTCGAAATTCTTTGGCAAGCTTATACTTCAAAATTTGTTCACCGTCATAATGCTTAAAAACAACATCATTTACGGTCTTCGCAAGTTCGTATTTGGTTAATTCCTCGTACTTGTCGGTCTGGAAAAAAGCAGCAAGCAAGCCCCTAAGCTGATTGGTATAGCTTAAAGTATTGTATGACCTTGCGAGTGCTGAATAATCCATTTACCCCATTTGTTTCTTATGTTCAAAGATACGAAAGATAAAGATATTTTTGTTACCTTTGCAACCCTTTTTAAACGAAGGGCATCCCCCTCCCCAGACCTTCCCACACCCATGTGCCTACAGTAGGTTCATTCCGTTCGTTCGTGCCTCACTCTCTTCATTCACCCACTTCCAGCACCGCACAGCAAGAGTATTCCTTCATTCGCTTCCGTTGCTCTCCAGCTCATTCAGTCATACACTTGCTTTCCCCAAGGCACACCCCAACGCAGGTAAAGCGGTGTTCGTCAGTCGTTCCGTTTTGTTCCGCAAAAAACATATCTGCAAGGTATCCCCCCGAGCAACCACGTATTGTTTCGCCCCCAAATCATGCTGATTTTTGTTGGCAAATATATGTTCGATGAGTTTACAGGAAAAGATGTTCTCCGAGGTTGAGAACTGGATGGTATCAGGTGCTGCAAAATTGACATTTTTGGCCGGCAAAGATTATAGTGTGGCCAAATTCAACTACTGGCTAGCGAAGTGGAAAGCATCCCAAGGGAATGAAACAACTGCGGGTTTTATGGAGATTGGGTTGAGGGAAGTAAAGTTGGGTACGGTTTTGGAGATTGAAGCTCCATCAGGGGTAAAGATCACGGTGTTTGCATGAGTTTGTTTGGACTAGAGGAAGCGACCAAGGTTTTTCTTTATGCCCGCCCGGCTGATATGCGAAAGGGATTTGACGGGCTGTATGGCTTGGTACTTGAGGAAATGAGTTTAGACCCTCGTTTGGGTTATCTTTTTTGTTTTTATGAATTTGCAACGTACTCGCATCAAAGTGTTGCATTGGAATCAGGATGGCTTGGCCATTTTTCACAAGCGCTTATAACGTGGTACATTTAAGCGTCCAATGGCAAGATTGGACGCGCCCAATAGCGAGCTTAGCAAAGAGGAATTATTCATGATTTTGCGGGGAATTGATTTTGAAAGTTACACCTGCGAGTAAAAATTCTTGGACAAAAGAGATTTGGGTTTATGACTACAGAACTAATATTCACCATACCCTAGAGAAAAACTCTTTAAACATTGACGTACTAAAAGACTTCATTGACTGTTACAAACCCGACAACAGAAACAAACGAAAAGAACCATATCACCCTGAAACAAATCCCGAAGTAAGTTGGAGAAAATTCAGTTATGAAGAAATCATTGCAAGAGAAAAACAAGCCTAGACATTTCTTGGCTCAAAGACAATTCACTATCTATCAGACTTGGACAACTTACCTGACCCTGAAGAACTGGCAGAAGATATAATTGAAAACTTGGAAGCAGGACTAGCAAGTTTTAGAGAAATTATGATGACACTAAATGCCAAATAGCCAACGCACAAGGTCTAAGCATTTGCAATTCGCGCAAGCCAATGCACAGTCTAAAAATTGCAAAAGAGCTTCCACCTTTGCCACCCAAAAGAGAATTTCAATATATTTTTTCTAACCCTTGAAAAAAAATAAAACACGCAAACACACAGACCAACACGACAACAAAAAATGACACGGAAACTCAGCAACGACAATGGTTTACAACACGGACGACAGAACGTTTTTGTTCCTGCGGTATAGACCCTCGTTGGGGTTATCTTTTTGCTTTTATTGTTTTGCAACGTACTCGCATCAAAGTCTTGCATTGGAATCAGGGTGGTTTAGCATACAAAGAATCAAACAAACAAAGCTTGATCCACTATCCCTCCAGCACCCAAAGCGGCCACGTATTTACCCTGGAACATTTTGCTCATGGTATAACCCATCTGCACGAATGTGCTGCCAGGCTCCCGTCTTTCGCACACCGCCACCTGGCACCACACAATGCAGGTGGGGGTGAAGACTTAGGTTCTGGCCCCATGTATGTAAAATGGCCACCATCCCCATCTGAAGTTCTTGCTGTTTACTAAAGGCCGCAAGGGTTTGCCAAGCCGATGAAAACAGAGCGTCGTACACCAGCTTGGGCTGGTGTAGCTAAGTGAGGAATTAAGTTGCTCGGGCAAGGTAAACACAAGTTGGAAGTAAGTCACAGGCAGTAGTTCTTCTCTGCTTGCCTGTATCCATGCTTAGCGTTTGGGCCCCTGACACTATACCAAAGCAAAATGCTGCCACAATCGGTGCAAGCGTCAACATGGCCACCTAGGGAGGCCGTATGACACCGCTTGATGGCCGAAAGGGTACGTAATTGCCGGTCATTAAGTCCGAGTTGGTTTACTTGATCGCCGAGTTGTTAAAGTACATGTGCTACTTCGAATTGGGTGCGCATTGCATAAATAGCGTGTTGAGCAAACTAAAGGCCCGGTTACAGTCGAGCTGGCTGATGTCCAAATACTCCATGGTCGTCTCAATACGCTCGTGTCCTAGCAGTTCTTTGAGTGTGATGATGTCGAGGCTATCATCAAGAGTTCTAGGTCGCCTAAGACCTCTACCTTTTGGAGGCGAAAACTACTGCTTTGGTATGGCCAGGCTAGGCTAAACCGCATCCATTTTAACCTGCTGCAACGGATTCCAATGAATAGCCAAAATTCGATTTGTGTTACAAATGTGTTACAATGGGAAATAAAAAAGGGGTTACTTTTTCGTAACCCCTTGATTTTTAAAGTGACCCCGAAGAGATTCGAACTCCTAACCTTCTGATCCGTAGTCAGATGCTCTATCCAA
>CAZTRY010000035.1:16536-33153 GCA_964616525.1 uncultured Sphingobacterium sp. | reverse complement strand
ATCAGCAAATCAACCATACGTTCAGCAATTACAGTCCCTAATAGCTTAATTACAGGGATATTGTCCGATTTATTTATCACACTGCATCTGGCGAGCTCCCCCATGCGTGGAAATGCAAGATTTGCAAGATATCCCAGGATTACTGCATTTAAAGTGTTCAGCAAGGGAGGTGTGCCATGCCCAAGCGATCCGATCATTAAATTCCATCTGTATGCTCTAATTATGTGTGCCAGAAAACTGGTAATGATGGAAATAAAAACCCAGACAAAATCTGCTCCCTTCAGATCAGAAATCATTTTATTCAGATCCTGTCCTTTGAAAGCTAAGTATAAAAGCAATAGGCCGATAATCAGAAATATGAGGTATCTGATCAATGTGGAAAGTGAAATTCTCAATATAAATTTTCTTTATTCAGGTACATATTATCAATAATCCTGATTTTACCTATTCTGGCAGCTACAAGAGCTATCATTGCAACCGTCCTTTTTGAAGTAGCCGGCTCAAAGGTTCGGGCATTAAAAATTTCAAAATATTCAGTCTCAATTCCTGGACATGATTCAAGAAATGCAATAACTTTTTTCTTAATCTGATTAATCGATCCTGTTTTGAATAAGTCCTTTGCCAAAACAAGTGATTTGTATAAAGCAAGGGCCTGAGTTCTTTCTTCAGGTAAGAGGTAAACGTTACGTGAACTCATTGCCAGGCCGTCACTTTCCCTTATAATAGGGCAAATAACCATTTTCACTCTGATCTTTAATTTTTTGACCATGTGTGCAATTACCATAATCTGCTGATAATCCTTTTGCCCAAAGAATGCATAATCAGGTTTTACGGTGTCAAAAAGCTTCTTTACGATCTGAGTGACTCCCTGGTAATGACCCGGCCTGATCTTTCCTTCGAGGATCTTATCAAGATTTCCCAGCTCGATTTTCCAGAATTCTGAACTATTATACATTTCATCCACTTCAGGAAGAAACAAAACATCACACTTAAATTCTTCTAACTTTTTGAGATCTTCTTTTATAGGTCTTGGATAATTTTCCAGATCCTTTTTATCATTAAATTGCGTCGGGTTTACAAAAATACTGCAAACCACAACATCTGTCTTCCTGCGAGCCGCTTCTATCAGGGATAAGTGACCCGCATGCAAAGCACCCATTGTCGGGACAAATCCAATGGACTTGCCTTCGGAACGTAAATCATCCAAATAGTGATGAATGGCTTCTCTGTTGTTGAAGATTTTCAAATTATTATTTGATTTTAATGGGCTCAAAAATGGTTAAATACTTAAACAGAACCAAAACAACTTGCGTAATTCGTTGATAATTCATAAGATAATGATTACCTTTGCTCTTCGAAAACTTTTCTTAAACTCAAATTAATCAAACCGGAGATGGCAAAAACGAAGATTCTTTTTATTACGCATGAGATGTCGCCTTTCCTTGAACTTACCAAAATTTCTGAGATTACCCGTCACTTACCTCAGGCAATGCAGGACAAAGGATTTGAGATCCGAATTCTGATGCCACGTTTTGGAAATATTAATGAGCGCCGCAACAGACTACATGAAGTAATTCGACTTTCGGGAATGAACATTATCATAAATGATAATGATAACCCACTGATTATCAAGGTTGCTTCAATCCCTTCAGCCAGAATGCAGGTATATTTCCTCGATAATGAAGAATACTTTCAGAGAAAGCATGTATTTACAGACAATAACAACAAATTCTATGCTGACAACGACGAAAGAACAATATTCTTCTGTAAAGGAGCCCTCGAAACCGTTAAAAAACTAGGCTGGTCTCCAGATGTTGTACACTGTCATGGATGGATGAGTGCACTTGTACCTGCTTATTTGAAAACCTTGTATAAAGAAGACCCTACTTTTAAGAATTCAAAAGTGGTTTATTCTTTATATGAAGATAATTTTGACACCTCCCTGAGTGCAGAATTTGCTACCAAAGCAATTATGAACGGAATGAATGCTGAACATACAGAAATGTATTCTGAGGCTACCAATACCGCACTGAACCTGGGAGCGATCTCTTATTCTGATGCAGTGGTATGTGCCTGCGAAAATATCAATGAAGAAGTGTTAAAGTTTGTTAAAAAATCTAATAAACCGCATTTGGAATTCAATTCCACTTCAGATTACGAAAATTATTATAACCTTTACGAAGAAATTGCTAGCGAAGAATTAGTGTCATTAGCCTAAGCGTAAAAGCAGAACTCCCGGAAATTAAGGGATGATAAAAAAATGCTAAGGAGACTGCAAGCTTTTAAAAATTAATGTAATACGGATGAAATTAT
The DNA here is from genome assembly GCA_964616525.1 of uncultured Sphingobacterium sp. Taxonomy (GTDB): domain Bacteria; phylum Bacteroidota; class Bacteroidia; order Sphingobacteriales; family Sphingobacteriaceae; genus Daejeonella. Next base: position 30,840 of record CAZTRY010000035.1, on the reverse strand, counting down.
ACAAACTGGACTTATTAACGCTGTTGATAAGTCTTTTTATTTTAAGCAGCTGTCAGAATACAGATTCTATTGGCCTTGATGTCGACCCGGCTACTGAAGTTACGGGTAGCTTTACAGATACAATTACTGTTATATCATCCACAGTTAAGGAGGACACCATGGTTACCAATACCCTTGATAAATATCCGCTTGGATATATGGTGGACCCGATTTTTGGAAAGACTACGGCCAATATTGCGATGTCACTGACACTTGATCCTCCAGGGCTGACTTTCGGCACCACACCAACACTTGATTCAGCAGTTTTGGTATTATACTATGCCAAAGAGTTTTATGGAGACAGCACATCGAATTTTCAGGTTGATGTTCATCAGCTTAATAATGCTTTAAGTACTTCAGTAAAATACTACAATACCCAGCCTCAAAGCTATGGTTCAACAGTACTCGGGAGTAAAAAACTTAGATTCAGTGTCAAAGACAGTGTCAGAATTACTGAAATTGTAACAGGTAAACCTGATATTCAGGTGACCCGGGCACCTCAGATGCGGATACCAATCAATCCTGGCTTTGTTACAGCTAACTTTCTGAATGCAAGCAGCACCACATTAAGCAGCAATGAATTGTTGAATAAGGCTGTTAAAGGGTTTTATCTTACCATTAACAAGGCACAAAGTACCGGACCAGGTGGCGTTGCCTTCTTTAATCTTACAGACTCCAGCAGACTGGAAATTTATTACAAAAGTCAGAATGGTGCTTTAATTGACACCAGTTTACACAAATTTCCAATTGTGAATAATTCGGTACCGGTTATTGCCGATTTTAAACATGATTATAGCGGGACAGATATTCCCGCTAACCTGAACAGTACCAGCCAACAAAATTTAACCTATGTACAGGGACTGGCTGGATTAAGAACAAAAATCCGCTTTCCTCATATTGAAAAGTTAAAAAACCTTGGAAAAATAACCATCAATAAGGCAGAACTAATTGTTTCAGTAGCAGGTGGGTCGGATGCATTTAAACCTGCGTCCAGACTAATCATGTACCGTACGGATATTGCAAACCAAAGGCAATTTATTCCCGATTTTAGTACAGAACCAGCATTTTCACTAACCGATCTAGATTTCGGTGGATTTTATGACTCGAGTAAAAAACACTACAAGTTTCAGATCACAAGCTATGTTCAGGATATCATCAAAGGTAAACTGAAGCAGTACGATACCTATATTGCCCCTGTAAATACATCATTTAATCGTTCAGCAGGTCCGGTTGTATCCGGAAGCGCAGCTGATGGAGCAGTGATTGGTAGTGGAAAATCAGGTGTCAACTATCAAATGAAGCTCAGAATAATTTATAGTAAGATAAATTAATTCATCCTGCCCTTTATTTTAATGAATCAAATCCTTAGTTTCGGCATTTAATTATTCGTAGTTATGTGTGGAATAGTTGGTTATATTGGGCACCGCGAGGCCTGGCCTATTATTATCAGGGGCCTTCAACGTCTTGAATACAGGGGTTATGACAGTGCCGGAGTGGCACTCATGAACGGCCATCTGAGTATTTATAAGAAGGCGGGGAAAGTAAGTGACCTGAAGCAATCAGTTGAGGGAGAAAACCTGAGTGGTTCCCTTGGGATGGGGCATACACGCTGGGCCACACATGGTGAACCTTCAGACCGAAATTCACATCCCCATGTTTCAGGTGATGGCCGCCTGGCAATTATCCACAATGGTATTATTGAAAACTATTCAAGCCTGAAAGAGGCATTGTTATCCAGAGGCCATATTTTCAAAAGTGATACCGATACTGAAGTTCTGATTCACCTTATTGAAGATATCCAGTTCCAGACAGGTCTTGACATCAGGGAGGCAGTCAGAGTTGCCCTTGATAAAGTGGTTGGCGCTTATGCCATTGTCATTATGGATAAGGATGAACCTGATGAACTGATTGCTGCACGTAAGGGTAGCCCGATGGTACTGGGAGTTGGAGAAGGCGAATATTTTATTGCATCAGATGCTTCCCCGATAATTGAATACACCAAAAATGTGATTTACCTCAATGATAATGAAATCGCCTTTATCAAACGGGATGAAATACTGATTAAGAATATTGACAATACTATTCAAATCCCTTATATCCAGGAGCTGGAATTAAAGCTTGAGATGCTTGAAAAAGGCGGATTCGATCATTTTATGCTCAAGGAGATCTTTGAACAGCCAAGATCGATCAAAGATTGTATGAGGGGTCGTATCTATCCTGATGAAGGTTATGTTCAATTGGGTGGTATCAAAGAATATGCAGAAAAGCTCAAACATATAGACCGTATTGTGATCGTTGCCTGCGGAACCTCCTGGCATGCCGGCCTGGTTGGAGAATATCTGATAGAAGAATATTCCCGTATCCCTGTAGAGGTTGAATACGCATCAGAATTCAGGTATCGTAATCCGATAATCTCCGAAAAAGATATTGTAATTGCCATATCTCAATCAGGAGAAACAGCCGATACTATGGCTGCAATTGAACTTGCAAAATCCAAGGGCGCAACTATTTTTGGAATTTGTAATGTTGTTGGTGCTTCAATACCCAGGCTAAGCCATGCAGGTGTATATACCCATGCCGGACCTGAAATAGGTGTTGCCTCAACCAAAGCATTTACAGCCCAGGTAACCGTTCTTACCTTAATGGCCTTATATATGGCACAGCAAAGGGGTAAGATTACACAAAGCAAAATGGTTCATCTGCTTACTGAACTCGACAATATTCCGGCACTCGTTGAAAAATGTCTGCTTTCGAATGATAGCATAAAAAATATATCCGAGGCCTTCAAGGATGCAAGTAACTTCTTGTTTTTAGGCAGAGGAAGCGGTTTTCCGGTTGCACTTGAAGGTGCCCTAAAGTTGAAGGAAATCTCCTACATTCATGCGGAAGGTTATCCTGCTGCTGAAATGAAACATGGCCCTATCGCCCTGATAGACGAAGAAATGCCAGTTGTATTCATTGCTACAAAAAACTCTTCTTACGAAAAAGTGATCAGTAACATTCAAGAAGTTAAAGCCAGAAAGGGCCGGGTGATCGCTATAGTTACAGAAGGAGACACTGTAGTTAAGAACATGGCCGATTTCACGATAGAAATACCAGATGCTGACGAGATCTTCCTGCCACTTCTTGCTACTATTCCATTACAGCTTTTATCATATCATATCGCGGTATTAAGGGGATGTAATGTTGATCAGCCAAGAAACCTCGCAAAATCTGTAACGGTAGAATAAAAATACTGAGCAGCATCAATTATGCTTTGTCCATAAATACTTATTTCATCGCAAGAGAATTGCTTCGTTTATTTTTACTATTGCAAAGGTATATTTTGTTAACTTGTCTAAAAAATCAGGCATCATGACCAGCAGAATTCCATTCGTAATTGCTATACTCACACTGATCAGCGGAGTATTTATTTCTATTATTTTCGGAGCCAATGAAGACTTTTTTAAGGACAAGATCAAGGAAGGTTTAAGCAAAAACGAACAGATCAATCTCATTCAGGATGCTTCAGAAAAGGATGCTGTTTTAAAGTCTGAGGCAGATAAAAACTGGCGGTATTATCAGAGATTTCACTTTCATGCAACAGGAATAGGAGCAATGGTAATGGGCGTATTGCTTTTTATTTCATTTTTATCTGCACCTGATAGAATAAAAAACATCAGTTCCTATGCTACTGCGATTGGCGGGTTTCTATATCCCTTTGTTTGGCTCTTTGCTGCAATATACGGCCCCGAGCTGGGCAGAGAGGTAGCCAAGGAAAAATATGCCGTATTCGGATATATGGGCGGGTTATTTTTAGTCGGTCTATTTTTGACTCTATTTATGGCACTTAAATATCCATTCAAACACAGTAAATAAGTTCACACAGGGCGATATTTAAAAGACATTCAAAAAAGCGCTGTATTATTAATGAAAGATTAGGTAAGAGCTGCTTTTGCTACCCGCATGACATTTCCTGCTAAAATCTTTTGTATTACTTCATCTGAATATCCCATTTGTACCATACCCACAGTAAATAATGGCCAGTTTGTCCATGCCAAACTTTGAATCATCCCGGAGGATTCTTTGAAATCATCAGGTGGCCAAAGTGCCTCCCATCGGGTTCTTTCGGGCTTACGGGTAGCGATTTTACTGCTTTCTTCACCGGAAAATCTGGATCTGTAAGCTACATCTGTTCCAATAGCAACATGGTCAGAACCAAAGTTCTTTACAACATAATCAATATGCTTCATCACCATTGAAATATCACCGCTGCCTCCAAGAAATCTGGGAATAGAGCAAATTCCTATATATCCACCTGTATCGGCTATCGCACGAATTACAGGATCGGGTTTCGAGCGAATATGTTTATTAATTGAAGCTACCGTGGTATGACTGGCTACCATAGGTTTCTCCGAAGTCTGAGCTGCTTCCAAACTTGTTTGCCAGCCCGAATGTGCTATATCTACAATAACGCCAACACGATTCATTTCCTTCACTACATGCCTGCCAAAATCACTCAATCCACCATTAGCGGTTTCTGCACAACCGTCACCAATTACATTTCTTCTATTATAGGTAAGGTGCATCATTCTTATTCCTAAATTGAAGAAAACACTTATATATCGTAATTCATCCTCAACCGAAATCCAATCCTGTGGTAAAGGAACTCCATTGCCGGTAAAATAAAGAGCGTGACGGTTCTCCTTTTTAGCCTGGAGAATATCATTGGGACTTACTGCTTTACGAACAAATTCGCTCATCATATCAGTCGAATATGTGAAGTTGGATAAGCGCTTGAGCAAACGACTAATTCCATTCCCTTCTTCACCGGTATTTTGTACTACACAAGTTACCCCCGAAGCCTTCCAGGCATTTTCTAATTCCTCCCTTTCTCTTTGATTGATCACAAACCGGGTCATGGATTGATTCTCCATCAAGTCTTGTAGTTCAAGGGGGGATGCATTGGAATCAATCGCCGAATTTATCAATGCAGCATCTGGTGCAGCCGATGGCATGAAGCCATAGCAGTCAATTACTAAAGAGTTTCTGTGTAACTCTAAACCATGTTCCAGCTGCTTCTGACTTGGTTTAAGTATATTTTTAGCTATTTCAAAATTCTGTTTTATTTGTTCATTAAACAGATAATCTCTTTCTGCACTTTGTGGCTTAGAATCAGTAAGAATATGCTGCGCACTACTGCTTAATGAAGCTGCTTTTAAGCCTCCAAGAACTCCATCACTGGCTAAAGTAAGTCCGGCAAGCCCGCTTAGCTTAAGGAAATCTCTGCGTTTATTTTTCATAGATATATAAAATTACCTTCCAATTGTTTTCAATTACCAAAGAATGTTTTCCAATTCAAAACAATTTAGGTCTTTAATACTTTTTAGCAAAATATAAATAGCTTTCATCCAGATATTTTCAGCATTCAAATACAATAATGCCTCCATTTCTATTGTGAATGCAATATCCTGAATTCAATAATCCAATATTCCATTAAATCCATAACTTTGTCCCATGCAAATTCACATATTAAAATCAAAGATTCACAGGGTTAAAGTAACAGATGCAGATCTTAACTATGTAGGCAGTATTACAATAGATCAGGACCTAATGGATGCGGCAAATATTCTGGAGGGTGAAAAGGTACAGATCGTTAATAATAATAACGGTGAACGCTTTGAAACCTATACAATAACCGGAAGAAGGGGAAGCGGGGATATTATCCTGAATGGTGCAGCTGCACGGAGGGTCATGAAAGGTGATGTAATCATAATCATAACCTATGCTATTATGGATGCAGAAGAGGCCAGAAATTATAAACCGGTTGTTGTATTCCCGGATGAGGAAACTAATTTATTGAAATAACACGAGTTCGACACACAAATGTGTGAGAATCAATAGTTAACCGTATTTTTTGACTTTTATTTAGCTTTAAATGCAGCATCTTTTACAGCTTTGCGGCTATCTATTTCTATAAAGATAGTTATAACAATAAAATGCTATGTTTCTATGTGGTTTATAAATTTTAAATCGTGTCCAATTAAAATTTTATTCATTACTCATCAAAATGAGTTTTAGCAGAGCCGGAAATTAATCTTGTAATCTCATTCAATTCATCATCTGTCAGATATCTCCATTTTCCAATGGGTGTATCCAGCCGGATATTCATTATCCTAACTCTTTTTAGTTTAACTACCTTATAATCCAGATATTCACACATTCGTCGAATTTGTCTGTTCAGTCCCTGAGTCAGTATTATTTTAAATCTATTCTTATCCAGTTGTTCCACAACACACTTACGGGTTATGGTATCCAGGATTGGGATTCCGTTCCGCATCCTTTTTAGAAATTCAGGATTTATAGCCTTATTTACAGAAACAAGATATTCCTTTTCGTGATTATTCCTGGCCCGCAAAATCTTATTGACAATATCTCCGTCACTTGTCAGCAAGATCAGTCCTTCACTTGCCTTATCAAGGCGACCAATTGGGAAAATACGCTTGGGATATTTGATATAATCAATAATATTATTTTTTTCAGCTTTGGTATCCGTTGTACAGACTATTCCTACCGGTTTGTTGAATGCAATATAAACCGGCCTTTCTTCTGGTGTAGAAACCAGTTTTCCATCAACCCTAACCTCATCATCCGGGACTATTTTAGTCCCCATTTCAGGTACCACGCCATTAATGGTTACACGATTTTCAAGAATGAGTTTATCTGCAGCTCTTCGTGAACAATAGCCTATTTCACTTAAGTACTTGTTTATTCTTGTTGACTTTGGATCTTCCATCTGTGGCATTCATGCCAAAAATAAGTAAATAGAATGGGTCAATTACAACATTAATAATTATTGCTGTCAAACAAAAAGGGTCCCATCTTAACGACAGAACCCTCTTACAGATTATAATTGGTTTTATTATGGCGCAAATGTATAAAATATTTTAATATCAATACAATCAATAATAATTATATTTACATAGTTAAAATCTATGAGATGACCTTAGTGCAATTAGAGTATATAGTGGCTGTAGATACATACAGAAGTTTCGGAATTGCTGCAGAGAAGTGCTTTGTAACCCAGCCTACTATGAGTATGCAGGTACAGAAACTGGAAGAAACCCTCGGTGTAAAGCTTTTCGACAGAAGTAAGCAGCCCGTTTTACCAACCGAGATTGGAGCTGAAGTAATAGAACAGGCCAGAATCATACTAAAAGAGAGTTACAAGCTAAATGAGCTGATAAGCAATCAGAGAAACATTATTACAGGCGAACTCAGAATCGGGGTAATCCCAACCATGGCGCCATATCTGATGCCAAAAGTAATTTCCTCATTTATGGAAAAATACCCGGATGTTCAGTTACAGATATGGGAATATATGACCGATCAGATCATTCAGGAACTAAAAAACGGCTTGCTTGATTGTGGGATATTATCAACACCACTTGAGGATAAAAGCCTTTGTGAAACACCTCTGTTTTATGAATCATTCGTGGTATACCTCTCTAAATCAAGTCCTCTGATCAACAAAAAGAACATCTCAGCAAAAGATATAAATCCTGAAGAACTCTGGCTGCTGAATGAAGGTCATTGTATGCGCAATCAGATCCTGAATATTTGTAACCGTAAAAAAACAGATGAGCAGAAATCTCTTGAATACAATACAGATAGTGTTGAAACCCTCAAACGCATGGTTGAACTGAACAAAGGTATTACGCTATTGCCCGAGCTTTCAATAAGTGATTTTTCAGTTAAGCAGCTTGACCGGGTACGTTATTTTAAAACTCCCGAACCAAGCCGAGAAATAAGTATTGTTACGCATAGAAATTTCCTTAAGCGCAAGCTGATATTAATCCTGGAGAAGGAAATTATGGAAGCCATTCCAAAAAGGATGCGCAACAAAAAGAAAAAGGAAATTATGGAGATTAAACCAGAATAATTTTTACTGCTGAATTTTGAAATCACATAGACAATTCGTGTGAAAAAATCTAAAGCGACAAAAGTCGGGTATATGCCCCAGCTGTAAAAAAACCGCCTAACAGGTTGAATGAAGATAAAAATCGAACATCAGGAAGGCAGTAAGAAAAGATAAATTTTCCATCTGCCTTTAAAATAAAAATAGTGATGTAAATAGAATTACATCACTATTTCAATTTTATTGCAACATGCAATTACTTTGCTTTCGAGAAGCGCTCAGCAACAGCATCCCAGTTAACAACATTCATAAATGCTGCAACGTAATCAGCACGTTTGTTTTGATATTTAAGATAATAAGCATGCTCCCAAACATCCATCCCTAAAATTGGGGTACCTTTCACTTCTGCGATATCCATTAATGGATTGTCCTGATTTGGAGTAGAACTAACCTGTAATTTTCCGTCCGATCCTACTGAAAGCCACGACCATCCGGAACCGAAGCGGGTCATACCAGCTTCAGCAAATTTTTTCTTGAATTCATCAAATGATCCGAAAGCAGCATCAATAGCCTTAGCAAGCTCTCCTGAAGGAGCACCACCGCCGTTTGGCGACATTACTGACCAATAAAGTGTATGATTAAAGTGGCCTCCACCGTTATTTCTTACCGCCATAGGGTACTTCGAAATATTTTTCATCAGATCTTCAATCTTCTGATTTTCGCCATCGGTTCCTGCCAATGCTTTGTTTACATTATCTACATAAGCCTGATGATGCTTACCATGGTGGATTTCCATAGTCATCTTGTCAATATGTGGTTCCAAAGCGTCTGTTGCGTAAGCTAACGCAGGTAATTCAAATGCCATAATATTTGTATTTAGGTTAATGATTTATTCTATAACAAATATAAGACCGAATTATGAGAATTTATTCAATTAGTTGTCAAGTTTTGTTCCTTCTGGAAATAAAAAACTCTTTCATAAGCTTCGCAGAATCTTCAGCTAATACCCCCGAAACCAGTTCTGTTTTAGGATGAAGTATCTGTTTACTGATTTGTGAAAAGCCCCGTTTTATATCCTCAGCACCATAGACAATACGGCCAATCTGAGTCCAGTGGGCTGCACCTGCACACATCACACAAGGTTCAATAGTAACGTAAAGGGTGCAATTCCTTAAATATTTACCACCGGTATAATTTGCAGCTGCTGTAAAAGCCTGCATCTCTGCATGAGCGGTAACATCATTCAGTTGTTCGGTCAGGTTATGGCCTCTGCCTATTATTTTCCCTCCATGAACAATAACTGCACCAATAGGCACTTCATCAAGAGCAAGAGCCTTATGTGCTTCTTTCAGGGCTTCTGCCATAAAAAAATCGTCCTGATTATGTTCAGGCTCATCTGTAAAATTTACGTATTTCATAATAATGCTGAGCCATTGGGGACCGGACGTTCCACAGAGGTTAAAACGATATAGCCATCCTGATCTTCAAAACCTGTCACCAGAAACTCTGAATGAAAGTTTGCAATTTGCTTTTTTGGAAAATTCAAAACCCCTACTATTTGCCTGCCTATCAATTCTGATTTTGTGTAATGTCTGGTAATTTGTGCACTGCTCCATTTCACACCTAAATCTCCAAAATCAGCTTTTATTTTGTAGGCAGGCTTTCTGGCTTCAGGAAAATCAAGAACTTCAAGAATCGTACCTACCCTTAATGCTACCTTCTCAAAATCTGACCATTGTATCTGTTCCATGAGGCAAAGGTATAAGGAAATGGGAAATAGTGAATAGGAAATGGGGAACACTTTGATAACTTTGCGGGATGGATTCGGTAAGATTAAAAAAAGGTAAAGAAAAAGCTGTCAGACAATTACACCCATGGGTATTTTCGGGTGCTATAGATCATATTAAGGGAAAGCCTCAAAATGGCGATATCATCATGGTCACCGACAGCAATAATGATTTTCTTGCCTACGGATTCTTTAATAATCAATCACGGGTTGCTGTTCGCTTACTCGAATGGAACCTGGAAACCGAAATCAATGAAGTCTGGTGGAGGAAAAAAATCAAAACTGCCCTTCAGCTCAGAACAGACTTGCATACTGATCAAACAAACACCTATCGGGTAATTTTTAGTGAAGCAGATTACCTGCCGGGACTGATTGTGGACCGATATGCCGATTTTCTTTCAGTACAAATATTAACTTCCGGTGTTGAGCGAATTAAACATATTCTGCTGGATGAACTGCAGAATTTATTAAAACCCAAAGGTATTTTTGACAGAAGTGATGCTTCAGCACGTGCACATGAAGGTATGGAAGCTTCTTCAGGGGGAATTCTGCTTGGCACAGAACCTCCTGAATTCGTAACTGTATGTGAAAACGGCATATTTTATCAGGTCAATATTGCCGAGGGTCAGAAATCTGGTTTCTATTGTGATCAGCGCGATAACCGAAAATGGGTTGCAGAATATACAAAAGGAAAAAAAGTACTGGATTGCTTTTCCTATTCAGGAGGTTTCAGTCTGAACGCTATGAAAAACCAGGCTTCAGAAGTTATCAGTGTAGATAGTTCAGCCCTTGCCCTTGATACCCTGAGGAGGAATATTGAGATCAATAATTTTCAAAATATCCCGCACAGGCAAATACAGTCTGATGTAAATAAGCAATTGAGAATGTTCAGGGAAGAAAATGAAAAATTTGATATTATCATTCTGGATCCTCCCAAATATGCCCCATCCCGGTCGGCTTTAACCAGAGCCTCAAGAGCATATAAAGATCTAAACCGGATGGCGATGCTCCTGCTCAATGAAGGCGGTCTTCTGGCGACATTTTCCTGCTCAGGAGCAGTGGATATTACTACGTTTAAGCAAATATTAGCCTGGGCAGCACTTGATGCAGGTAAAAATGTACAGTTTATCCAGCAGTTCTCTCAACCCGCAGACCATCCGGTAAGGTCATCCTTCCCGGAAGGCGAATATTTAAAAGGGTTGCTGTGCAGAATCAGTTAAAGATCCGGCTATTAATCCTCAGGTACATTATGCAATTGAACGGGCTTCTTACCCTTATTCATTTTAAGGTTCAGCATTTCTACCAGTACAGAAAACGCCATTGCAAAATAGATATATCCCTTTGGAATATGCTGTTCAAACCCTTCGGCTAAAAGCGATACTCCAATTAAAAGAAGGAAAGACAGGGCCAGCATTTTTACTGTTGGGTGCTTGTTTACAAAATCGCTGATACCTCCCGCAGAAAGCATCATCACGAAGACAGCAATAACCACAGCGGCGATCATCACTTCGATATGATCAGCCATTCCTACTGCTGTAATCACAGAATCCAGAGAGAAAACAACATCAAGAATAAGGATCTGAATGATAACACCCGAAAAAGTTACCACTGCTTTGGTCTCTGATTTATGTTCTTCACCTTCAAGCTTATCATGAATTTCTGTGGTACTTTTATAGATCAGGAATAATCCTCCGCTAAGCAGAATGAGATCACGGCCTGAAATAGCAAATTTCTCTAATAATTCGGCATCGCTTAAGCCGATCCATTCACCAATATTAAACAGCGGACTAGTCAGGGTCATAATCCAGCTTAATGAAAGAAGCAACAATACACGGGTTATCATTGCCAAAGCTAAACCCAGCTGACGGGCTTTCTTTTGTTTATTTGCCGGCAACTTAGAGGCCATAATCGAAATAAATATGATATTATCTATTCCAAGTACTATCTCAAGCACCGTTAATGTAATCAATGATATCCAGATCTCAGGATTTGCTAACCATTCCATAGTTTTTAACTTTCATCAAATGTAAATTAAAACCATATAGAAATAAAACAAAAAAACCTCCCCGTAAATAGGAGGAGGTTTTAATGACAATTGAAGGATTATAAAAATTTTACTCCTCCATAATTCGATTTAATAATGATGCGGTTATCCGAACCCTTACCAATCTGCCCTTTGTAGTTTTTGCTGGGGCTCCATGATTTTGGCTTATCTGATGAAGTAATCTGCTCAACAAGATTTACACGGCTATTACTGTAATTAAAACCGGCATAGTTTACAGTTACATCAAAGTCGAAATTTGCACCCTCTTCCAGACCTAATGATACACCGGAATAGGAAGAATTGATATTCAGATTCTTAACACTTTTATCTACTTCATCTATTTTAAAACCGCCGGTATAAGCGATATTAAAATCACCTCCCTGACTAAGTTGTGCAATGGTAGCTTTACCATATTTTATAGTCGCATTCAGTTTAGCGGCCTGGTTCAATGTTAAACTACCATAGGCAACAGAAAGATTTCCATTTATGAAGTTATCAATACTTGCTGAACCATAACTAACTTTTACCTGGTTTGCAGGATTATCCAGCTTTCCTGATGTAAGGGAACCGTAGGAGCTCGAAATATTTACTGGTCCGCTAAAGTCATCAATCTCAGTTTTACCATAACGGTTACTGATATCCAATGGATTCTTTGATGGCATATAAATCAGATAATTTACCTGAACCCCTCTGCGTTCTTCCTGCCCATTCTTCACCCTCGACCAGAAATTCAGAGAAGTCTTTTCAAAATTTGTTTTAAAACTAATGAGATTCCCTTCTCTCAGCTCTGCAATATTTACACTTTCGAGCAGGTTTTCAGCACCATTCTCTGATGCCTCATAAGCCTTAATTTCAATTTCAACTTTTATCTCATTTTTTGCCCAGGTATGAACCGAAACTTTTCCATATTGATTATTTACAGAAAGCTTATCATTATTATCAACAGAAAAGGTTCTGCTAATATTTTTGATCTTTTCGGCGGTTCCGGTCAATTCAACTGGTTCTTCAGGGTTTTCAGGAATCTGAATGTCTGAGACAACAATCTGAATGTCTTCCATTTCCTTTCTAAGCTCGCGGGTAGCAAGCGCTACCGTTTTTCCGATTTTCTCGAAATCAATATTTTTAATTTCAACTGCAACTGTTTTGAATGCTTCGGCTATTTCTATCTCAATATTTTTAAGTTCTGAGTTCGTTCTGTTACTCTTTGGCCGGGCAGGTTCAACTGTCTGAGCTGATGCTAATTCTATAAAGAGCATCGTCAAAGCAAACAGCAATGCTTTCTTAAATATTTTGTGTGCCATCACCTTGTTCTTTTTTTAATTGGTTAATCTGTTGTATTATTTCAAGTTGCTGATTCAATAATTCGATCTGTATCTGAAGATTTCGGATCATCGCCTTAACCGTTTCTTCCTGGTTAGGACTTGCAGGTAAATCCTGCTTTAATTTTTGAAAATTAGCATCCATCTTTTTGATCTCCTCGGAGAATTCCTGATAAAGCTGGGGTTCTTCTTTCTCAATCCTTTTTAACTCGCTCCTTTTAACTTCTATCAGGGATGCATAATGTACCTGTTGTTGAGCCAGTTGCGGGTCGATATTGCTTAGATAGGATGATTGCTTAAACTGGTATTGGTAAAACCAGATACCTGCAAACAAAATCGGAATAACTGAAGCCGCCAGTTTAATCAGGAAACTCAGCCGAACAACCCGTTCTCTTTTCTCAGGTTTATTAGGGGTAATACCTATCTGTTTTTCATCCAGCTGTCTCTCAATTTTAGCCCACAAATCAGCAGGGGGTTCGAACTGGTCGAAATCACTCCTGTTATCTTTGATAAAATTTTCTAATTTGTCTTTCATCTTTTTCCTCTCCCTGATCCTGTCTTAATGGATCTTATTATTAATTATAACTTATCCCCTGACTCCTCAGTAATTCAATAAGCTTTCTTCTTGCTCTCATAAACTGGGTCCTAGAAGTATTTTCACTGATGCGCAAAATCTGTGAAATCTCTTCATGATCATAACCCTCCAGCAGGTACAGCGTAAGTACTAAACGGTATCCATCCGGAAGCTGCTGGATGGTCGCCTGTACTTGCCGCACCTGCATTTCGAATTCTGAGTTATCCCTTGCCTCCTCATCCGGAATGGATTCTACATCTGTATCATCAATCGGAATCAGTTCCATTTTGCGCTTACGGATCTGACTGATTGATCTGTTGATGACAATCTGCTTCATCCACAAACCGAAAGTAGTCTCCTGTCTGAAATCGGCGATTCGGGTATAAGCATCTATAAATGCTTCCTGCAGCACGTCTGCCGCCTCATCCTCATCATTCAGAATGCGCATAGCAATATTGAACATGGCTCTTGAATAGAGTTTGTACAATTCATTTTGTGCCTTCCTACTACCGTTTCTGCATTCAACCACAAGGTCATAATGCTGATCTACGTAAACAGCTTCCAAATTTTTACGCTTTTCTTAATCAATAGACGCAGGGATTATTCCCACGTTGCATCAAGGTAAGGGAAATATTTAATTGGTGG
>CAZTRY010000035.1:6553-16436 GCA_964616525.1 uncultured Sphingobacterium sp. | reverse complement strand
GAGGAGGTCTGAGGTCTGAAGGAGACTGATGGCTTAACATCAGGTTTTGAATTTTGAAAAGCACTTTTGGGTTTTGGCTTTCGGCTTTGAACTTTTTGCTTTAAGGGTTGCCTTTCGAATTTTATGCTAAATATCCATTCGGGGCTTGCCTGAAGGCCGGGCTCTACGCTATAGTTTTTGCCCTTAAAATCCTGATGAACTGAAAATTTTCTCTGGGCAAAAAGCTGCCGCTGCGATCCCTAAGCCAAATTACGCAGTATTATCAGATTCCGAAATTTAAAAAACCTGGAAACTAATAACTACTTTCCCAACTGAATACCATGAAGAGAAAACAAAACTCAGCTCATGGACAAATAGGAATCAATTGTCTGGATGGCATTTTTGAATCTAAGTTCCTCATTCCCGGAAATTAAACTATAGGTAGCACCAAGCGCTTTCAGTTCATTATGCCAAACCTGCATGAAATGTTCACGCATATGCGGGAAATTTCGTAGCGGATCTTCCTCCCATGGAAGATCGATGTTCATCAATAAATAGAGGTCATAGTTGTGAACCGGAAGTTTTTCAATTACTTCCTGGGGGGCGCGGCCAAACATATGATCACTCCAGATTTTTACAGTAATAAAAGTAGTATCACAAATTAGCAGACGATTGGCAAGAGGTGACATCTGCTCTTCCAATTCAAGCTGACCTTTGAACATATTGATCTCATCTTCCCAGGTACATTCAGCGACAAGTTTTTCGCAATACCCACGGGCGTATTCAGGTACCCATACCGTATTATAATGCAATGCGAGTTGCCGGGAAATTGTAGATTTTCCGGTAGATTCAGGACCAACGACTGCAATCCTGATCAATTTCTTGTTAAGAACCTCTGAATTTTCCATTACAGCTATAAAATCTGGTCCTGAACCTTTAATATAACCCGGCTTCCCTGATATTCCCTTCTCCAGTCACGATAACCTAATGCTGCAATGATGATATACAGGGCATACATACCGGCAGTCAGGTGCAAATCCTTAGAAATGTATACTCCAACATAAATGATGTCAACAAAGATCCAGATCAGCCAGTTTTCCAGGACCTTTCGGGCAAGAAATACCTGGGCAACCAGACTACATGCTGTACAGAAACTATCTATAAATGGAAATGATGCATCTGTCCGATTGTACAGGAAGAAGCCCAAAAATGCTGTAAAAACCAAAATCCCTGCAACAGACAGAATGATCTCTTTAAAAGTAATCGAAGAGACAGGAACTTTTTTAAGTTCAGGTTTTCTGCTCCAAAAATACCATCCATAAAAATTCATCATTAAAAAATAGATCTGCAGACCTGTATCGGCATATAATTTTGATTCAAAAAAAATGAAAATATAGATCAGAACGCTGATAATTGCGATTGGCCAATTCCAGATATTATTTTTCGCGGCCAGATAAACACATAAAAGACCTGTAATTACCCCCAAAGTTTCAAGAAAACTTTGATTCCAAAACCAATCAGTAAAAACAGAAATAAAATCCATCTGGGCAAATATAAAGCTGCAGGGCAATAATTTATCTCCTTTTAATAATATTACTTGTTCGTATTGGGACCGGCATTAAATCCCAGACTTGCTTTAATTGTCATATCTGCACTTGTAGCATCACGTAAGACATACTCCATTCTGATACGAACCGTGGATTCTTTGATAAATTCATCAAGAAGGACCGTTGTATCGGCATCAAGCATCACGCTATTCCCAAGGGTTGATGCTATATTCTCGCGTGTTGCAATAAGGAGCTCCCTGGAACTGTCGCCGCGTGAAATATAAATCTTTACAGATTTGAATACCCCAAAGCTCTGGCCCTGAGGATAAGTGACATCTAGTTTTACAGATGACACGCGTACTTCTGAAACAGCATTGGTATTTGAACCCTGACCGGTAAATATCTGGTCAAAACTGCTCGCCTGAGCACTTACCGATTGCGCAACATCAGTCCTTGATGTTGCAGGAACATTTAAAGTTGCTGTATATGGAAATGTAGATCGCACTATGGATTGAATAGCTGAACATCCACTTAATATTGAAGTAATAACAACAATGGCAATAATTGATCTTTTCATGATTTTGCTTTTTTAAAATTACTCTGTCCGGCTGAATAAAGGTCTATGAATTTATTAATAGTAATACATCTTTCAGAAGCTCAAAACCCGTTCCAATCATTGAAAAATTCTGATAATTTCTATTTGATTTGTAAAATTCTGATATATGCCTGTATATAACACCCCTGTCAGATTCCTTTTTACTCTAAATTCCATAAATTAGAAAAAAACAGTCTAAAAATGCATAAAAATATATAGCTTTGCATCCCGACAAAACAGTCGGGTTCTTTGTTCTACACAGCATAGTAATCTCCTCTTTTGTCGGTAGAAATTAAAATTTTAGAAGAACTATGCCATTAGACACCTCCATCCAATCAATCCTGATCATTGGTTCAGGACCAATCGTTATCGGTCAGGCCTGCGAATTTGATTATGCCGGATCTCAGGCTGCACTTTCCTTAAAAGACGAAGGAATAAAGGTTTCCATCATCAACTCCAACCCTGCCACAATTATGACAGATAAGGTTATTGCTGATCATGTATATCTGCTTCCCTTAACCTGTGAAAGTATAGAGCAGATTCTGAAGGAACAAAAGATTGATGCGGTTTTGCCAACTATGGGAGGACAAACAGCATTAAACTTGTGTAAAGAAGCTGAAGAAAGAGGAATTTGGGAAAAATACAACGTAAGGATTGTAGGCGTTGATATTGCTGCCATTGAAAAAACTGAAAACCGTGAAGAGTTCCGTAAGCTGATGGTAGAAATAGGAGTAGGGGTTGCCCCTTCCAAAATAGCCAATTCATTTCTCGAAGGTAAAGAAGCCGCACAGCTAATTGGTTTTCCGCTTGTTATTCGCCCATCCTACACACTTGGAGGTTCGGGAGGAGGTTTTGTTCACAAGAAAGAAGAATTCGATCAGGCATTAAGCCGTGGTCTTCAGGCTTCGCCAACACACGAAGTTCTTGTTGAAAAAGCAGTTTTAGGCTGGAAAGAATATGAACTTGAATTATTAAGAGATGGAAATGATAATGTAATTATCATCTGTTCGATCGAAAATTTCGACCCTATGGGTATTCATACAGGTGATTCCATCACTGTTGCTCCTGCCATGACACTGAGTGATCGTTGTTATCAGGAAATGCGTAATCAGGCAATCCTAATGATGCGCTCAATAGGAAATTTCGCTGGTGGTTGCAACGTACAGTTCTCTGTTGATCCTGTTACCGAAGCTATTATTGCCATTGAGATCAATCCAAGGGTTTCCCGTTCATCTGCTCTGGCCTCAAAAGCTACCGGTTATCCGATTGCGAAGATTGCATCAAAATTAGCCATAGGCTATAATCTTGATGAAATTGAAAATCAGATCACAAAAACTACCTCAGCATATTTTGAGCCAACGCTTGACTATGTGATCGTTAAAATACCCCGCTGGAACTTCGACAAATTTAAAGGTGCCAATACAGAACTGGGGCTGCAAATGAAATCTGTAGGAGAAGTTATGGCCATTGGACGAACCTTTATTGAAGCACTTCAGAAAGCTTGTCAGAGTTTGGAAACAAATCGTTTGGGATTGGGCGCTGATGGCAGACAAAGCCGTAATCTGGATGAGATTATGCATAGTCTGGAGCACCCAAGCTGGGACCGTCTGTTCCATGTTAAAGATGCCATGAGCCTTGGCGTTCCTTTGGAATCAATCCGCAAAATCACACATATTGATAAATGGTTCCTGGTACAAATCCTGGAACTGGTCAATATGGAAGCCGAGCTTAAACGTTATTCATTAAACAATATTCCTAAAGATTTCTTCATTACATTAAAACAAAAGGGTTTTGCCGATGCTCAAATCGCCTGGCTGCTCGGAAATGTAACAGAAGATGAGGTTTATGATCGTCGCAAAAGTCTGGGTATAAACCGGGTCTATAAAATGGTTGATACCTGTGCGGCAGAATTCCCGGCAAAAACCCCATATTATTATTCCACTTTCGAAGACGAAAACGAATCGATTGTCAGCAGCAAGAAGAAAATCATCGTCCTTGGATCCGGCCCCAACCGTATCGGTCAGGGTATAGAGTTTGATTATTCATGTGTTCACGGATTGCTTGCAGCAAAAGAGTCGGGCTTTGAAGCAATTATGATCAACTGTAATCCGGAAACGGTTTCAACCGATTTTAACATGGCAGATAAGCTGTATTTCGAACCGGTTTTCTGGGAACATGTGCGGGAGATCATTGAACTTGAAAAGCCTGAAGGTGTGATCGTTCAGCTAGGCGGACAAACTGCGTTAAAAATGGCCGAGAAACTGCACCAAAAGGGTATTAAGATCATCGGTTCTTCTTTCGACAGCATGGACATTGCAGAAGACCGCGGTCGTTTCTCAGACTTGCTGAAAGATATGGATATTCCTTACCCATTGTATGGAGTAGCTGAAAGCGCTGAAGAAGCGCTGGAAGTTGCCCATAAAGTTGGTTATCCGGTGTTGGTTCGCCCGAGTTATGTACTGGGAGGGCAAGGGATGAGCATTGTAATCAACGATGAAGACCTTGAAAAAGCTGTTGTAAAATTACTTAGAAACCTTCCGGGAAACAGGGTATTAATCGATCATTTCCTCGACAGGGCCGAAGAAGCCGAATCTGATTCTATATCAGACGGAGATGATTGTCATATCATTGGCTTGATGGAACATATTGAGCCGGCAGGGATTCACTCAGGTGACTCATACGCTGTATTACCACCATTTAACCTTTCAAAAAAGGTAACTGATCTGATGGAGGAGTATACTAAACGCATTGCTAAAGCCTTGAATGTAAGGGGATTATTGAATATTCAGTTTGCCATCAAAGATGAAAAGGTATATGTAATCGAAGCTAATCCAAGAGCCTCGAGAACTGTTCCTTTCATTGCAAAGGCATACGATGTACCCTATATCAATATTGCCACCAAAATTATGCTGGGCGTCAATAAATTGAAAGATTTTAAGATCGAGCGTAAACTTATTGGATATGCGATCAAAGAGCCGGTATTCTCATTCGATAAATTCCCTGAAGTTAAAAAGGAATTAGGACCTGAAATGAAGTCTACCGGAGAATCGATCCGCTTTATACGCGACCTTGAAGATCCTTATTTCAGACATCTGTATAAAGAGAAATCAATGTACCTTTCTAAATAAGATAAAAGCTAAAAGCCTAAAGCCAGAAGATTAATAAAAGGCCTGCAGAATTATTCTGCAGGCCTTTTATAGTTTTAAGGGATTTTCATTTGTCAGTTAATCCTGAATTGGGTGGAATTAAAATTCGAAATTGGGTTTTTCTGTTGCATCTTTAATTAATGTTTAATAAAATATTTCATGAATAATTTGAACAATGACATGGGCAATAAATCAAGTTTGAAGATTGGTCTTTTCGGCATCGGACTGGATACCTATTGGCCACAGTTTGAAGGTTTGAAAGAACGACTGGAAAGCTATTTAAATACAGTAGAACAAAAGCTTTCTGATATCCATCCATCAGTTATTAACGCCGGACTAGTAGATAATCCAGATAAAGCTTTTAAAACCGGTAAATTATTTAAAACTGAGGATGTAGATCTGATCTTTTTATATGTTACCACTTATGCACTGTCATCAACCGTTCTGCCAGTGGTGCAGCGCGCCAAAGTTCCTGTCATTATTTTAAATCTGGCGCCCGAAGCTGCTATTGATTATACCTCCTTTAATGCGATGAGCGACCGGACAAAAATGACCGGTGAATGGCTCTCCTATTGTTCGGCATGTCCTGTACCTGAGATCGCCAATGTTTTTAACAGGGTAGGTGTAAAATTTCATCAGATCACCGGAATGTTGCATGATGATGAAGTATGCTGGAATGAAGTTACTGAGTGGGTACAAGCCGCCAGAGTGGCCAATATTATGGCGTATAACCGTCTGGGATGCATGGGACATTACTATAGCGGCATGCTGGATATTTACACAGATCTCACCCAGCAATATGCTCATTTCGGAGGCCACATTGAACTTATTGAGGTTGAAGAATTGGCTAGCCTGAGAAAAGAGGTGAGTAATGAAGAAATGAGGGAACGTCTTAAAATTTTCACGGAGACTTTTGACGTACAATCTGATTGCCCTGCGGATGAGATGGAGAAAGCGGCGATTACCTCGGTAGCCCTTGATAAACTGGTAACAAAACATCAGCTAGGATCAATGGCTTATTATTATAAAGGCACCGGGAATATTGAAAATGAAGAAGCTATTTCTTCCATCATTTTAGGAAATTCACTCCTAACCGCAAATGGAATCCCGGTTGCCGGTGAGTATGAGATTAAAAATGTTCAGGCGATGAAAATCATGGATTCATTTGGTGCAGGAGGCTCTTTTACCGAATATTATGCCATGGATTTTAAAGATGATGTTATTTTAATGGGACATGATGGTCCCGGACATATCGCAATTGCAGAAGGTAAAACCAGAGTCCGCCCCCTGCATGTATATCATGGAAAAGTAGGCAAAGGCGTTTCAGTGGAAATGATGGTAAAAAATGGTCCGGTGACATTGCTATCCGTTGCGGAAAAAAGTGGCGGCGGACTAATGCTTCTGGTGGCAGAAGGCGAATCAGTTAGTGGTCCAATTCTTCAGATAGGTAATACCAATAGCAGATATAAATTCCCAATCGGAGCAAGAAATTTTGTAAATAACTGGAATAGCTATGGACCTGCTCATCATTGTGCCGTAGGTATCGGGCATATTGGTTCAAAAATTGACAAGCTCGGTAAATTATTGAATATGGAGGTAGTGAAGGTGTGTTAACCTGAAAGTATTCTATCAATACTGTTCAAAAAAAATGGAGCTTTCACAGGAAGTGACAGCTCCATTAAAATATTCAAAGAAAAAAATCAGTTCATTACAACAACGCCTTTTGCTTCAAATGCCAATTGCTCTTTCGGACTGGTAATTGCCGCAATCTCTGCTTCAGACTTTCCACCATCTTTTGCATAATGTCTTAGCTTTTCAACGGAAGTAGTATCCGTATAAGCAAAACCCTCAAGTACAACTTCTTTACCTCCAAGATCTTTTGGGACAAAGATTTTATAGTCTTTAAAGGTTACCCTCATTTCATCACCATTATCCAGGGTCATGGTCATCCAGCAACCCTTTTCCTGACATACCTCTTTCACTATACCCTTGATTTTCATGTCCTTTTTACTCTCACCCTTCATTTCAGCTTGAATGGATGCCAGTTCAATAACATGATCATTTTTAACGGAGTCGCCAAAAACAGCTGTTCCTTTAACATTTTCAATCGTTTGGGTTTCAGTTTTCGGACTGTTGTTACACGCTGCAAGCAAGGCAAGAGCTATAACCGAAAGTAGTATCTTATTCATATTATTTAATTGGTTTAAACAAAATTGATAATAATAATTATGAAAGTGTAAATGATCACCTAAAATCTGTTGACAGTTTTCAGACATCAGATCTCAGTCCTCAATCCTCAGACACCTCAATCCCTACCCAAACAGCGCATTAAACACTTCTTCAACCTTAGCTACAGTTTTAATTTTAATTTTATACTTCTGCCATACAGGTTCCGTTTTTACACCACGCCCTGCAGGAAGATTATATTTAGAAATAAAAATTTGTTCAAAGCCAAGCTTTTCAGCCTCGGTAATGCGTTGTTCAATCCTGTTCACCGCCCTGATTTCGCCCGATAAGCCTACCTCCGCAGCGAAGCAGATCTTGGAATCTACCGGCATATCCTCATGAGAGGAAATAATGGCAACCACAACTGCCAGATCTATTGCAGGATCTTCAACCCTTAGTCCGCCGGCAATATTCAGAAAAACATCCTTCGCACTTAATTTAAATCCGCATCGCTTTTCCAAAACCGCAAGAAGCATGTTCAATCTCTTGGTATCAAAGCCGGTTGCAGAACGCTGAGGCGTTCCGTAGGCAGAGACACTAACCAATGCCTGGGTTTCAATGAGCATAGGCCTGAGCCCCTCCAGCATTGCAGAAATAGTAATTCCACTAAGTGGTTCATCCCTTTGTGAAAGCAGAATTTCCGAAGGATTTGATACTTCTCTGAGTCCGCTGCCCTGCATTTCATAAATACCAAGTTCTGAGGCAGAGCCAAAGCGATTTTTTACCGCACGCAATATCCGGTAAACATGATGCCTGTCGCCTTCAAACTGCAAAACAGTATCAACCATATGTTCCAGAATCTTAGGTCCTGCAATCATCCCGTCTTTGGTAATATGCCCGATAAGAAATACCGGGGTTCCACTTTCCTTCGCGAAGCGAAGGAGTTCTGCAGTACATTCCCTTACCTGCGATACACTACCGGGAGTAGATTCGATATGAGCAGAATATAAAGTTTGTATGGAATCAATAACCAGCAGGTCGGGTTGCAAAATCTCGATCTGCTTGAAAATATTTTGTGTGGAAGTCTCAGTCAGGATATAAGTATCAGAAGCAGCAGCCTTATTCAAACCAGTCGCTGGCCCCAATCTTTCTGCCCGCATTTTGATCTGTTGTTCACTTTCCTCACCGGATACATAAAGTACTTTTAAACCCGGCAGATTGAGCGCAACCTGAAGCATAAGGGTAGATTTACCAATACCAGGTTCGCCTCCAATCAACACCATTGAACCACTTACAATACCTCCCCCTAATACCCGGTTCAGTTCCTTATCAGGAGTAATCAGGCGATTCTCTTCAGAATAAACAATATCATGGATAGCCGCCGGCTTATTGGAACGCTGCGTGCTTGTAGAACCACTTTTCCAGTCGGGTACAGAAACCCCTGCCTTTTCGATAATTTCTTCTACAAAAGTATTCCACTGATTACATGAAGGACATTTACCTAACCATTTCGCAGATTCGTATCCACAACTCTGGCAGAAATAAGCGGAACGGGCTTTAGCCATAAGATAAATGTGCAAATGAGCAAATTAGCAAATGTGAAAATGCTTTCATGATTAACGTAGAATGTGAAGATAGGCAAATGCGAAAAGATTAATCATAAAAAATGTGCAGAGGATTTCCAAGCTCTGCACATTTGCTAATTTGCTAATTTCCTCATTAACTAATTAAAGCTTTATCTCCTCTTCCTTAGAATTCAGAAAATGAAACTCAGTTAAATAATAAGATGGTACGGCTTTGACCTTGATCCACTTACTGAATTTAAAAAACCATTTACACTGGATAGAGAAAAGTCCCTTTTTAATATAAGCTTCGATATAAGGATGAACACATAAGGTAATGCTGCGCTCATTCTGCTCATTCAGAATATAGTTCAGGTTGTTCTCTATATCGTCCATTAAAATGATACTCGCTTTGATCTCACCTGTACCATCGCAGGCAGGGCATTTCTCATTCGTTACGATGTTCATTTCAGGTCTTACCCGCTGACGGGTCAACTGCACCAAACCGAATTTGCTTGGAGGCAAAATGGTATGCTTAGCACGGTCAAGCAACATCAGATCCTTGAGATGATCAAACAACTCCTTACGATTCTGGGGTTTGTGCATATCAATAAAATCGATAACCACAATACCACCCATATCACGAAGACGCAATTGTCTGGCAATTTCTTTGGCAGCTTCCATATTAATCATCAGGGCATTTTGCTCCTGATTCTCAGTATTGGCCGTACGATTACCACTATTTACATCAATTACGTGTAATGCTTCAGTATGTTCAATAACAAGATAGGCTCCCCCCGGCAGATTTACCGTCCGGCCAAATGCTGATTTGATTTGCTTTTCAATACCAAAATGTTCGAATATCGGTTCTTTTCCACGATACTGTTT
>CAZTRY010000035.1:0-6543 GCA_964616525.1 uncultured Sphingobacterium sp. | reverse complement strand
AACGATCTTTTCCATTTCAGGAGAAATCTCATGAACATAGGACCTGATCTCTTCAAACATTGCAGGATCTCCGATATGAATATTGGTAAAATCGGTGTTAAGAATATCTCGGAGAATTGTTGAAGTACGTCCCATCTCTCCAAGAATTTTTTTGGAAGGCTCAGTAACCGGTAGTCGGGTAGTAAATTTTTCCCACTTGTCAATCAGATCAAGCAGATCCTTCTGTAACTCAGCAACGCCTTTCCCTTCAGAAACTGTACGGATAATTACCCCGAAGTTTTTCGGCTTAATACTCTCTACAATTTTCTTAAGGCGATTACGCTCTGTATTACTCTTAATCTTTTTGGAAATAGAAATAACATCCGAAAAGGGAACAAGAACGGCGAAACGACCCGCAATTGAAAGATCTGAGCTTAAGCGCGGACCCTTGGTTGAGATCGGTTCTTTGGCGATCTGAACGGGAAGCAGCATGTTCCGGTTCAGTATCTCTGAGACTTTACCGGATTTACTGATATCCGTTTCAAGTCTGAAACTATTGAGCAGTTTATCTTTATAGCTGCCATTCTTTACAATTTTTGTAAGTTTTAGCAGCGATTGAACCTGTGGTCCAAGATCCAGATAATGCAAAAAAGCATCTTTTTCATAGCCTACATCAACAAATGCAGCATTTAATCCGGGCATAATCTTTTTGATCTTGCCTAAATATATATCGCCAACAGCGTAATTGTTGCTGACCTGCTCTGTATTTAATTCTACGAGTTGCTTGTCTTGCAGTAAAGCAATAGTAACCCCGCTAGGGGATGAATTGATAATTAATTCCTTTACCAATGGCTAAATTTAAGACACCGGCTAAGAAAACCGGTATACGTTTAAAACTAGGAAATAAATAAAAACAAACAAATGATTTAAACCTCCGGCGCAATTAAGCGGGAGGTTTAAAACTTTTATAAGTCTGCAATTAATCTGAACTTAAAAGAACAGATCAAAAATCAGACTACTTCTTCTTATGTCTGTTCTTTCTTAAGCGTTTTTTACGCTTGTGGGTAGCCATTTTATGTCTTTTTCTTTTTTTACCGCTTGGCATAATGTTGTTTTTTAAAATGTTTTATAATCTAATTACTTAATTCGTTTACTTTCCTGTCCACAAACGTGCTCATGTTCGGGTCAGCTGCAATTTCTTTAGTTTTGAGATAGGCTGCAATTGCGTCAGACTTCCTATCCATGTTCTCATAACTTGAGGCCAGGTAAAACCATGCTTCAGCACTCGGAGCAATATCAATAACCGTTTTGAAACGCTCAACTGCCTTATCAAACTGACCTGATTTCATTGAAAACAAGCCCAGATTCAGGTTGGCCTTTAAATTTTTCGGATCCTGTTTTACCACGTCCAGCAACAAGGTAATGCCCTGCATAGGATTTGGTGTTCCTGTTACGTAGGCTATTCCCAAACCGGTTTTAACCTCCAGAGTATTCGGTTTAATTTTATCAGCCTTTTGGTAAGAACTGATTGCCTTTTGAACAAGAGCAGGCTGAACAAGAGTATCCATGCTTTGCTGATAGGCATCTGTAAATTTATCTCCAGCCTTAAGCCATGAACTAAAATTCGGTTCCTTTTCAGCTATTAATTCATAATAAAAAGCTGCAGGAGTTGTTTGATTTACATCATCCCACTGCTGGGCAAGCTGCTTTTGAATACTTAACTTTTCAGCTTCAGACGAGCTTTTTAATTGAGCTTCAAGCCCGGATATCTGCTTTTTGAGGCTGGCATTTAAACTTTCTTTGGCGCTTGTAGAAATATCTTCTAATGAGACTTCCTTAACTTTTTCTACCTGGGCTGTGCCCGCAGCATTTGCCGCAGAAGCCCCTTCATTCGGTTTAACCAAACCCTGAATATCTAAAGAAAGCATCAGGCCCATCAGTACTACCACTGAACCTATAACTATGATTTGCTTTCTTTGTAACATTTCCGGTTAAATAAATTATTATTTGTTGCCGCCTTTAACCTTCTCAACAAAAACCTTGGCAGGTTTGAAACTTGGAACGAAATGCTCAGGGATTATAATTGCTGTATTTTTTGAAATGTTTCGAGCAGTTTTCTTAGCTCTCTTCTTAACTACAAAGCTACCAAAACCTCTTACGTAAACATTCTCACCATTTACCATTGAATTTTTGACAACTTTAAAAAACGCTTCTATAGCTTCCTGAACATCTACCTTTTCAATTCCTGTTTTGTTAGAGATCTCTGTAATGATTTCTGCCTTGGTCATATCTATTTTCTTTAATTTTTTGTACTTTATTCTAATTGATTTGGGGTTGCAAAAGTATTGGTTTTTATTCAATTTGGGAAATAAATCTGCTTTTTTTTAAAACCAAGTCGCTATAAAACAAATAGTAAGGTATTTTTGCTGCCTAAATGAGTAAAATCCACTCAAGAGCAATGAAGTTTTCTGAAGAAATTATAGAATGGTATCAAAAGTATAAAAGGGATCTTCCCTGGAGAAATACAAGTGATCCTTATATAATCTGGCTGTCTGAAATAATCATGCAGCAAACCCGGGTTGAACAGGGTATGCCCTATTTTAATCGTTTTGCCGAAAAATACCCTACGGTTAAACATTTTGCCTCGGCCACTGAAGAGGAAATATTAAAGCTCTGGCAGGGATTGGGATATTACTCAAGAGGTAGAAATATGCACCAAACTTCTCAGGCAGTGATGGAGGAACATGCGGGTTATTTTCCCCGGGATTATGATTCCCTGATCCGCTTAAAGGGTATAGGTGAATATACAGCCGCTGCCATCTCTTCATTTTCATCTAATGAGGCGAGGGCTGTTGTTGATGGAAATGTCTTCAGGCTGTTGTCTAGATATTTTGGAATTGATACAGCAATCAATACAAGCAAAGGGAAAAAGCTGTTTACGGATTTAGCAAATGAATTGCTAGATCAAGATCAGGCCGGAATTTTTAATCAGGCCATAATGGAGTTCGGATCACTTCAATGTAAACCCAAAAATCCGGATTGCTTGGCTTGCCCATTACAAATTGGCTGTGAAGCACGTTTGAAAAACAGAATAGATGAACTGCCGGTCAAGATAAAATCTCAAAAAATAAGAGAGCGGTATTTCCAATATATAGTGGCAAAAAAAGATGATCAAATTTTGGTAAACAAACGTGGTTCAGGTGATATCTGGGAAAATATGGTTGATCTACCGCTATTTGAGACTGACTCCCCGATTGATGTTCGGGAACTTATCCAATCGGAAAGCTTTATTAAGGCATTTGGCAATCCGGTACGGATTCGTTCTACTTCCAATCCAGTTAAACATATTCTTAGTCATCAAAAACTCCATACCAAATTCATTGAAATTGAGGATTTTACAGAAAATTTTGTCAAAGAAAAATCCTGGTTCTATGTAAACAGAGAAGAACTCGAAAAACTACCGCAGCCTAAACTAATTTTTCAATTCTTAGAAAATTTCTTTAAATTGTAATTGAACCATCTATAATTAAAGAACATGTCAGGTATTAACAAAGTCATTTTAGTTGGACATTTAGGAAAAGATCCTGAGGTCCGGCATTTAGATGGGGGAGTTACTGTTGCCAGCTTCCCTTTAGCAACTTCAGAAACCTATAACAAAGACGGTAGAAAAATAGAGCAAACCGAATGGCATAATATTGTAATGTGGCGGGGTTTAGCCGATATTGCCTCGAAATACCTGCAGAAAGGCAAACTTGTTTATATCGAGGGTAAATTGCGAACCCGTTCTTTTGAAGATAAAGAGGGGCATAAAAAATATACTACAGAGGTAGTTGCTGAAAACTTTACCATGCTTGGTCGCAAAAGTGATTTTGAGGGACAGGGTGAAAACAGCCATCAGAAATCTGAAGAAGAGAATGGCGCCGGTCATGGCAATCATATCATCGCAAAAGAGGATCAACCGATGAATTATGAAAAAGGGACCGATGATGATTTACCGTTTTAGGTAGGGTATTGATAAGCAATCCGGTAATTAATTGTTATACGTTTGAATGAGGGTATAATATCTATTTGTCCGGTTTAATACATAGACATACTATCGAATATATTCTTCTTTTTTATTTGAAAATAAATGGCACTGCCTTTGGCTGCCGCTAGTCCCGTGATACATTGCAAGCCCGGCAATAAATTCAGGTTTAATAAAATTATATTCTTTGCCGGGGCTTTCCATTTCTCCTGGGTTTAGGAACAGCATGCATCGGCAAGCACAAACTATCACTGATATAGCTAAAGGATTTTAATGCTAAATCCAGGGAATACTTCCTTAAAATTATCTGTGACGTATATTTCAGGACTTAGCCTGACAAATTTCGACTTTGTCACTACGGATGCGAATAATTTGAAAGTGTTTTTACCATAGTAGTCGCCTTCTCGTTCGACCAGATATCCAATTCCAGCCTCATATTCGCTTAAAAGCAGGTTTGATCTAAGCTTTGTATTGAATCGGTTACCTAAACTAAGGTTTACAAATGTATTGTTAAAAGCTGTTGGGCTGGTACTGGTAATAGTTTGCTCAAACGTATAATAACGATTTGCTGTTAGGGATATAAATGCAGCAGCAGGCAGCCGTTGCAAGGAATAATAATCCTGTTTTTGTGGAATAAAAACAATTCCGCCCTCAAAAACCGGACTAAATTTACTTCGTATTAATCCCCCGCCTAGATTAAATTTCAAAGAAAACGGGATGTCATTTTTAACATTTTTAGAAAACTTTGATTTATCAGAATGTGCAAGCTCAGAATTTTTCTTGAAACGTTCCTTTGGCGTTAAACCATCGATAAGAAACAATGAATCATTTCTTCGCTTAATATATACTGCCCTTTCTTCCTTACTCATCGCTCTAAATTCCGTCGCTGAAAGACCGGGTATTTTTAGCGAATCACGCACCTTACTCAATGCTAAATTGATCAATGAATCCGAATTAATATACCTAAAGCTGTTTACATCATCGGCAATAAGAATTATCCTCTGCTTTTTGGGAGTTTCAATTATCAGCGTATCCGGTTTGGTCTGCGAAAGTAGCGAGAATGATAAAAGCATTATGGTGAATGACAAAGCTATTTTTTTCATGATTTTGGTTTAAAATTTAATTCTGAATTTTTTTTCTCGTTCTACTTCGACGCCTGAAGCATAAGCAGATGTATCAATTGTTTGAGTTTCGAAGATTCTGATTTTGAATCTTTTGAATGCGAGCTTGCTATCTGGGGGAATCCCGATACTAATTGGATTACCCCTTTTGAATGTCACCTTGATATCAGATTCTAAATCTTTTACAACTAAGGGAGGATCCTTTTTAACTATTACAGGTTCTTCAATTTTTACAATACCTTCCTGATTAGAGTCTGCTTTTTGGATGATATTGTCCAGTACCGCAATCGCAACTATCGACTGATTAATATTGTTTAGAACTTCATTTATTGGGGGTTTCGGATTTAATGTTTCGGATTTTTGCTCCTCTGATTTATTCTTAACAATTTCCAAAGTTCTGGCTTTCGATTGAGGCAATTCAATTGCCTTTATTGAATTTATTGCAGGTTTTTGTTGTTTGGGCATATCTAAAAACTCGTTATATTGCTGAAATAAAATTGACAAACCAACTATCAATACCATAGATGCTGCGGCAATAAGAAACCAATTTCTCCTCCTGTCACCTTTATTGATACCTTTCCAAATCTGATCCTTATTGAAGACAGGACAGTATTCCGCATCAAACTTTTGGATTTTCTCCTTCAGAGTCTGATCAAATTTTTCTTCGTCCATGATTTTCAACTTTATTATATAATTTTTGTTTCATAAGTCTTCTTGCTTTATTCAACTGAGAACGTGATGTTCCCTCACTGATACCAAGCATTTTTGAAATTTCTGCATGAGAATATCCTTCAATCGCAAATAAGTTAAGTACCGTACTGTATCCTGCAGGCAGGGACTTAATTGCCTCGACAATGTAAACGGCATCGATCTTTTCCAATTCAGGGTCATTGAATCCAACCTCTTCAGCCTCATCTTCACTAACAAGAGTTAAACTACTCTTCTTCCTCAAATCCATCAGACATTCATTGATCATTATCCTTTTTATCCATGCTCTTAATGAGTTGTTTTCCCGGTATTCAAACTGAACAATTGAATTAAAAACCTTTGTAAAGCCACGAGATAGTACATCCTCAGCATCTTCATCAAGTTTTAAGTAACGTGAACAAACATTAAACATCTCCCGAGAATAGCTATCAAATAGCTTTCTCTGGGCATTATGACTGTTTCTTTTACAGCCTTCTATGGTTTCATGTGTAATCACGGTTCAAACTAATAAATGCAGATTTAAAGGGATTCGTTGCCTTGAAACAAAAATAGCCCGGAAAAGTCCGAGCTATTAGTTCTAATTTGTAAAGATCTAAGCTTGTTATCCTATTTCACCTCCATATAATCAAGTGTCAGCCCAGCCAAAGCTTTTACTCCCAGCTTAAAAGAACTCTCATCAATCATAAAGTCAGGTGTATGATGTGATGGGGC
>CAZTRY010000034.1:0-34360 GCA_964616525.1 uncultured Sphingobacterium sp. | reverse complement strand
TGTTACCAGTTGTCTGTTACCTGGAATTAATCCTGACTGTCATATGAGTAGTATTCCTCCTGGTTCTTGATATTTGGTACTAACTACTCAATACTAACTACTCAATACTTTCTCAGGCACACTCAGCCGAGGTTCTGTTTGAAATTACAAGCCATCTACCCGTACTACCAACCTGCGGGACATTGACATTTGATGTCCTTCGGTATTCACTTGGTGTCATATTTTTAATCTTCCTGAACTGTCTGTTAAAATTGGCCAGGTTGTTAAAGCCACATTTGTAGGCAATCTCAACCACATTCTCATCCAGTTCACCTAATAGCTTACAGGCATGTCCAACTCTAACCTTGTTCAGATACTCCACAAAAGTAACCCTGTAATGTTCCTTGAAATAATTGCAAAATGTACTGACTGCCATATTCGCAACAGATGCAACCTCATTCAGGGTAATATCATGATCAAAGTTTCTCAGAATATAGGCATTAACCTTACTGAACTTATCTGAACAATCTAAAAGCCCATGCTTCAGATATCCGGGGCTCGCCAGTAGCTCATATTCATTACTTGCACAGAGAATATCAAAAATTGTAAGCAGTGATGCAAGCCGTTGGATTCCACTCATCGTCTGCATGTCCTTCATTAAAGCAGCAATTTTATTCCTGGTATTTCCTTTGATTACCATCCCATGTTTAGACAGTCTTAAAAGGTTATTGATTGGCTCAACCTCAGGCAGGTTATAAAATTCCTTTCCCAAAAAATTTTCGACGAAATGAATAACAGTTGCTTCGGCAGTTAAATTAGCCTTGCCTTTAAAATATTGCGGATCATTGGTCCATAGGTGCGGAAGTGATGGCCCCATTAATACGAGATCACCCTCCATAAAATATCCTATATGATCTCCCACCTGACGGACACCGGTACTTTTATTGACTAAGACCAATTCATATTCAGAGTGATAATGCCAGGGACAAGGGAAAAAAGGCCCTTCTTCCTTGAAAATTATGAACGATTTATCTAACTCTAAAGGGATATGATACTGTAAAGCTTTCATGATAAAATCTGTTTAAATGACCTAAACTAATTTAAACTATAAAATCAATAGAAATTGAATTTATAGAAAATAGTATCATAATTGTAAATAAAAGTAGCAGAAAAATGCTTTCAGGTAAGATAGTTTTGATATATAGTCGGGAGTATAATACTTTATTATTGAAAATTCCTGATTAAGGAATAGGCTTTTGTTTGATAATTATTAATCAGGAATAAATTTTTCTGTTATAATGTATAAAGTCTTTAAGTTTAATGATAAATGTTATTTTAGTTAATTGAATAACTATCATTCAATTAGTTCCTGTTTAAAGAGAAACCTATAATTAAACATCAAAATAAATAAAACGACATGCAAGCACAACTTAAAACCAAACTAGCATTTTTTATGTTTCTCCAATATTTTATCTGGGGCTCCTGGTATGTGAGTATGGGGACCTACCTCAGCAATACTCTTAAATTTGAAGGAGCACAGATTGGACTGGCTTATGGTGCTTTCGCCATTGGTGCAATGATTGCCCCATTCCTGGTTGGACTACTTGCTGACCGTTATTTTGCATCAGAAAAATTATTGGCATTCCTTGGAATTACCGGCGGTTTAATGCTATTCGCTCTTCCAATGATGACAACTTTCAGCTCGTTCTATCCGATGCTGATTATTTATTGCTGTACTTTCGTACCTACTCTGGCTCTGGGGAATTCTCTTTCGCTCCGACATCTGGATAACCAGAAGCGGGATTTCCCACTGGTTAAAACCCTTTCATCAATCGGCTGGATCGCTGCAGGTATAACCCTTAGTGTGGTTTTTAAAGGTGAGCAATCGGCTGTTCAGTTTTATGTTGCAGGCACAACCTCAATTATTTTCGGGCTTTTCTCTCTTACTTTACCACACACCCCGCCAATGAAGACAGGCAAGGATGTGAGTATGAGTGAAATTTTGGGGCTTGATGCTTTGGCTCTGCTAAAAAAGCCATCTTTCGCCATATTCATTCTATGTATGTTCCTGATTTGTATCCCGCTCTATTTTTATTTTGTGAATATGAATCAGTATGTAACTGAACTGGGATGGGAGTTTAGTGCAGCTAAAATGTCATTGGCTCAGGTTTCGGATGTTGTATTCCTGATTCTGCTGCCTGTAATGCTCAGCAGACTTGGCTATAAGAAGACTATCTTCATCGGTATCCTGGCATGGGCAGCACGTTATTTCCTATTAGCAGGCAGTGTTGATTCTGTTTCAATGCAAACCATGATGGTCTTTTCTGCAATATTACTGCATGGTGTTTGCTATGACTTTCTATTCATCGCAGGACAGCTTTATGTTGATGAAGAGGCTAATGAAAGGATGCGTGGTGCTGCTCAGGGACTAATAGCCTTCATACTTTGGGGTGTAGGAGCCTTTGTTGGGACCAACCTTGCAGGCATTTCTCAGCAAGCCAATACACTTGCAGAGCCGATAGGAAGTATAGCCCATGACTGGAGCAGCATATGGATCTACCCGGCCTGGGGATCTGTTGCTGTACTTGTAGTCTTTATTATTTTCTTCAGGGAGCCTAAGAAAGTTGTGAAAGCAGAGACGGAGAAAGCTTGATAAAGGAATGGGGAATAGTAATTCGTAATTAATAATTCGTAATTGAAAACAAAAATTCGCTGGGGAATACTTAGTACCGCAAAAATTGGGTTAGTGAAAGTTATTCCCGCCATGAAGCAGGGAAAATACTGTGAAATTACCGCGATAGCCTCCAGGAATTTGAATGAGGCAAAGAAAGCAGCGGCTTCACTTGAAATTCCAAAAGCTTATGGCTCCTACGAAGAGCTATTAACTGACACTGAGATTGAGGCAGTTTATATCCCTTTGCCCAATCATATGCATGTGGAGTGGGCAATAAAAGCCATGGAGGCCGGTAAACATGTACTTCTGGAGAAACCTGTCGGACTGTCAAGCGAGCAGGCCGAAAGTTTAATACAGGCCTCAAAATTAAATCCCTCCTTAAAAATCATGGAGGCTTTTATGTACCGGCATCATCCTCAATGGCAAAAAGCCAAAAAGCTGGTTGCGGATGGAAACATTGGAACGCTTAAAACCATACAGACATTTTTCTCCTACTATAATACAGATCCGAATAATATTCGCCACAATCCGGATTTCGGAGGAGGCGGCCTGATGGATATAGGTTGTTATTGCATTTCCCTATCCCGCTTTATTTTTGATGAGGAGCCCAAACGGGTTAATGGTCTGGTAGAATTCGATCCAAAATTCAAAACGGACAGAATGGCCTCAGGAATTCTCGATTTCCCTGGCGGCACTTCGACATTTACCTGTTCAACGCAATTAGTACCATTTCAAAGAGTTACCATATTTGGAGATAAGGGCAGTATAGAAATAGAAATTCCATTTAATGCCCCACCGGATAAACCTACCCGATTATGGCTGCATACTTCCGATAAAACAGAAGAAATTACTTTTGATATCTGTGATCAGTATACCATTCAGGGTGATCTCTTCTCTAAAGCAATTCTTGAAAATACAGAAGTCCCCACCCCTCTTGAAGATGCACTGAATAATATGCTGGTGATTGAGGCCGTTTTCAGAAGTTCTGAAAGTGGGGGATGGATAAATTTATAAAAATATCGTAAAAGAATAATAATTCTATTTATAGTTAAAATAATTTCTTTCTGCGATATTTTTATAAACTTGACTATTGAGTATTAAGTCAAATCCCATTTCTTACGCTTTTCCCTGGACAATAACTGGCTTGCCTCTCTGTCATTAACAATCCGCTCCCTCTTATCATTCCATTCCAGCTTTCTGCCTGATTTGTAAGAGATCATTCCGAGGTGCATTGGTAAAGTTAGTTTTCTGGCATATTCCAGGTTAGACTCGGGTTGCGTACGTGATTTAACACCATTCACAAAATTCTGCTGATGACCGGGTGAACGTTCAATTGTGACCGGGACATGAGTCAGATCCGGTACAAGCTCTCCTCCTATCCGGACCTCATGGGTATTATAATCACAGATCAAAGTACCCTTATCTCCCTCAAAATAAGCTCCAATATTAGAACGAGTGGCAGCTCCCGGAACATTTGGAACCGTACTCGTCCAGTAAACATTTAAATCTTCATATTCATAATCCACATCAATCCAACGCTGAACATTGGAAATACCCGTATTCTGCTCACCTCTGGCATGGACGCTTTTTAAGCCCTGAGGCTGTAGTGCCCAATATGCCACATCAGCGATATGCGACCAGAAATCACCGAATACGCCATGTCCATAATCAGAAAAATAACGCCAGTTGAAATGACAACGCTGAGGATCATATTCAGATACAGGAGCAGGGCCAAGCCACATATCCCAATCCAGGGTCCGTGGAGCCGGCTGATAGGCTGCGGGACCAAAATCAGGCGGAACACCGGTTTTCCATAAACGAACGGTATGAATTTTACCCAGAATACCCGAGCGAACAAGGTCCACCACACGATGATAATTATCTCCGGCATGAATCTGTGTTCCAAGCTGGAAAATCCGATCATAACGCTTTAAATTCTTAAGCATTTCTTCGCCTCCCTTAACATCATAAGATAGAGGCTTTTCACCATACACATCTTTCCCTGCTTTAAATGCAAGAGTAGCTATCTGGCTATGCCAATGATCCGGAGTTGCACAGCTTATTGCATCAATATCCTTACGATCAAGTATCTGTCTGAAATCTTTGTAAGTCTGCGCTTTATTCCCCGGACGAAGCGTATCCAACCGGCTCTTAGTGGAATCTAAATGAAGCTGATCTACATCACATAAGGCAACTATTTCGACCTCAGGAATAGCTGCAAACCAACCCATATGCGCATTTCCCATACCTCCCAAACCTATATGCGCTATACGCAAACGGTCACTGGCAGCCACTTTACGCAACATTCCGGGAAACATAAACATCCCCATTCCGGCAATGCTTGTTTTCTTGATAAATTCTCTACGGGTCGAATTCTGTTTCATAAACTAATTGTTATGCTTTATGATGAACAATCGTAATTTTTGGGATTTGGGCTATCTATGGGCTATGAGCTGTGAGATAAGGGCTATCAAATTTATGCCAATAGTCAAATCACTGCTATTTTCTAAAATCCTATGCCTACACGATTCTCAACTCTCAACTCTCAATTCTCAATTCTCAATTCTCAACTCTCAATTGCTATTTCGTGCTCAAATCCTTGATCCTGATATTTCTGAATTTCAGTGGATTGCCATGCCCAAGGAAGCCAATATGTCCACTGTCGCGTAATAAGCCCGGATGTTTCTGACCATCGGCAGCACCATTCTTCCTGGCATCCGTAATATCTGCATCAAGTATAACTGTACCATTTAAGATGACCTTGATCTTTGGTCCCTGTACAATTACCTCCTGATAATTCCATTCGCCCACAGGTTTAAGATAACCTCTTTTTGCAGGTATTGTTCCATAAATCGAACCGTGATACTGATAAACTTTCAAATCCTTGTAAACAGGTGCTTCATTATCCAGTATCTGTAATTCCATTCCTTCATAAGCGGCGTCACCGGTTATAGGGGATCTGATACCCAAACCATTATTTGCACCCGGAGTTAATTGAAACTCAAATCGTAATACAAAATCACTAAACTCTTCTCTCGAGAATAAATTATTACCCAAAGAACTTTTGCCCGGTTTAGGTATCACTGCCATATTACCATCTTCAGTAATATAATCTCTGGTATTACCTATCCAATGAAACATATTGGTTCCATCAAACAATACCTTAAAACCATCTTTCTTTTCCCGGGAGCTCAGCTGAAATGGCTTTACACGCGGGAGTTCTTTGATGTAAATATTACGGTAATAAACCGGAGAGCCATGCGCCTGTAATTCTATCTGTTCTTCCGAAAAAATAGGGAGGCTTCTGTCCCAGAAATTTTCAAGGATCACATTATCTGTGACTAGTACATCGTTCAGGTAAACCGTAACCCGGTCAGCTTTCATGATAATACGAAAGGTATTCCATTCTCCCAATTTCTTATCTGCAACAGTAAGGGGTTTGCTTTCATGCTCCTTATTGTTGTATAAACCACCTGATCCAACCTGTGCTCCAACCTTTACACGTGCATTATCCCAGATCTGCACCTGCGGCGTACCCCGCAGGTAGATACCTGCATCACCCTCTTGTTTGCCATCATCAATAATCTTCCAGTCAACAAGCATTTCGAAATCACCATACTTCTTAACTGTAGCAATATTATTTCCATGTCCGGTAAACCGCAATTCGCCATCAACCACCTTCCAACCCTCGCGCATTTCTGCATCCGCCTTTTTTTGCTCCTCCGCCAAAGTCTTAGCATCCATTTTCGACCTCTTGATCGGGTCTCCAACAAGACCCTTCCAGCCTTTCAGGTCTTTTCCGTTAAACAGAGGAACGAAGCCCTCTTTTTGCAACATTTCTGCCCTATTTTCGATTCGCTTTGGGTCTTCTTTAAATGATACCAGCACAGGAAGAATTAATGCCAGCATAATGAGAGACCTGAATTTATTTGAAATATTCATTTTTTTATAGTTTGGGTTTCTAATTTGAAATTAAGAATTATATCAGCCAATTTATCTGAAGAATTAAATTAATCTGAATTCGATACAATTAATATTGGGTTTGAGTTTCTTTAACTGGTTTTAAATTTTTGAAATCATTTTGAAATACTGATTGCCTTTTTTAATGGAAGTCCCGCTAGTCAATAGGTCATCCCTCCTTACTAGTTCCCTCACCTGCTGAAGGGCAGGTATCGGGATGACAGGGCACATTTGCTAACCCGATAGCTATCGAGTTGCTCATTCTCTAATTTGCTAATCTAAGGGCAAGTCAGAATGCTTCTATTTCGCAGCTAAAGGAATAACTTCAACCTTTCTGACAAACATTTCTGCACCTTCAGACTGAATCTGTATTTTTCCTCTGCTTGGTTTTACACGATATGCCTGATTAACCAGTACCCCATTCAGGTAAACAGTGAGGTTATCTCCATCAGCAATACATTCAATTCTATTCCATTTACCGACTTCTTTCTCAACATCTTTCTCGCCGCGGAAACCCAGAACATCTTTCCAGTTCGGATCACGGGCAAACCAATCGATCCGGCCTTTATTAATGGTCAGAGGCTGGCCACCCGGCATATACACATTACCGCCTCCGGGTTTTTTAGGAGCCACATTACTTGTCAGGGAAAATTTATCGGTACCATCACCCACTACAAGAAAATCTCCGGTACCACCCTCAATAATCTGACATTCAATAGAATACATCCAGGTTCCTGAATAGCCTCCATCTACTCCGGTTGAATGCAGCAGAATGCCATTATCTCTTGCCCTGTCCACCCTTGGTGCAAAAGTTCTTGGGCCCCATTTGAATTCAACGATCAGCTTGTAGTCGCTGTACTCCTCATTGGTAGTAATACAGCCATACTCTTCGCCGGAGATTTTAATCAAACCATCACTAACGGTAAATACCTTTTTAGGGTCAATACCTGTCCCACGACCCTTCACGAAGGTGTACCAGCCACTTAGATCTTTGCCATTAAACAGGCTGATTGCCTTAGACTGATCAGTTTTAACCTGACTTGAATTTGTTTTTACAGTGCCACAACCACCCGATATTATCAGGGCAGAAATCAGAGCAATAGAAAGCAGAAGTTTTGTTTTCATCAGAATTTAGTTTGTTTTTTAATGGTTATGAAGCTTGCATGAGTCTGCCTGCGGTACCCACATTTTCCATGTTGTCATACTTAGGCGTCCAGTATCCCCGCAGGCGGGGGAATTAAAGGGGGTGGATGAATCAATCCTCCCCTTAGCCCCTCCAAAGGGGCACAGCATAGCGCCTAAATCCCCGCTTAATAGTATAGATACCTGTTTAAAATGATGTGTACGCACGGTAGCTGCGGTAGGTAGGCTCATGCCAGCTTCAATTGTATATAGGTTAATCAATTATTTTAATTCTTAGCCCTAATCGTTCCCAATCCATCGGGAAGTGAGTTTAAGTATGCCATCAGGTCTGAAAGTTCCGCTGGTGTTAATTGTTTATCAAGTCCAGGTGGCATCATCGATACGCTCATCGGTTCAATTCCAGTAATTTCAGAGCGCTGAACACGTACAATTATGCCCGGTCCAATTTCAACTGTAATGGCATCCGGAAACTGTTCTTTAATAACACCCACATGAGTGGTTGATTTTGTGATCACTTTGCTGGTTTCATATTCCCTGGCAAAACTTGCCCCGGGATACATAATAGCTTCAAGGATATCATGACTTGAGCGGATCTGGCCAATATTGGTCAGATCTGGTCCGAATTTTCCACCTTTATTTGCTACTGCATGGCAGGAAGAACAAATCGCTTTTCCGAAAAATAGTTTTGCTCCCTGTGCAACATCGCCTCTTGTTAATCGGGCCTCTACTGCATGAAGCTCAGTAAGACGGGCAGCATTCCGTTCCGCTAAAGCTGCAACCAGAGGTTCGGCAGAAGTTTTGACTGACTGAGGATATTTGTTGAATAATGACTTTAAATCCTGCTCTGAAAGATTGTCCAGACGGTCCGCTGAACTACCAAGGGCAGCTACAAGAGCAGCTCCGACTTCTGCATTTTTGCCGTTGCCAAAAGCAGAAACCAGATTCGGCAAAAGGAATACATCTGCTTTAGCAACCTGCTCCTTTGCTAAATTAACAAGCTGATTATCGTTTAATTTTGCCTTGGCAAGCAAACGGGCTGCCATTTGCCTGATTGGCGATTCATTTTTACTACTTAAATAACTGAGCACCATCTGAAAATCCGAATCGGTAAGATTTGGCTCAGAAAGAAGTTTTGAGCTGAGTGCTTTCAGTCTGAAATCGGGCGAAGTACCCGGATTCTGAACAATCATTTTCAATTGCTCATTCAAAACCTTAATCCCTCTTGATTCAATAAGTCCGAGGATCTGTGATTTTATTTCCACACTTCCATTATCCAGTAATTTACCTAATTGCTGAACCCAGATTGCAGGAATTTCTTTTACAGGTGAGTGGGTTATTACATCAATTAATAAAGCCTGTCTGGCTGCCGGTGTCGCCCCGTCTCCAAGTTGTTCGCCCAAAAACTGTTGCAGTGGTTTGTTCTCACTAAAAGTGATCATCAGATCGCGGACTGCCGTAATATCAGCATCAGAAAGATTTGGGACAGCTAAACGGCCTTTAAGAAAATTAATTACGATATCCGACCATTCCGGACGGTGGGATGCGACCCAAATTCCGGTTTTCCGGGATTCAGGATCACTGCTATTCAAAAAAGGAACCAGGTTCTCTTTACTTAAAACAGAGCCATCCATTTGATCAAGGGCAATAAGCGCAGATTTTCTCACACTTGTTGAGGGGTTCTTTAATGCAGCGATTAAAGGCGCAGTACTCCTGAGCGTAATCAGTGAATAGATGATAGCATGGTCAACAAAACGATCTTTATTTGTTGCCGCAGCATTTAAAAGAGCTGAAACTGCGCGCTGATCTCCGATCTGCCCCAGAGCTGTTGCTGCCTGCCTGCGAACCGAAGGTTTGTCCTTCTGTACCAGTTCCATCAGTCTGTCAATGGAAGCTTTATCTTTTGCAAGACCCATAACTCGGGCTGCAGAGGTTCTGACAACCATGCTGGCATCGTTCAGACCTAAACGTGCTTCTTTTATGGCATTGGCAGTTCCGATCCGGTAAAGTGCAAATACACCGGCAACACGGATCTCTTCATTTTCAGAGCGCAGCAATGTGCTTTTAATTGGAAGAACAGCAGATTCGCCTTTTTCAACCAGGCCTTCAATCACATTGTCACGAACTGCCGGACGAGAATCTTTTATTGTGGCCGCCAGTGTCTGAACAGTCATGGATTTGAGATTCAGCTTCTTTCCCCATGGATCTGAAACTTTTGCTGATCCATTTCTTCTGATCCGATATATGCCGCCATTTACATCCATTTTAGCTACTCTAGACAAAGGGCAGCCTAAGATGAACCAGCCCCCGGTATTTAATACCAGCATACTTCCATCGGCATCTTCAAGCACATCAGTAAGATGTATATCCTGAACCGTTGATGTTATAAATGGCTCATCTACAGTTTTATAGGAAGCACCTTCAGCACTAACCTGATGACGCATAATCCGTCCGGTATTAAACTCAGCACTAAAAATATTGGTGCTGTATTCTTTACCCAATGCAGATCCGCGATAACGCATCAAACCGGATGGAGCCACCCTGGCCATTTTAGTCATCACCGGCATCAGATCCCCGGTCATTTTGAACTTATCCTGTTGGATAACAGGTCCTGATTTTGGAAATACTCCACCCTCTACCCAGTGCATTAGCGCATCTCTCATCCCACCTTCAGGATTCACAAAATAAGTCATCGTACCAACCGTTTCGCCCGAAGGCATAAACGCTAATTCGATCGCATTATCATAACCCCCGCCGGCCATAGGTTCCAAACCAGTACCATCAGGCCTGCATCTCCAAATCCGTGCAGAACCTCCCTTCAGGTTCTGACCTTCTTTCGTAATAATATCAAATCCGCGCCTGGCATCCGTCAGGTATAACCAACCATCGGGACCCATAAATGGTCCACCCAGTAAAGCGGCATTAGAATTCAGCACCCAGCCGGTCAGGATAACTTCACGTTTATCAGCTACCCCATCATTGTCAGTATCGGTAAGACGAATAAGATCCGGTGAGGAACTTACATAAAGACTGCCTTTATAGAATACCCCGCCTTTAGGGAAGGTAAGGGAATCAGCAAAAATCTTACTCTTATCAAAAATACCATCACCATCCGTATCCTCAAGCAGGCGAATATGGTATGGCGGCTTTTTTAACATTTCCTGATTGGTAGGTGAACTGCCATCCGACTCAAAAACAAAGAGCCTGCCCTGTCCGTCGAAGGAGGCGAACATTGGGTAAGAAAGCATGGAAGGATCAAATGCCCGTTCAATAGAAAAGCCTTCCGGCACTTTTAATCCATCTAATTCTGTTGAAATAATTGTCTTTTCTTTACTACTTATAAAAAACAAAACAGAACAGCAAACTATGATAAAACCAATTGTTCTTTTATACTTGTTCTTTAAGATTGATGAAAAATTTATCATTGATAATTGCTAAATGAAATTGTTAATAATCCTCTGTTTATTCTTAATGTAAGGCATTAAGAATGCTTATACTTTTTTTAAAAGTTTAGATGCCGCATCGCTTTAAAAAATTCGCTGTTATTTTCTGCACCCTTTCATCCACGCCATGCGGACGACCAAAGTGTGAATTTGGAGTAATTACTCCGGGAGGAACAGCCAGCCCAAATGACCAATAGATTGTTGCAGCATTAAATACCCAGTTCCCTTTCGGTCCGGGATAAACTGTTGCCGTATAATATGATTTCTGTTCTGCACCATTCGTGGTAGTTCCTTCAGCAACCACCTCCAAACCCGGAATCTTCGCCGGATCACCATGATGTTCCCATCCCACAAGTCCGGGTATTCTATCTCCCTTACGCATCCCTGTACCCTCAAATATCCAGTGATCAGGTTTTGTGACAATCCAATCAGCAGAACCGTTGAATGGATATACTGTTCTGGCCCCAATCAGGGTGTTTTCATTCGGCCAGTCATCCTTGGCAAAAGGGCCCATAATTCCAAGTTTCTTCTCGGCTTCAGAAAAACCACCAAAACGTCCCATTCTATAAAAAGTCCGGTTGGGCGCGCCGGATTTATCAGGCTTTAGAGGTACCCGACCAACACCTGCCTTGCTCAGTCCAGAAGCAACATCGAGATTTTCAGTATCAACATCCACCACGGGTTTAAGATCAATAACCCACATCAGCGCATTGCCTGATAAAAATGCGGCATTGAGTCCACGGTCAACAGCCTTTTTGACATTTTCAAACATCTGTAATGTCCAATACTCATCATGACCTACAGAAAGAAAACATTTCACTCGTTCGAGCCCTACTGGGTCTGTGTGCGTATCAATATTGGAGCAATAGGTTACATCATATCCCTGTTGTTCAAGCCAAAAGCATAGGGAATACTCCCATAACAAAAACTCACCAGATCCCTGAGACAATGGCTGGTCTACTACCTGGGGGTATTTAGCATATGGTCGGTTATAACTAACCCATGTTCTGCTGCTAAGAGATTGCTGAGGGGGGTCACTATCGTAAAGTGAAAAGGTATCTGGCCATTTATTGTAGGCCTGCCAGGTATTATCACTGGTTTGAAACATCAAATCTGCCTTACGGTCATCACGTACTATGAAAATGATGTAACTCTCATAGCGATGTGTTGAACAGGATAATTTGCCCAGATACACACCACTTAGCCAACCCTCAGGGATGGTAAAGGAGCTCGCAAGCTCCCATTCACATTGGCGTAAACGATTTTCAGCAATTGGTGGTACAACTTGGGGACTAACAGGGTAAGGACCCAATTTTTTCACAAAACGGCCACCTTTGCCACCATAATATCCCATTCTATAGATATCAATACTAATATCTGTCTGAGAAGCCGCATTCAAAAATATATCAAGTGTCTCTCCTGAGCGAACACTTGTTTTTGAGCAATAGCCCTCTATTTGTTTAGAACGGAATTGCTCTGATTTTACATAGGTGAGCTGCCAGTCAGTGGTACCCGACTTTTTATTCTCAGCTACGATCAGATTGCTTTTTTGCTGCTCAGCATTAGAAAAACCA
This sequence comes from uncultured Sphingobacterium sp., assembly GCA_964616525.1. GTDB lineage: Bacteria > Bacteroidota > Bacteroidia > Sphingobacteriales > Sphingobacteriaceae > Daejeonella. The sequence goes on along the minus strand of CAZTRY010000034.1, from coordinate 21,590 downwards.
GATAATGGCAGGAGTGCAGCAGCCAATCCTGCCTGTGCCGCACCTTTTAGAACATCCCTGCGACTTATTTTATTCTTTGATTTCTTCATTCTATTTGCAATGCAAGATCATAATTGAAAAACACATTTTGGTACTTCTTTTTAAATATTTATTAGTGTTTAAACAATTTATGAAGCTCCCGATTTCCGGAGTAAATTATGCATAATTTGCTGAACCCGCTTGTCAGGACCATGCGGACGGCTCCAGTGCGACCATGGCAGAGTATGCCCCGGAGGCATCCCTAATGCCTGAGCCCAGAAAATGGTTGAGGCACTAAATACAATGTTTCCTTTTGGAGCTGTATAAATTGTTGATGCCCATCGCTGAGGTTTTACCCCTCCACTCCATGCGGTGCCTTCAGCAACAATCTCAAGTCCGGGGATTGGAGCAGGTTCTCCCATATACTCCCAGCCAATAAGCCCGGGAATACGATCCCCCTTTTTAATCCCGGTATCCTTAAACATCCAGTGTTCAGGTTTGGTGATAATCCAGTCGCCACCCCCTGTAATTGGATCAATATTTCTAACTCCCATTAAGAATCCTTCATCCGGACCGCGTTCAGGAAATGGCCCATTTTGATTCTCGCGATCAACGGCATACTTGTTTTGTGCTCCATAAGGGCCTCCCCTGAAGATTATCCGGTTTTCCTTCCCATTGCTATTTGCCCTGAAAGGTGAGACCCAGCAAACTGAATTACCTGATAAAAACAACAGGTTTACCCCTTCATCGCGCATCTTTACCACACTATTATACTGACGGATGTCCCAATACTCATCATGACCAACGCTGATAAAAGATTTACACTTTAGCCCGCGTTCAGCAGAGATCATGTCACTGTTGGAACAATAGCTTACATCATAACCCTGTTCTTCAAGAAAATAGCTTAATGGTTGTTCGAGTGAAAGAAACTCTCCCGAACCAAAGGACAGGGGATCATTTACGACAACGGTATATTGGGACTGCCTACCATAAGGCCGATCAAAGCTGACATCAGCCCAGGGACCTTCAACGCCTTTAGGATGGGTATAAACCGAATAATTATTCGGCCATCTGTTATAGGCCTGCCAGGTATTATCAGAACATTGAAAAAGGACATCGGCAGGGCGGTCATCACGGACTATAAAAATGACATAACTTTGCCAGTATGGAAGATTTTCATCAGCGGGCAAAGTGGTTAAACGACCCAGGTAAATTCCGCTCAACCAATCATCCGGAATAGTAATGGAAGTACAGGGTTTCCATTTACATTCATGCAGGCCTTTTAGTCTGGGTTTAGGTACGGGCTGTGAATAGCCCTCAAAAGGACCCATTTTCTGCATCAATCTGGCACCGCATCCGCCATAATAGCCGGTACGGAAAATCTCAATCTCAAATTTCACCTTTTGGTCCGTTGAAACCATGATGTCAATGGATTCTCCGGCTTTAACACTTTGTCTGGAACAATAACCCTCTATGGAGGGGCAACGCTGCCCACTCTGGTCGGGACGAACACGGGTAAGCTGCCAATCTGTTGAACCCGGTTTTTTGTTTTCAGCCTCAATCAAGCCTCTTTTTTGCTGATTTAACTCAGTAAAGCCTGATAGAGGCACCAATGTAGCTGCTAACCCGGTCCGGGCAGCATCAATCAGCAATTTACGCCGCGAAATATGATCAGTATGTTTCTTCATTCTCTCATTTATTGGGACACCTTAATCGTTCAATATAAAATTTACATCCAGGCGTTCTACCTGTCCCCTGATGGGCAGTTCATCGCTACCTTCAGGGGGGGGCAGATCTATTTAAAGGTTAAATTATGCTAATTGTATTAATCCAATATCCCACAATATAGAATTGCCTGAATTCAATACCTTATGCCCCGCCTTTGAGATAGGCAATCAACTTTGCCATTTCATCCTTACTTATACTTTGCTCCAATCCATCAGGCATCAGCGAAAGTCCCGAATTACTGAGTGAGGAAATATTTCTCCTGAGAATTGATTCATCAGTACCAAAAGTTGTACGAAGTGTTAAGCTATTCTCATTTTCTGAAACCAGCCAGCCGGAAAATGAGCGGCCATCGTTTGTACTGATGGATATTGATTGATATGCCGGCAGCACTTCATAATTTGGAACCAGAATATGAAGTAATAAAGCATCTGCAGGCTGGTTCTTTACACCAGTCAGATCAGGACCAACCTTGCCTCCCACGTTTTGATAGGTATGACATGCTGAACAGGCTTTCTGGAACACTGCTTTTCCCAATTTAGCATCAACCTGTGCTGTTAGAGCCTTTTTATATTCCTGATATACCGTCATTCGGTCACCTCCCTCCAGTTCTTTGAATAATAACTTAGCACGATCGCTAATCTGCACGTTTTTGTCACTTATCAGGCGCATTCTATCTGCAGAAGACAATTCGGCACCACCAATTGAGCCTTTTTCAATTGCCAGAAACAATTCATTAATAAATGATGGCTTGGATATCACGGCAGCCACTGCAGCTGATTTTACTCTCGGGGTATAAGCAGACCATGCCTTTTTCTCCAACAGGATCGCTGCTCCGCGTGGATCATCCAAACGTGTGAAAGCGGAAATAGCTTCCAGCAATAATTCTGGTGGAGTACTTGGAATCATCATTTTCTGAAGGGCAGAATGACTACGTTCAAAATCTGTATAGCCCAGTAAAGCAGTTGCCGATATTCTTAGTCTGGTACTTTCAGTCTGTTTTCCTGCCAGATCAAGTGCTTTATCAACAAAATTATTTAGTGCAGTAATATCAGAGCCAGAAGCATTATTCCCCAGAATAGCATATAATAAACCTTGGGGGGATGTTCCAAATTCTTTTGATCTGCCGCTGATTCCCTCGGCCAATCCAAGCATTGTAGCGATTCGCCATTCAGGATCAGCATTGGATACCAAAACCTCTTTCAAAAGCACCCGGCAAGCTTCAGCTGATGCGCCATTCCCAAACAGGCGCCCCAGATCTTTCATAACCGAAGCAAAAGCTACCGGTTCTGCATTTTTCTGCTCCCTGAAAGCTGCTAAAAATTCGGGCATACGTTTTTCGATACCGCTTAATACTGCCGCACGAAACCACTTATCGGCCCCATCCCTTGCTGCTGATTTTGCTAATGCCTGAACAACCTGGGATCCTTCCATTGAACCCAAAACCAGGCTACTGTTATAACGAACACGAATCGCTGCATCATTTGAGGCAGCTATTACTGATTCTACCAGTTCAGGGTGTTTTATAAACATACTCCCAGCCAATAATACAGCCTGTTCACGTACTCCGGATTCTTTATCTGCCAACACTTTCTTTAAGGTCAGTAAATCCAGAGATTCCATTGAACTTAATAACCATACAGCACGGGCACGACTTTCAGGATAAACAGACTCAACGGCAATTTTCTTCAGCAATGGAACTGCGGTCTTATCCTTTCGCTCCAGCAAAAGCCGGTGAGCAGTATTTCGTTCCCATTCCTCGCCGGAAGCCAGGAACCTGGTCAAAGCTGCTGTCTTTGATTTAGAGCTCAATCCTGCAACAGCATCATATTTTTTCTGAACAAAGTCTTTCCGAACAACCCGGTAAATTCTTCCATCGGTCTTTCCGCTTTCCCAGTCCAAACCAGGTCTTGCTTCTTCCGGAATATAAGCCGGATGATCTATAACCTTGCGGTGCATATCAGCGAGGTATAGTCCTCCCTCCGGACCATGCTGAAGGGATACTGGACGGAACCACTCATCCGTTGAAGATAGGAACTCCCGGCCTTCATATGGTGTTTTGGATTTGAAGGATACACCTTCCGGAGAAACGATCTGTCTTTGAATCAGATTCTGTGCTGATTCACAAATAAAAATATTACCCTTGTGGGCAGATGTAAGTCCGCTGCCATTGAAAACCATCAATCCGCTGGCTGCAGTAAAGGTACCCGCATGTGAACGGCCGATTAATTTGGGGATAAAGTCAGCACTGGTAACCGACCTGCTTACCGGATAAACGCTTGCTTCTGCCTCCACCTTTGAAACATTTTGTACGGTTTCGTTAAACAAAAGATTAGCATTCCGGCGCAGGTACCAGGGCTCCATGACAGAATGCATAATCGGGTGCCTGTTTGAGCAACCGAATCGTCGTCCATAAGCATCAAATGTCAAACCAAACTGGCTTTTACCCCCGGTAACCTGGAATTCAAAAGTTTCAGGATTAAAGCGGCCATCAGTCTGCTTGAAGGATACTGCAGGACGGTCAGGATGCTCAGGAGAAGTCACATTTCCTCCATTCAGTCCTGCTGTTACATAGACCCAGCCATCCAAACCCATTGTTGGATGACTCATCCTGATCTGTGCGGTTTGAGTTGCAAAAAAACCGGTAAGGACTACTTTTCTGATATCTGCAATCCCATCGTTATCAGTATCTTTTAAATAATAAATATTAGGAGAACAGGTAACAAAAACTCCTCCTTTCCATGGCATCAGACCATTAGGATAGGTTAGCCCGGTAGCAAATTCAGTTCGCTTATCATAAACACCATCACCATTGGTGTCCTTTAAAAGTGCTACTCGCCCGAGAGTAGTGGTGGAACCACCTTCTACAGGATCAGGATAGCCTCTGTCTTCAACAACATACATTTGACGATTTTCATCAAAAGCAAGCGCAACAGGATCGATAACAAGCGGTTCGGCTGCGATCAGATCGATACGCATGCCGGGCTCTATCTGAAAACTATCCAAAGCCTTTTTTAGCCTGACTGTGCGCGGATCAGGCTGTAAGGCTGCTATGGTAACAGTTAGAACGATCAATAACAACCCCAAAATGAGGTAACGGCTGGAGTGAAATCTATTCATTGTCTTTTATATAATATTCCGGAAGATAAATGCGCTTACCAAATGTAATTTCTTGAGATGTAATATACTATTTTCTGAGATGTGAGATATGAGATGTGAGATATGAGATATGTGATTTGAGATATGAGATATGTGATTTGAGATATGAGATATGTGATTTGAGATATTTGAAAATACGCTGTTTACTCTTCTCAGTTCCCTATCTGATAGCTATCAGTTCCCTATTCCCCATGCTTCAGTTTTCCCAGCAGCTCAAAAATCACATTACTGATTTTTGCAGATGCATCAACTTCAAGATAGCTTGAACGGGCTCTCCAGGTTTCATATCCGCCCAGTTTATGATGCTCGGGTGTAGGCAGATAGCCATTATAACCATTTGCCAGAGAAGTTGTAAAAGTTGTCTTAAAGGGGCTTTTTGCCTTGATATCCAGTCCGATTTCGACAAATATTTCACATGGTGCTGCTGCAATTGCAAGTTCTCCGACTCTGAACGCCTGAATAATTAAGGGTACTTGTTTTGGAAAATCCTTAATCAGCATGGTCTCACGGGCATAAATTTCTTCCATTGTATTCATTATCGATCCATTCGCCCTGGCAATGATGCCTTTTGCCCTTTCAGTTTCTTTCTGATCAGGAAGACGTACACCGAGGCTGATCTCTTTTTGAGCCGAACTAAGGGAAATCCAATTATGGTATTTAATATTCTGATAGGTTTTGTAAGCTTCGGCTGCTACGATATTAGCGACCTGTCGCATTTTCGTATAAGGTGGCATGGCCGGAGGGGCTTCATTTGCAAACCAATTAACATTATTAATATTACCGCTGGTTCCGTTAGACAGCATCGCTACAAATGGGGGTAATCCCTCCTGATCAGACTCGAGCAAGACCTTCATTCGTTCAGCAAACATCCCATAGTAATCTGCAGATATTTCTCCCGGACCGGTTCCGCCAACATAATGCAGGGAGTAGTTTGCCAGCAAAGCGATCGGCCGCCCCTCTGGTGTCTGAACTGAAATAACAGGAAGCCCGGGATCAACTGGCCCGGCCGGCTCCAGACGATCAGGATTACCTACACCCGGATTCATTTTTACCTGATCTTCTGTACCAAAGGGATTCATTAATGGTTTGCCAGGTTTCATTTTCCAGCGACGATTAAATACCTGGCTTGGCTCATTGCCAACAGCCCAACCAATACGTGCAGGAACCAGGTTATTATTGGCTCGTACCACTGCATCAGCGATTCTTTCCCTCAAAAATTTAAGATAATCTTTATCGGGATCACTTTGGAATACTGAGCATGCTGTTCCTCCGGAATGGGTATGAGTAGCCGAGATCATCATATTCTCAACAGGAATCCCGCTTAATTCATGAGCCCTTTTTTTGGCTGCATCCAGCTCTTCCCTGTAGATCATACACAAATCCACAGTTACAATGGCCAGACGCGTTTGTCCATCATCCAATACTATTGAGCGGGCATGTGTTTCATCGTGTATTTGTTTGATTGTACCATCCTTCATGTTTCCATTGATAGATGTACCAATTTTAGGGGTGATATTACTGGTTGCTGCCCCTGCCCTGAAAACTTTGGCAGGCTGTGCAAATCCTGCTTGGGTATTTAGAAGAAAAATACTGCAGAGGATAACAGGAATGCATAAGACTGAATAGCTAAACCTAATGATCTTTACAAAGAATGTCCTTTTAGCCTTTTCGAATACGGATCTGTGCAGGTTGCAACCATCAGATATTATTAGAATAGCCGATTGAGTTATTAAACTTTTCATATATTTTTATTAATCTTTTATCTTCTTAATGGTAAAATATTGAGATCAAAGTCTCCAGTGCAGCATCAACCAAAGTTTCCCCACCGCCTGAACTATATCGCACACTATTAACCTCATATTGGCCTTCAGGAAATGCCTTTTTATTTGGCATATAGCTTATTGTTCCATTTCCGGATTGTTCACTCACGATTGTAAATGGAAAGGGTGAGTTTAGTTTTATACCGAGGCCCAGTTCCACAAAGGCATCACCGGGAAAACCCACTAGTGCCATTTGATCATCAAAGGCTATGACAGAAACTTCAGTTTCCAGGGCAGTACCATCTTCTGTCAGCGGTACAGTTGTAGTCGTTTTATGCCTTGACTCCAGTCCGCCCTGGTACTTTACAAGATCCAGCATTCTCCATGCACTTACAACATCAGCAAACCCGGGACCACCCGGCTTCCCAAATTTTGAAATCACTTCCTTTGCCCACTCTGCTTCCCTTTGTTCTACAGATTGGAAAACCGGTAAATTAACAGATCGAATTTCAGCTTTCAGGGACTTAATTGGGATTGAACGCAATGAAGGAAGTGCAGAAAGTACCCTACCAGCCAGAATAGTCCCTATGCGCCTGGATTCATCAAATCCACTTAACTGATCAGGATTTGAAACATCTAAATGATTGATATTCCCCGAGGTTCCATTCGTAAAGATGGTCACGACTTCCTCCCCCTTTACCTTCCCAATCAATTCAGACATTACTCCTGGGAAATCAGAAGAGAACCGGTTACCCCCAACAATGGCAACATGCAAAGCGAAATTAACCAAAATTGCCACCGGCTTCTTATCCAGAGATTCGAAATACACTATAGATAATGCAGGATCAATTGGCCCGGCTGGCCTTACCACATTCTGGTTCAACTTACCGGGATTGGTTCTGAATGTTCCATCCTTCATCAAATAGCGCCGGTTGAAGCTGATGGTATTCTCCTGAACGCTTCCAACAGATACACGAACGGGCTGAATTTTAGAAACAGCCGACTCCACACTTGCCGCTATAAGTTCAGGCAATTTATGGGTATACTCCTGACTCTTAAACTTCGCAGATCCTCCAACTACATCCCAGAAAAGAGGGTTCATCTGAGGCCCAGCATGAGCGTGAGTGGCATTCAGTATAATATTGTTTAATGCTATCCCTGTTTGCTGAAAAATTAATTGTCTGCTTTTCATTACCAGCAAATGCGGCAGACTGATAGCATCCAGAGTAATAAATGCAACCTTCTTTCCACCCTGCTCAAATACCATGGTTTTGATATAAAGATCATCATGCACTCCTTCAGAAACTCTTATACCATAAGAATCACCAATTATGCTTCCCAAAGGAGGGGTCATCCTGATTTTCGATGCACCAAGTTTAAATTCCTCAGTCTGAAATGACGAACTTGCAGTTAATTGTACTGTTTTCATCACCAGAAGCAAAAAGCAAGCAGATGAAAGAAGATATTTTTTTGTCATTTAAACCGGTTTAAAAAATCTTTACATCCGATAGTTTTGATCAATTATTTATTACTCAGTGGTCGGTGAAAACACCTACCACTGGGGTGGGATTTTTATCTCACAAAGGCGTAAATATTTACAATTTATTTATAATCAGTTCTTTAAGTCATACACTTGCAACTCTGGAAGAACCGCGTTTTGTCATTGCAAGCATAGCGAAGCAATCTCGTCGCTAATACCCTAACTACCATGAGATTGCTTCGTCGTACCTCCTCGCAATGACAAGATTGGTACTGCTTGGCAATGAGAACATTGGCACTGCCTGGTCATCACAGCATGAATACCCCATCCCAATGAGGCTAATCGCGCATTCAGGCAACAACAAAACTAGCACCTTCACATAGTGAAAATTACCAAATTATTTCAATTCAGGAGGTAAATTTCCATAAGCCCATGGCGCTTTGAAAGGTGGCGGAGGAGGAGGCAAAGGAACCTTACCTGGTACCATTTGATTTGCCAGTTCAATACCTGTATTGGCAAATTGTCTTCCTGCTGAGACCTCCAGATTGCTGTAGGAAGTCAGACGGGTTTCATAGCCACCACCATTCGGGCCCAAGGCTTCTTCGGTCGGTACATAACCTGTGATACCATTAGCCAGCTCAACCACAAAAGTGAAAGGGAATTTACTTCCTGCCTTGATATCCAGTTGGTACTGAACAAAATATTCTGCCGGATTAGATACGAATACCATCGGACCAACCTGAATGGCCTGAACTTCAACCTCTACCAATGGCCTTGCTTTTATGATCGCATCCAAAACGAGGGTTTCCTTTGCAAAAGTCCATTCTGTAGTACCCGACTTTTCAGGGCCTGCTTTCACCAATTCCAATGATTTCTGAACTTTTTCAGGTGTAGGAATACGACGTTTAACAGTCCATACCTTTTGCCTTGAATCCAAGGGGATATCACTCCCTGCACCCCGCCGGATTAAAAGAAGTGTCTTATAAGCCTCCGCACCAACCCTGCCACCAACGATATCCCACCATTCCTCCGCCCCCGGATTCTGAAATTTGGTCAGGTTATCAACCTGAGTGATATCACCGCAAGCTCCCTGCATGAAAACCACAGGCAAAGCTGCATTTCCAGTAGCTCCACGTATAGTTCTTTCCATTGATCCAATCCAGCTAGCTGAAATACCTCCCGGACTGGTTGTTGCATGGCATGAGAAATTCACTACGGTACCCAGCAAATTACCTTTCAAGTCCCAAACACCAACAGTCCCAACCTGAGGATCAATTGGACCTGCATAATCAACTATATCAGGATTTCCAGCACCCGGGTGTGAGTAGCTTAGTCCGTTCTTCATCCGCAGACGACGATTGAAAGAAACCTTATCTTCATGCCCGCTGCCGACAGCGAGTTTCGCATCCACACGATTATCATTTGCTAATACCACAGCATCAACAATCTGTTTTTTAAGTACCTGAGTGTATCCGGGATCTGAAACTATCGAATGGTTATTGACCAGATCTTTCACCAAAGGAGAGGCCTTATCAAAATCTCCGGGTTCTCCCATGCCGATCGGGCCGGAAGAATGGGAATGTGATGCCCCAATCATTACATCAGCCGGCAGGATGCCACAACGCTTTTGGATCTCAGCACGTACTTCCTGCACGAGGTGACGGGTTACAAAAAGCAGGTCGAGACCCACAAGCGCTACCCGCTTCTTTCCATCATCAAATACAACAGCACGAACTTTGCAGGGATCATGAAAGGACTTATGGTGTGCTTTTCCATAGTTACCCGGCGATTCCATACCGATATCGGGGGTAATATCCCGCTCAGAAAATCCGGCTTTAAAAATACTTGCGGGTTTAGTACCATCTGCTGCCAGGCCTGAAATTGCGATGAGGCATGAAGCAAAGATTGTTAAAAAATATTTCATGGTTTTACCTGATTAAAAAGCTTAAGAATTTCGCTTACAATTTTTCGGGAGGCCTGAGTTTCCACCCTGTTTGTACCCAACCATGTTTCATATCCACCTACCTGATGCTGTTCGGGTGTAGGAAGATAACCGTAACTGCCATTTGCAAGCTCAATGGTAAAGGAAGTTTTAAAGGGACTCTTTGCTTTGATCTCAAGACCGATTTCTGTAAAAACCTCAAAAGGAATAGCGGCTACGCCAAGATCTCCAATACGAAAAGTTTGCATAATCACATCAATATTCTCAGGCCATCCATTCATTTGGTTGGTCCGCTCCGCATAGGTTTTTTCCAGACGGTGAACCGGTGTTTCTGTCGCAGGTTTTGCAAGAACCTTTTGGGCATAAGCTAACATCTGTGGCGTAGGCTTGCGGACTTTCAAATTCAATTCTGACTGAGCCGCGCGCAAAGGAACCCAGTCTTTGTATTGTATGGTCTGGTATACCCGCAGAACTTCATTAGCTACATCATTGGCAACAATACGCATTTTAGCATAGGGCTCATGTTTTTCTGCAGGTCCGCGAAAATTGATATTATTTACATCTCCCGATGTGCCATTAGACATGATACCTACAAATGGAGGATCCTGACGATCGGCTTTTAACAATTCCTGAATACGATCGGCAAACACTGCAAAATAATCTGCTGAGATATGATCTCTGGGTACTCCACCTACATAATGAAGGGAATAATTGGCAAGTAAACCAATCGGACGCCCCTTAAGAGATTGTACTGAAATGAATGAAACTTGAGGATCTGTAGGACCTGCCGGCTCAACCAAATCAGGATTAGCAACCCCAGGATTCATCTGAACCTGATCCATCCCTCCGAAAGGATTGACCACCGGTTTTTTCATTTTCCACCGTCGGTTAAAAAGATGCTGGGGTACATTTCCTACACCCCAGCCTATACGGGCCGGTTCCAGATTATTCAATGCAATACGCACCCCATCTGCAATACGGCGAACAAGAAAACGCTGGTAATCATCCAGAGGTCTTCCCGCATTCCATCCTCCTCTAATCTCCCCAATTCCGCTGGCACTGCTGGCTGAATGTGTATGGTCAGAAGATATAAGAATCTGGGCCGTTGGAATCTTTGTTTCTTCCAGAATTAAGCGCTTGGCCTCATCAAATACTTCACGTATAACACCTACATTATCAACTACAACAAAAACCAGTTTTGTTGTCCCATCGTCCAGAACCAGACTGCGCGCATGCAATTCGTCATGTACATAATTTGCAGGAGGTGGCACCCCAAAATTACCCACCAGACCTGAGCCCAGGGGTGGGGTTATATTTGCAGTTGATGCACCAGCCCTAAAAATTGCATTCTGGGCATACAGGTGAGAATTAAAATAAAGTATCAGTATAAAACTGAAAAATAATGTCAAAAGTTTGGCAGCTCGACCAGCATTGTGAATTTTAGTTGTATTTACCATCTTATTCCTGTTGTAGCTTGTTTACATTTTTAAAACAAACTGAGTAAAATTATGTTATTGAAAAAGTATTATTATTTCAATGGGCCTACTGAACAATTAAAATCAATGTTGATATACAAATCCCATTGAATTCAAACAATTTGTAAGTCTTTAGAATTTGGTTTAGAAATACTAAGTAAGCACCAATCATATTCAGATTTGGGTATTCTATTTTGTGATCAGCCTTATTAAAAATGCTTTGTTCCAACCAAATCTAACTTTCATAAAAGTTTCAGTAAAATACTTATTTCCACAATGTCAATACTATATTATTTTAAGACCGATGCCTCAATCCCTATACGCCAACACAGCCGTCTATTCAAACTGCTTTCAATCTCATTTAAGGTAGACCCAATGTATCTGTAACAGCACCAAAGAAGCCAAAAAATACCTTTTCAGAATGGGAATAAAGTCCCGGATCTCATAACTAATTTCCCGTCTGTTTAAATAGTTTAAGTATTTCAGTCACAATCTTCCGGGAAGCTTCTTTTTCGACCTTATTGACACTCATCCAGGTTTCATAGCCCCCCATTTGATGTTGTTCAGGTGTTGGGAGATATCCATATCCTCCATTTGCCAATCCGATGGTAAATGACTTTGTAAAAGGACTCTTGGCTTTGATTTCTAATCCTGTTTCTGCAAATACTTCAAACGGAATACCTGCTATTGCCAAATCTCCAACCCTAAAAGTTTGGAGTATCACATCTATCTTTTCAGGCCATTCTTTCATTTGAATGGTTCGCTCTGCAAAGACCCTTTCCATAGAATGATCAGGCTTTGCTTTCTGCATAGATCTCTCAGCCCAGTCAAGTGCTTGTGCATCCGGCCTTCTCACATCCAGGGTAAGCTCAGTTTGGGCTGCACCCAGAGCCACCCAATTTTTGTGCTCTATGGTCTGATAAACCCTGAAGACTTCCTGTGCGACATCATTCGCAACAAGCTTCATCTTGGCGTAGGGGGGATAGGATACAGGCGGGCCCCGAAAATCAATATTGTTTGTGTCTCCCTCTGTACCATTTGACATAATTCCTACAAAGGGACTGTCCTGACGGTCTGCCTTTAACAGTTCCTGGAGACGATCGGCAAAGACTGCGAAATAATCTGCCGAAATATGCCCTTTGGGAACTCCTCCAACATAGTGCAATGAATAATTTGCAAGCACTGCAATTGGCTTTCCCTTAAGGGATTGAACCGATATAAATGAAACTTCAGGATCAGTCGGGCCGGCTGGTTCCAATAAATTGGGGTTGGCAATACCAGGATTCATCTGAACCTTTTCAGATACTCCAAAAGGATTATTAACCGGTGATTTCAATTTCCAGCGACGATTGAAAACATGCTGAGGTACGCTTCCTGCGCCCCAGCCTATTCGGGAAGGCTCCAGATTATTTAATGCTACCCGCACTCCGTCGGCCATCCGGCGCACCACAAAACGCTGATAATCATCGAGAGGTTTAGGGTATTCTACTCCTGAACTGGAACGGATACTCATTGATGGCTCAGGAGGATTGATTTCATGGCCCGCCCAGGTTGAAGAATGGGTATGTGTTGAGGACATCATTATCCGCTCTTTAGGGATCGATGTTTCTTCGGCAATAAGCCGTTTAGCTGCATCGAATACTTCCCTCGGAAGCTCCACATTATCGACGACCATAATTACCAGACGAACTTTTCCATCGTCCAAAACAAGTGAACGGGCATGTAATTCGTCATGAATATGAGTAGCCTGGGGCAGTGGCATCCAACCACCTGCAATTCCCTCTCCTAGCGAGGGACTTATATTTGCTGTTGATGCTCCGGCACGAAAAACCGGCTGCTGAGCATAACAAGGAACAGAAAAAAGCAGGATGAGAATACCGCTAAATAAACTCAGCTGGGCATAACAATTCTTGATTTTTCGAAGGATCAATACACTTTTCATAGATTTTATTATCACATAAAGAATAAACTCAAATGACATCCCTTATTGAAAATATAACAAATCAATAAATCCGGCAATTTACTCAGCCTTATTAAATTGAGATAAATTCAAGCCCGGGTCAATCCTTTCGTTCGAAAAATGCATTCTCTCCCAGCTTAATTCTTCCTGAGCTTCCGCTGCATTTCGTCCCAGAATAGCTGTCAGTGTTGACTCTGCAGCCTGTTTTATTTCGTTCAGATAATTTCCGGTCTCTATACTGTTTATGAAATTCCTGTGCTTATTTGCATCGGCATCATGCAATGATGAAAGAAAGATTCCGGCAGCCCTTTGTTCAGCACTTAACTCAGTAGCATTCCTTGCAACACCTGAGTCCCATTGATTTTCACCACTAATAAAAACTCCACCACTATAATGTGCTTCAGCAATACCTTTTGTGCCGATAAATCTGGCGCATACATCACCAAATTGCTTTCCTATCTGGATAGAATGATATGAAACATTGACATTGTCCGGATACTTAAAGATTACCTGATAATGGTTCCAGGCATTTCCAAACTCCACTCCTGAATTGAGCCCGCCATAGCCCGAAGCACTTAATGGGTGTGATTGCAATGCCCGGTTACAGATATCAATCATATGAATTCCCTGATCCACCAATGTTCCACCTGACAGTTCCCTGAAATGAAATTGGTTCCTGATTCGCGCTTCATCATAGTTCAGTCCTTTATAAGGCTTGAGAGGAATTTCAGAAGCCAGATAGTAAATCTGCGCGTTCACAATCTTTCCAATATCACCTCTGTGAATACGTTTAATCATTTCTGAATAAGGGCTCGCATGCGGAACCTGAAAACCGATAGCTACACTCACTTTCCCATTAATTCGCTCAGCTAGTTGCTCCATACGCCGGCAGCCTTCCACATCGATAGCAACAGGTTTTTCACAATAAACATGTTTCCCGGCGGCCACTGCAGCCTCTAAAAATTCGGGATGGGTATAGCATGGTGATGAGATCAGCACTGCATCAACCTCTTTGTTATTCAATAATCTGAGATAGGCATCCGATCCATGGTATATATTCGATTTGGAAATAGCAGGAAAACCCTTTGCAGCGTTTAGCTGGTCAAGTTTTGGTTTAGCCATCTTCAGCTGGTCATGAAAGAGATCAGCAATTGCAACAATGTGTACATTGGCATTTCTCGACATGGAGCTGATATCGGCTGTTCCTCTGCCACCGCAACCAATAAATCCTAAGCGGATTGCAGGTTTAGTACCATTAGCAAAAACTGCATCAGGGCTTAAAATGGTCACTGCCGATAGTGAAGCTGCACTTTTTAAGAAATTCCTTCTTTCCATATTGTTTTTAAATCTATTGCTTTAATATATTGAGAGTTATGTTAGCAATCAAATGGAGTGAGGAATCAAGATGAGGGAATAGGAAATAGGAACCCGATAGCTATCGGGTGGAAAATGTTCCCGTTTCTCACATCTCACATCTCACATCTCATATCTCATATCTCATATCCAACCAGGTATACCCTCAGACTTCTGGCTCCATGTGCCCCTATCACCAGGTTCTGTTCAATATCTGCAGTCTTTGAGGGACCTGCGATAAACACACCAAATCCATTTGCTGCTGCATCAATCTGCTGATAAGCCTCGTGCATGGTATTCACAATAGTTTCAGGGCTTAATACAATTACCAGGTGCTGACAAATGAAGGGCAAAAGTCTGTTGGACATTTGCTTTTCAGAAATCCACATTGCCCCGTTTTCTGCTACACCCATTTCTGCGCGAAGGTAGCAGGTGTCCAATGCCTCCAGTTCGTATGCTTTCAGGTTTGCCCATTCCTCATTACCCGAATTCTCCAGAAGATTAATCATAAATTTTCCTTCTGCTTTTACCTCTGCTAAATCATTCAGCAATTCAACTCCGCTGTTCTGATAGTATACTTTGCCACCGGCAGCTTCCAGCATGCTGACAAACTGATTTATTGGGTCCTGATATTGAATGGTTAGTCTAAGATCTATATCTGGCAGGTCAGAGAGATCCGGCTTATTCAAAGCCACAGCCTGTAAAATTGTTTCTCTTGAACTCATGATCATTTATTTTCTTTAAACCAGTCTCTAAAACTCTTTTCAGGTGCCTTTGGCATTTCCCTTTGCTTATACCATACATTCAGACGATTATTAACCATAAAAGGGAAGATGCGCATGACCCAGCGGCCAATTTTTCCTGAAATACGATAAACTCTGGGATTGGAGAGTACCCAGGCCATTCCCTGCATCCCTGCTTTCTTGCCTTTATCAACATAACCCTCAGCAACGATAACTTGCCTCCACTTCCAGAGTTGCTCATGAATATCAATTTTCACCGGACAAACATTGCTGCAAGAACCGCAAAGAGTTGAGGCAAATGGCAAATCTGAATTCGCCTTCATGTCTAAATTAGGATTGAGGATTGAACCAATCGGCCCGGCAACTGTTGAATGGTAACTATGCCCTCCGCTCCTCCGGTATACGGGGCAGGTATTAAAACATGCTGCACAGCGAATGCATTTGAGAGAATTTCTGAAATCAGCCCTACCCAATTGTCTGCTCCTACCATTATCAACAATTACAATATGCATTTGTTGCCCATGACGAGGTTTATTGAAATGACTGGAGTAAGTTGTTATAGGTTGTCCGGTTGCGCTTCTGGCTAAAAGGCGAAGAAATACCCCCAGATGTTCGGTTTTCGGAATAAGTTTCTCAATCCCCATACAGGCAATATGGATTCCGGCAGAATGAGCCCCCATATCGGCATTGCCTTCATTGGTGCAAACTACAAAGCTTCCCGACTCAGCGATGGCAAAATTCACACCTGTAATTGCGAGATCCGACTCAATAAATCGTTCCCTTAAATGATGACGGGCAGAACCTGCCAGATATTGCGGGTCATAATTCCCTTTCTCAGTGTTCAGGTGCTCATGAAAGGTTTCACTCACATCCTGACGTTTCAGGTGAATGGCAGGTAATACAATATGACTAGGCGGCTCCTTCCTTAATTGTACAATGTACTCACCAAGATCAGTATCCAATATCTTTATACCCTTATTTTGCAAATACTCATTCAAATGGCATTCTTCGGTGAGCATACTTTTGCTTTTAACAATATGTTCAATCTTGTTATCGGCGATAATCTTATGTATGATCCGGTTATGATCCTCTGCATCGGAAGCCCAGTGAACGGTTATTCCGTTCGAAGCTGCCTTCTCCTCGAAACTTTTTAAATAATAATCAAGATTGGAGAGGGTATGATTTTTTATCCTGGATGCCCAATCGCGAAGAATCTCCCATTCAGGAAGTGTATTAACTGCTTTATCTCTTTTATGTCTGACAAACCATAAGGTTTCATCATGCCAGTCGGTACGAGCCTCGTCCCTGATAAACTCCTGTGCAGCATCTGCATGCTTTTTAAGACTCATAGTGCACTGTTTAAAATCTCGGCCAGATGAATGGTTTTTACGCCAAGTCCTTCCCTTTTTAAAATACCTTCCAGATGCATCAAACAGCTGGTATCTCCGCCGCAAATGAATTCCACCTCATTGACCAGGTGTTCATTAATTCTGTCTTTGCCCATTTTGACACTCACTGCCTCCTCAAATACACAAAAAGTTCCTCCAAATCCACAGCATTCGTCAGTTCTCACAGGCTTTAAAAGCTCAAGTCCATCAACCATCCGCAGCAATTGTTCTGATTTGGAAAATTCAGGGGCGACAAGCTCGGACATGGAGGAAAGGTGTAAACCTCTTTGTCCATGACAACTAACATGCATTCCTACTCGATGTGGAAAGGAAGCCTTCAGACCTTTGACTTCAAGAATGTCAACAAGAAACTCAGAAAGCTCATAAACATGGTGCCGGATTTTATCAATTTCAGCCGGACTTCCGCCTTCTTTTAAATGCTCCTTAATATGAAGAACACAACTCCCTGACGGAGCAACTATATAGTCAAAATCTTTAAAGTTCTTTACAAAATTTACATCGCAACCCTTTGTTAGATTCGAAAATCCACTGTTAGCCATTGGCTGGCCACAACAGGTCTGGTCCATAGGGTAGCTTACCTCACAGCCCAGTTTTTTAAGAAGCTGATAAGTGGCTATGGCAACATCAGGATAAAATTGATCAATATAACAGGGAATAAACAAGCCTACTTTCATAATTTTTTTAGGCAATAACAGTAAGTAACATAATATTCTATTTAAAGTCTGATCTTAGAATTTTTCTACGGCAAAAAACAGTGAAATATATACAAAATACTACGTTTTAATGAAAATTTAGTCCATATTATAATCGAAATCAGCCCCTAGTTTCAGACATTCCTGCCACATAACAATACTTTCTGAAGAACTGGCATCCATTAAACTTGCAGCGGCAACATTGACGCCTAACAACAAACTTTTCGCCATGGTCCAGTCTTCGTGAACACCTGCTAAAACACCTGCGGCAAAAGCATCTCCGGCTCCAACTGATCCTTTGATCTTCTCTGCCGGCATTTTAACACTTGGCTGAAATAATTTCTCCCCGCTTTTATGCAGTGCTATGGCTCCTTTCGGGAAATGAATAATTACCCAACGCCGAACCCCTGCCTCCAAAATAGCATCCGCTGCCTGATATGCTTTTGCAATTGAACATTTCCCCTCATCATCACAGATTTCAATACCGGTCAACATACCGGCTTCAAACTCATTAACAAACAGGATATCAACATATTGCAATGCTAAGGGAATAATAGTTTTAAATCGTTCAGATTGCTCACTGACCAGATCTGCTGATGTAAGCATCCCGTATTTTCCGGCTTCCCTGAGGACATTTGCTGCCCCTGTCAAACCATCTGCACCGGTTGTATCTAACTTATCCAGCAACAGTAAATATCCCAAATGAAATATCTTTGCTTTACAGCCTGAAAAATTAAAATAAGACTCATCCAAAAATGCATTTGCGCCCCTGGAATGGAAAAAAGTACGTCTACCGGTCCCATGAACCGTCATCACATCTGTATATGAAGTATTCGTATTGTCTACCTTTCTAATCTGACTGGAATCTATCTGAAGCTGCCGGCATTCATTTAAAATATAATCCCCTCTTTCATCATTTCCGATGGCCCCGATTCCCTTTAAGGGAATCCGAAATCCCATCTTACTGATGGCCTTTAAAACGTTGTATGGAGCACCACCATTACTGGTACTCTCTCTAAGAATATTAGCCAGTTTCTCTTCCTTTGGATAGACATCAACAATTTTAACATTGTCAATGATCCAGTTACCTCCGGCCAAAATCCCTGTTCCGGTATTTTCTTTCATATCAAATACATTAGCTTCTTAATAAAACATGCTTTTGTGTTTTGCATTGAACAATTTAGACGATTTTCAAAAGGAAGTCCCTATAAAAGTGCATGCAAGTTTGACCCCGAAGGTGGTCACCTATTTATAGAAAAAATCATTCTAACCGTTTTTCCGATCCCCTAGCTACGGGGTCGAACTATCGCGGATATCGGTTTACTATAAATATACGAGCATCTCCGGGGTCGGCAAGCAGTTTATTTAATGAACATCAGCGATTAAAATCACATTACATCCACAACACTTTTCGTCTCATGAGATTTCAATGCAGCATCAAATAACTTATGACTGATTAGTGCTTCTTCGGGAGTAACACAACCAAAACGGCCGTTCAAAAATCCTTCGCGCTCGGCAAAATATGCAGCCAGCATCTGTAAGAAACAATCGGAAAAGCCGGGTTCAAATATCCCGCCGGTGCTAACAGGGAAGGGCACCTGGAATCCAAGATCTACCCGTTGCCATAACTGTTCCTTTTCTCGTTTAAAGGTCCATAATGCCTTGGTATCCTTGGTATTATAGCGCACTCCACCCTCTGTTCCAAGAATTTCAATATACCAGGAATTAGTTTCACCCGGCTTCAATCGCTTCATTTCAAAAGACATTGGAATATCATTCCCGCCAATCTTCACAGAAGCTGACAAGCTTGCATTATTCCAGGTATCGCATTCACTCCAGCCACCTTTCCCATCAGGCCGGCTTGTAATGATCTTTTGCAGGTGAGCATATACTTTATCAGGCACCCAGCCCAGTCTGATTGGGATGTGCATAACATGCATACCCAGATCTCCCATCACACCAATTTCACCACAGAATTTTGACTGTCTTTTCCAGTTAATTGGTTTAAGAGGATCCATATCACTTGAATGACAAAATCCTGCATTAATTTCAATTATTTCACCGATTCTTCCCGAAAGGGCTTCGCTGATTACCCGTTGAGGGCCCGGCAAAAAGGGCATCTCTGAGCAGCATCTTACAAAACTTTTCGAGCTGGCAATTTTTTCATTTATTTTTTTTGCAGCCTTAAGGTCCATTCCAAATGGCTTTTCAGCCAACAGGTCCTTGCCTGCTTCAATCACTTCGATATAATATTGCTCATGAAGAAAATGAGGAAGGGCAACATAAACCACATCAACCTTAGCTGATGCCAGCAGTTCTTTATAATCTGTGGTCAGCAATTCAACTGAAGGTATTTGCTCATACCATTTTAAGGTATTTGCATCCAGATCACAAACAGCCTTTAATTCTACTTTAACCGGATAATCATTTAATGAGAACCAGCGACCAAAAGCACCGGCTACTTCCTTACCCATTAAACCACCGCCAATGATACCAACGTTTACAACTTTCATATTGTATCTATTTTATAAAAATGGTAATAAACTGGCTTGCAGATAACTACCTTGTACACTTATTTTTTTGTATTGGAGGTTCCCGCTTTCGCCGGATCCTCCAATACTGCTGCCGGCAGACAGTTTTTACTTATTCCCCTTAACCCAGCCTATTACATCTTCCGGCTTCGCTCCATCATGAACAATCGCCATTAATGCCCTTGTCATTCCACCAGAATTAGCATGTTGTACAACATTTCTGCCATAAACTATACCTTTTACACCCTGTTTCATCAATTTATAGGTACGATCCAATAACTCTTCGTCATCAGCACGTCCGCCGCCTCTCACAAGAATCGGAACGGATCCAGCTACCTCAACAACTTTATGATAATCTTCTACAACTTCACAAGGATCTGCTTTAATAATATCAGCTCCCAATTCTACAGCCTGTCTTACGAGAGGTAAGATAATGTCAATATTACCGTCAACCATATAGCCTCCGGCTTCACTATTTGGACGGAATACCAATGGCTCAATCATTAATGGCATTGAATAATGGTCGCACATTGGCTTTAACTTCAAAATATTCTGGATACACTGGTCAGTGACCTCAGGAGCTCCCGGAATACGAAACAGATTGACAACCACACAGGTAGCATCAAGACGGATTGCCTGCAGAACCGGCTCTTCAATCATCCTGCTGTATAATACAGATTGAAGTTCAAGACCGTAAACATTGGCAACATCTGTTCTTAAAACCAAAGCAGGCTTTTTCTTGCCGGGTACAGACTGTAAATGGTGCGCTTGCCCAACAGTTAACTGAATCGCATCAGGATCCGCATCAATCAGGATCTTAACAGATTTTTCAATATTTTCTATCCCTCCTAAAAATGTCAATTCATTAAAAAAACCATGGTCAATAGCCACATCAAAACACTTACCTGATTTTTCATTGAATAATCTATTTAATCTACTCGCTTTCATCTTTCTTATTTTTATTTATGTATTAATTAATTATTTTAATTTAAAGTTAAATTAGTTTACCCAAAAACCAGGCGACCTTTCAGAACTACAAATACAGTAGCCTGCCATCTGTCAGGCTCATATATTCGAACCAATATTAATCTTGACCAGAGAAGGGTAAAAATCTCTGTACGAAATTCAAGGATGAGATCCTTCAGTCAGCACCGGTACTATTTATTCGTCTTCGCCCGTGATAATACATCAGACAGGTTAACCGGAACTCCCCCGAGTCTCTTACTTTCATCTGCGGCCTCCATAAAGGCATAAATTTCTATCGTTTCTTCAGCACTTACCGGTGCTTTACCTGAGCGAAAAAACGATACAATGGCTACCACCAATGGGCGGTAGCCATTAAA
>CAZTRY010000033.1:13482-35247 GCA_964616525.1 uncultured Sphingobacterium sp. | reverse complement strand
GCATAAATGCAAGAGGGGCAATTTCAATTGTCCGGTTTTCTAAAAAAACCTTTAGCTTATCAGCCGGAATCATGTCATCCAGAGCATCATAAAGTGGACGAAGATATGGATCAATTTTTTCCTTCAAATCTCCCGGAAGAAAACCAAGGTTCTCCCCTGCTTCAACTGCAGGCCTAGTTAATATAATTCGCTTTATCTCCTTGTTTTTCAAAGCTCTAACAGCCAAGGCAACTGCTGTATAGGTTTTACCGGTTCCTGCTGGTCCGATTGCAAAAATGATATCATTTTTACCGATGCTGTCAACCATTTTTCGCTGATTGGCAGTTCTCGCCTTAACTACAACACCATTAGGCCCGAAGACAATAGCCTCAGCACCGGCACCACTTTTTGCTGCCGGATTTTCCGGGTCAGAATTGACCTGGATACTGGTACCTAAAAGCTGTTCCAGATTACTGATTGTCAGAGTCTGGAATTGATCAACGTGATTTAATATTTCCTGAAATTTTTGTGAAAACAAATTCAACTCTTTGTCGTCACCAAGAACTTTGACCTCATTGCCTCTTGCTACAATCTTAATTTTGGGGAAATGCTTTTTGAATATTTCAAAATACTCGTTATTTGCACCCCATATAATTACAGGGTCAACATTTTCGATGCTCAGATTCAGTTCGTTCAAGTTGTGCTTATTTTTAGTACAGAGGGTGATTATTTGAGATTAAAATTCAATATTTGTACCGTTATAATCTATCGCAAGAATAACAATAAATATTCACATTTTAAATGGCAATAATTACTTTAACTACCGATTTAGGGTATAAAGATTTTTATCAGGCTGCGCTTAAAGGTAGTATACTTAGCCAGTTTGCGAACGCCAATATTGTGGATATCAGTCATGACATTTCAGCTTTTAATATTCCTCAGGCAGCCTTCATTCTAAAGAATTCATTTCACTATTTTCCGAAGGGAACAGTACACCTAATCGGTATAGATTCTGTATTTAATGAAAAGACAAAATACCTTGCTTTAAAATACAGGGATCATTATTTTGTAGGTTCTGACAATGGTATTTTTTCATTGTTGTTTGATGAAGAGCCTTCAGAAATTGTAGAGTTAAATATTATGCAGGATCTAAACTACCTGCATTTTCCGCTTTCTGATATTTTTCCAAAGGCGGCAAGCCATCTGGCAAAAGGTGGCAAATTGCAGGAAATTGGAATTCCGGTATCTGGTATAGAAGAAAAGATGACACTGCAGCCTGTAATTGAAAGGGATATCATTCGGGGAAGTGTCATCTATATCGACTCTTTTCAGAATATCATTACTAACATAACAAAAGAAGTGTTTACCAGAGTTCAGCAAAATCGTGGTTTTACACTTTACTTTAAGAGAAATGAGTCAATCACTCAATTGAGCTGGCACTATAACGAAGTTCCCGAGGGTGAAAAGCTTTGTCTGTTCGGCATAAGCAACCATCTTGAAATTGCCATCAATAAGGGAAATGCAAGTGGATTACTTGGGCTGAATCTGAATGATATTGTCAGAATCGAATTCAAATCATGATTACCAGAGTTGTAAAAATGACCTTTAAACCTGAAAGCGTGAATGGTTTTAAGGAGATTTTCTATGCCACTCAAAAACTCATCCATACTTTTGATGGTTGCAATCGGGTTGATTTAATGCGGGACCTGAATAATGAATGTGTATTCTTTACGTTGAGTAGCTGGGACACTGAAGAGGATTTGAATGCATACAGGCAATCCTATCTGTTTAAGAACACCTGGTCAAAAGTAAAACCTCTGTTTTCTGAAAAAGCAGAGGCCTGGAGTTTGGTTTCCGGTTAATATCAATCTTTATGAAGCTTATTTGGATCATGGCAATTATTCTGAGTGTGGGAATTAATCAGGTTTCTGCTCAGAATGATAGTTCAGCCTATGAATTACAGCGAAAAAAAATCAATGAACTTCTCAATGAGCGTAGCAGCAGGTTTGGGCAATATGAAAGCAGTCTTGGAAGACGGAGTGGAATATTTGGTTTAAAAACCAAAAAGGATATGCAATTTTCAAATGATATTCTTCGGCAAATAGTATTGACTGACAATGATATCTTTTCTGAACTCAAGATTCTGCTTGATTATAAGGATTTTGAGAAGCAGCAGCTTGAGACGAGGACTGAAACAGTTGAGGGACGTATAGACAGATATCAATCTACAATTACAGATCTTCAACAGGAAAATGAAAAATTAAGAGCCGAGGCAGCGCAAAGTATTGAGGAGAATGAAAAGCAAAACATCTATTTGTTGGTACTGCTTCTTTCATTATTCGCGTCTATATGGTTTATAATTAAACTAAAAAAATTACCTAAGATTGATATGCCCGGCAAAAATAATGCTTAAATAAAGCTAATTTTGGCAATCCCGGTTAAGGAGGAAATTACTACTACGAAAAGATGGCACGTGCTCGATTAAACAGCGGAAACGCTCAGGCTGAAGAACTCCCCAAGGCAAAAATCAATAAAGAAAGTATTAAGCAGGTAATGAGATTATTAGGTTATCTCAAACCATATCGTATAAAATTTTTTCTTGGTTTAGCCTGTCTGATACTTTCCAGTGCCAGTTCATTTTTGTTTCCATTGTTGATGGGAAGATTGATCGGGACGGGTGCACAGGCAGAACGGGGTGGAAAGATGGTTCCAAACGAGATTCTGGATATTTTCCCGACTGATATTAATACTGTTGCCCTAACCCTGTTGACAGTATTATTTATTCAGGCAATTTTCTCCTATTTCAGAATCAATTGGTTTGTTGAAGTGGCAGAGAAAGGTCTTGCTGATATTCGCAGGGATACCTATCATAAGTTGATCACATTACCCATGAATTTCTTCTCTCAGAGGCGTGTTGGGGAGTTGAATAGTCGCCTTTCAGCCGATCTTTCGCAGATACAGGATGCAATAACCACTACCCTTGCTGAAATGATCAGGCAAATCATCATTTTTATTGGTGGAATTACCTTTTTGATTTTGGTTTCCGGTAAACTGACTCTTATGCTTTTAGCGGTACTTCCTATTCTGGTGGTCATTGCCGTTACCTTTGGTAAGTT
Organism: uncultured Sphingobacterium sp.; assembly: GCA_964616525.1. GTDB lineage: Bacteria > Bacteroidota > Bacteroidia > Sphingobacteriales > Sphingobacteriaceae > Daejeonella. The sequence goes on along the minus strand of CAZTRY010000033.1, from coordinate 32,152 downwards.
TATCAGAAAAATTTCAAGACAGGCACAGGATAAGCTTGCTGAATCAAATACAATTGTTGAAGAAACGCTTCAGGGAATTTCTAATGTTAAAGCATTTGTAAATGAATCTTTTGAAGTCGGGAGGTATAATAAAAGTGTACGTGAGGTTGTTAAGATTGCCATGCGCGGTGCGAAGTTCAGGGGGATTTTCGCTTCATTTATAGTTTTTTGTCTGTTTGGAACCATAGTTTCGGTGGTTTGGTATGGATCACATCTGGTTCATACCGGTGAAATCAGTATTGCCAGTATGTTTACCTTTATTTTGCTCTCAACTTTTGTGGGCGCTGCTATGGGAAGTTTCCCTGAATTATATGCAACGATGCAAAAAGCCTTTGGAGCAAGTGAGCGTGTATTAGAAATACTAGCTGAAGAGAATGAGCCAATTTCGATGGATCAGGTGAAGAATTCCATTAATGAAAGGATACATGGAAATTTAGAATTTCAGAATGTCGTCTTCTCCTACCCTTCCAGAAAAGAAATTACAGTATTAAATGGAGTCTCATTTGAAGCCAAAAAGGGAGAAAAAGTTGCAATTATAGGCCCCAGTGGCGCAGGAAAATCTACTATAGCGGGATTAATTCTTCGCTTTTATGAAACCCAATCGGGCTCATTGCTTTTTGATGGTATTCCATCAACTGAATTTTCATTGACAGATATCAGGAATCAGGTAGCAATTGTTCCTCAGGATGTCTTATTATTTGGTGGCACAATTCGTGAAAATATTGCTTATGGCAGGTTAAATGCAAGTGAAGAAGATATTCAAATGGCTGCAAAGCGAGCCAATGCCCACGAATTTATCAGTGCTTTCCCAGAAGGATATGATACACTTGTAGGAGAACGCGGGGTCAAACTTTCTGGTGGACAAAGGCAGCGAATTGCCATAGCCCGGGCACTTTTGAAGGATCCTGCATTGCTGATACTTGATGAAGCTACTTCCTCCCTTGATTCTGAATCTGAACGCCTGGTACAAGAAGCACTGGAAGAATTAATGAAGAACCGGACTTCTATCATCATTGCCCACCGGCTTTCAACTATTCGCGAAGCTGATAAAATTATTGTTCTGGAGAAGGGCAAAGTTGTCGAGAGTGGAAAACATTCTGAATTAATGAAAAATGAAGGTGGATTATACCGTTACCTGAGTCAGTTACAGCTCGAAGTTCAGGAGCCAGAAGAATAAAATATTATTTAAGCTGCTTTTTGTATTTAATTGCCAGCCTTTAAAAGATTTATGAAATTAACAATATGGGGTGCTGCAAGGCAAGTAACCGGAAGTATGCACCTGCTTCAAACCAACAATTATACGATTCTTATAGATTGCGGTCTGGATTATGAAAGGGATACCTGGATTGAAGAAAATGAGGCCTTCCCATTCTCACCTGCGGATATCGACCTGGTTATACTTACACATGCACATATTGATCATTCAGGAAATCTGCCTACACTGATCCGATTTGGATTTGAAGGTCAAATATTATGTACACCGGCTACTGCCGACCTCACAGAGTTACTACTTTTAGATTCAGTTAATATTTTTCTGAGCAAACAGCGAAAACGTCGAAGAGGAAAACATGGATTTTCTGATGGCCCAAAGCCACTTTATCTTCAGAAGCATGTGATGGAAACAGTTGATCGTTTTGTGACTATTGGATTTAATAAACCCTTTCGGATTAATGGGCAGATCAATCTCACTTTTATTCCTGTAGGCCATCTTTTGGGTGCCGCGGCCGTTGTTTTAAATATTGAAGAACATGGGAATACGAAAACCATTGCCTTTAGCGGGGATATCGGCAGAAAAAACTATCCTGTATTACAGGATCCGGAACATCTTCCGGAAGTTGATTATCTGGTATGTGAATCCACATACGGAGGTCGTAATCATAAATCAACACAAACTGTTGATGAATTATTAACGGAAACAGTTAATGAGGCATGTATTAAATCTCCGGGGAGACTTATTATACCCGCTTTCAGTGTTGGAAGAACTCAGGCCCTGGTATATTCGCTGAACAGAATATTCAGTAAGGGTCTGCTTCCGCGAATCAAGGTATTTGTGGATAGTCCCCTTGCAGGATATGCAACTGATATTTTCAGAAAGCATCATGCCCTGCTCAATGATGAAGCACAGGATTTTTATAAACAGCTTGGAGATGAGTTTGAATTTGAAAACCTCGATTATATCCAGGATATGAATGCGAGCAAGGCTATATCCAATTATTATGAGCCCTGTATAATTATTTCCTCTGCCGGTATGCTCGAAGGCGGTCGTATCCAGGATCATTTATACTACAATATTTCAAATTACTACTGTACCATACTCTTTATTGGATATTGTGCAAAAGGTACCTTGGGTCATCGTCTTCTTCGTGGCGACCCCGTTATTAATTTAAGACACCGGGAACTGTCAGTATTTGCAACGATTAAGCAAACCGACCTTTTCAGTGGTCATGGGGATCATACTGATCTCATTAATTTTGTTAAACAGCAAAACCCTCAGAAAATTAAAAAGGTGTTTCTTGTTCATGGTGAAATTACCGCTATGGAAGCCTTTAAAATGGACTTGTGTGAAGAAAATTATAATGCAGAGATTGCTGAAAAGGGAAAAACTTATAATCTGGATTAATACATCATATCAGCTGATATGATGTATTAAAAGTCCCGCATCAAATTTAGGCTCAAACCAGGTTGATTTAGGTGGCATAACTTCTCCTTCGTCGGCAACCCTGATTAGCTGTTCAATGCTTGTTGGAAATAAGGTAAACGCAAGTGCAAATTCATTATTGTCTACTTTACTAATCAGATTATTAACAGGTAAAATTCCAGACATAAAATCAATGTCAGGATCAGTACGAGGGTCCGAAATATTGAGTATTCCTGAAAATATGTATTTCTGGAGGATACTGACATCTAGTTCTTCTGAAGGGTTTTTAATGTTTAATTCATGTATAAACTCCAACAAATACCACTTTTTGTCAATATATAAGCCGAATGAATGCATTTTAGCAGGTTCAACGGCTTTGCCTGAATCAATGACCTTGAAATCTGTTTTCAGTTTTTCCAGAAATTCGGATACCAACAGACCTTTCAAATTTTTTACCAGGCGGTTAAATCCAAAGATCTTTAATTGATCTGTGTTCATGTAAACTGAGGAAAAGAAATTATATTCCTCGTCTCCCCTATGCTTCAGATTTAATTTTCTTCGCTGAATGCCATATAATGAGGCAGCTGCGGCTCTGTGATGTCCATCAGCAATATAAGATGAAGGGAGGTCAGCAAAAGCTTTGATTAAAGACTTAATGACGGGATTCTGATCAATAATCCATAATTTATGCTCAGAATTCTCTTTAGCATAGGTAATATTGGGTTCATTCTGTGTTATCTCTCCCAGTATACCTTCAATTTCAGGTTCAGGATTATAGGTAATTAGTACAGGATTGGCATCAATACCTGTTTGCTGCAGATAATCAATCAGTGATTGTTCCCTTTCTGACCTGGTGAGTTCGTGCTTTCGAACCACATTATTCAGGTAATCATCTATTGAAGTAGTTGTCCAGATACCAGTTTGAGAATAACCATCACGATTAATTTGATAGATATAGATAGAAGGAAAGGGATCCTTTACCAGAATCTTTTCGTCTAAAAACTCTTCGAAATTCTCGTTGATCTTTTTGAAGGCAAGCTCATTTCGGGATCCTAATAAATAAAAGTTATCCAGCTTGGGAACAAGCATATTCACATAGGAATATGGATTTTCCTGCCGGATAAGTTTTGCTTCAGTAAGGCTCAAATTCTCCAGATTAAGTACAACCTGTCCGGCAAAGTCTTTATCCGGATGTATACCTCTGAATGGTTTGATTTTTGGCATTTGATTTAATTTATCAGAGGCACCAAACCTAATTTTGCCTTTTATCAGACTGTTTTAAAAAAGTCAATAATAAGGTTTGCCAGCTCTGTACCAATCCGCTCCTGAGCTTCATTTGTGGATGCTCCAATATGCGGGGTCAAAGAGACTTTAGGATGGCTTAACAGATCCTGACGAGGAGTTGGTTCATTATCAAATACATCCAAACCGGCAAAAGCTACTTTACCTGAATTTAAAGCCTCAATAAGGGCATCTTCATCAATTGTACCACCACGTGAACAGTTAACCACCCCTACTCCATTTTTCATAGATTCAAACTCTGCCTTACCTAACACCGGCCTTTCAGAAAATGGAACATGTAGACTAATAAAATCTGACTCTTTGATTAGTTGCTCAACTGTTACGACATTAATCGGACAGTTTACCCGAATATTAGTTCCAATTACAACTTCCAGTTCTTTAGGAACATCAAAAAGATCGTAGGCAAGAACCTCCATACCAAGGCCGAGAGCTACTTTGGCAGTTTCACGACCAATACGGCCAAATCCAATTATTCCAATCTTTTTACCACGTAGTTCAATTCCTTTGGCATAAGCCTTCTTAAGATCGTTGAATTTAGTATTTCCTTCAATTGGCATTTTACGGTTTGAATCCTGAAGAAAACGGATTCCTGTAAATAGATGGGCAAAAACCAATTCAGCCACAGAAAGTGAAGAGGCTGCAGGTGTATTTACTACCGCAAGTCCCTTACTTCTGGCATAATCAACATCAATATTATCCATACCAACTCCACCACGACCAATAAGTTTAATATTCGGGCAAGCATCAATCAGTTCCTTTCTTAGCTTTGTTGCGCTTCGAACGGTTATACCATCATAATTTTTTAATCCTTCAGAAAGCTGATCCTGTGGAATATGAGTAGTATCTACCTGAAATCCTGCTTTTTCTAATAATTCTTTACCTATTGGGTCAATGCCATCATTGGCGAGTATACGAAACATAAAATTTATAATTTTTAAGATGCTTAATTTTTAATTTTAAAAATTGAATGTAAACGGCCCATCAGAATACATAACATAGTTTTATCGATGCTTTTCAGCGAACTCCTGCATAACATCAATCAGTGCATGAACACTGGTTATTGGCAAACCATTATACATGGATGCACGGAAGCCACCGACACTTCTATGTCCCTTTATTCCTATAATGTCGCGATCTTCGGCAAACTTCAGGAAAGGTTTTTCAAGTTCAGGATTTTCCATTACAAAGCATACATTCATTCTTGAACGGTCTTCAGGTCTGCAGGTTCCTTTAAATAAAGGATTTCGGTCAATTTCCTTATAAAGAGCTTCTGACTTGGAAATATTTTCTTTTTCAATTTCAGCGACTCCTCCTTTGGATTTTAACCAGCGAAGGTTTAACATAGAAACATAAATCGCGAAGACTGGTGGAGTATTATACATTGACCCGCCATCAATCTGAACCTTGTAGTCAAGCATTGATGGAATTTTGCGGTCAACTTTACCTAAAATGCTATCCTTAACAATTGCTACAGTAACACCTGCAGGTCCCATGTTCTTTTGCGCACCGGCATAGATCAAATCGAAGTCTGCTACATTTATTACCCTGCTTAAAATATCAGAGGACATATCACAAACTACCGGAACATTGGTCTTTGGAACCTCGAATAATTCAGTACCATAAATGGTATTGTTAGAGGTAAAGTGGAAATAGGCAGAATCCTCAGGAATTACAATGTCTTTAGGAATATAAGTATAATTCTGATCCTTGGATGAACCTACAATATTTACATTTCCGAAAATCTTAGCTTCTTTAAGCGCCTTTGATGCCCAGACTCCAGTATCCAGGTAAGCAGCTGTCTGACTTTCACCAAGCAGGTTCATTGGAACCATTGAAAACTGTAAACTGGCTCCTCCCTGCAACAAAACAACGGAATAACCTTCAGGCACATTTAACAGTTCCTTGATTAAACGAACAGTTTCATCGACTACAGCCTCAAACTCCGGAGTACGGTGAGATATCTCCAAAATCGATAATCCGGTACCATTGAATTCGAGAACTGCCTGAGAGGCCTGCTTAAAAACTTCCTGAGGCAGGATGCAGGGACCTGCACCAAAATTGTGTATCATAATCTATAAATTTATTGCCCAAAAATAAGACAATAATTTGAGACACGGGAGGATTTTAAACCCTTATTCATAATTGATTTTAATACTTTATCTGCTTTTCAGTTTAGCAATAACTCTAAAATTGAGTTTTCTAAAGGTCAGATAGTTAGGCACAGCATATTGGTTTGCATTTTTATCGTTTAGCCAAAGGTATGAGGCTGTGTTTTTGAAATTCAAAAGATTAAAAAGTTCAGCATGAAGACTTAGTGATTGGAAATATTTTTTCACAAATACAGATGCTCTCTTACTCTCCGGATCTGCAAGATCTTTTGAGAAACCAATATCAACGCGTTTATATGCCGGTATTTTAAATAAGTCAGTATATCTATTCGGTCCGGGAGGTCCCACAGGAAGTGAAGAAGAATAAATCAGATTAAGGTGCACCTTGTAGGTAGGATTTTGCATAAGTCTGTCCTGAAACATCATCCCAATATTAAATAGCTGATCTGAAGGACGTTTTAAATAGCCAGGATAAATTGTTTGCTGCTTTCCCGTATTATCAATGGTCTGATAAAAGTCATTTTTAATATCTTCCCTGGTTTGCATAACCGAAAACTTAAAAGTTGATAAAAGGTCGCCGGCAAAATTTCCACTCAAACTAAAGTCTGCGCCAACAGCATAACCTTTGGCAGTACTCTCAGAGAGATACCTGATTTTTAGATCTTCTATTTTATAAGGAGTAATCCTGCTTAATATTTTATAATAAAGTTCAGAACTGAACTTTAGTCTTGTACCCAAACCATTAAAATCATAATCTGTTCCGGTTATAATGTGATAGGAATGCTGGGCACGTGCATCAGGATTGATACTGCCATTATATCTTTTAATCTCTCTGTAAAAAGGAGACTGGGAATAGGCTCCAACTGAAAATCGGAAAATAAAATTGTCATCATAACCGGGTGAGTACATAAATGAAACACGCGGACTCACCAGGGTTTCTTTGGAATATGAATTATAGTTTGCCCTGACTCCTGCAGCCATGGTCAGATCATGCCTTATATTGAATGTATTTTGTATGAATCCGCTGATTCGTCCGGTTTCCTGCAAATGCTGCTGATCTATAATATCCGAATAATTCCAGCCACCGGAAGAACGGAGTGAATATCCTGAAGTGTCTATACCATTATATTCATTAATTCTATCTTTTATCCTGTCCGCCTGAAAACGAATGCCAGTTTCAATAAACGAGTTGCGTACCTGTTTGTACATTCTTAACTCTGTATTCAGGATCATTGTGTTTAAAAAATTATCCCTGTAAGCGAAATTAGAACCCCTTCCAAGAAGAGAACCAACATTTTTAGGGTCTAATCCACCGTTTTTTTCATTAAAAGCATACCATCCCAAAAGATCCTTATTTTCTTGTTCGTCAATACTTGAAAATGAACTGATCCATTTAAAATTTAAAGTGTTTGATGCATTATAGGCAAGGGTTAGCGCTGCCATAAGCGATTCATAATTACTGCTTTCTTCACCATCATAATTCACATTGAGTCTCAAAACCTCGTCGGATGTCCCAAATTCCGTTAAACGCCTGTTCGGACTGATGTTCAAATCACCTCTGTTGTAATTCCCAAAAACGGATAGATTCAATTTGGAGCCCAGGTCATGTCTGAATAAAAACTGATAATCTGAGAACCCTGATAAATAATCCCCCTCCAGATTTTGAGTTCCCAATAAACTCTGATTTTTCTTATTTCTTAACCCCAGCAAGATATAACTATTCTTGAATGGAACTTTAAGTGCTGCAGAACTTGAAAGAAAGCCAATCTGAGCCTCAAGTGATAGCGAATCAGGTTTTCCATATCTGACATCAAGGATTGAGGATATTTTATCTCCATATCTGGCTTCAAAACCACCGGCAGAAAATCTGGTACTACTTGCCAGATCCGGATTAATAAAACCCAATCCCTCCTGTTGTCCGGAATAGATTTGCAATGGCCTGTAAATTTCTATATCATTTAAATAAATCAGGTTTTCATCGAAATTTCCACCACGGACTGAATACTGGGAGCTCAATTCATTATTTCCAGATACACCGGGCATATTTTTTAGAAAACTTTCAAAACTTCCGGAAGTCTGGGGGTAGACATTAAAAGCTGCCGCATCGATAGTTTTTAAATTGCTGGCGTTATATCTTTCAGTTATATGAACCTCATCAAGTGCTTGTATATCAGATATTAATACAATATTTTGAAGATTATCTTTATCCGCAATGAGGCCCAGATCCAATTGCAAATCCTTAAAGCCAAGACGGCTGAATAAAAGTGTGGCTGTAATGGGAACCTTACTCAGGGTATACTCGCCTTCCCTGTTGGTTTGGGTAATTAAGCGGGTATTTTTAACCTGCACGGTTACGCCACTGAGTAATTCACCTTTTTCAGAAGTAATTATTCCTTTAATATTTCCAAATTCCTGGGAATAAAGTGGTTCAGGGATGAAAAACAGGCTTAAAATGAAGAGAATAGAAATTAAAAGAGAATGTTTCCATTCCCTATGCGATGTTATAGTGAAGAATTTGGCTGATGTTAGATTTTCTTGCTTCACATTAACATAATAGTCATAAACCTATTAATTCCGGATTAAGATTTTTAAGTCCGGAGATCTCTAAAACTGGATCTGGAGCAGAAAAGACAGCATTTCCCGCGACCAGAACATCTGCTCCAGCCTGAATTAATTTCAGTGCATTCTGATTTGACACCCCTCCATCAATTTCAATGAGTAAAGCATCATTTTTCCCAGAAGCCATTGTACGGAGTGTACGGATTTTTTTATAAGTATTTTCAATGAACTTTTGTCCGCCAAAACCCGGATTAACCGACATCAGACAAACTAAATCAATATCTTCAATGATATCCTCCAATAAGGTTACAGGAGTATGCGGGTTGACTGCGACTCCGGCTCTGCAGCCCAGATCTTTGATTGCGTGAAGGGTTCTGTGTAAATGGGTACAGGCTTCAATATGGACTGTAATATTTTCTGCTCCTGCCTGTTTAAACTCCTGAAGATAACGATCAGGATCAACAATCATTAGGTGTACATCCAATGGCTTACTGGCATGCTTCTGAATCGCTTTCAAAACCGGAAATCCAAAGGATATATTTGGAACAAATACGCCGTCCATTATATCGATATGAAACCAATCGGCCTGACTGCGGTTAATCATTTCTATATCTTTCTGCAGGTTAGCAAAATCAGCAGATAAAACGGAAGGGGCTATCAGATGTTTCATAATACAAAATTACAAATTGTATTGCAATATCCAGTTTAAATAGCAGCTATATGATTATTGATTGTTGCCTTCTTCCTCAATGATTTTTCGAATCTTTTCAAGTTCAATCAGATCTAATTGGTCTTTAGGCCTGTTAGCTGCTTTCTTTGTTAAGATCAATTCAGGTTTAGGAATGGTATATCAACTCCATATATGGTTGCAATAGATGCAGATTTTAGCAATGAGTCAAAATTTGAATTCTCAAGGCCCTTAACTGAAGTCATTATATCAAGCCTAAGCCCATTGTCAAGGTGAAAGTATGTCCAACCGGGAATGAACTGCATATCAGGTAATGTTTTAAAGTCCCCCATCCCATATTCACGAAACACATTTCGTAAAACTTCTTTATTCGCTTTGGTATCTTCAATCCACAGGTCAATATCTTCTGTAGTTGTTGATAGCCATGGAGGTTTGTCGCAACACCACCTATCATAATATATTTTAGTTGAAACTGACTTGCGATTTCCCAAAAACGAAGCAGTTCTTCGTTGAAAACTTCCATAATAAATTAATGGGAGAGTTTATGCTTAATCTGAGCCTTTCTGAACATAATATTCATCTTCATAAGCATAGTCATGGCATGAAATCGCTCCGTATAAGATCTTTTCAAGGCTGTTTTAAGCAAATCAAACTCAGCTTTTTCATAATCAGATGAAGGTTCCTGAATAATATGTTTTTCTTGTCTTTTCATATTCTGCATAAGCAATTTAAGAAAAAAAAGGCAGTAAATTACAAAACCTGTCTATGCTAATGCACGACAGGTTTTGTCAGTATAAAATTCAAAGAATTATTCAGCTGCAGGTTTTGCATCCTCAGGACGCGGAGGCCTTGGTAATAAAGCTTTACGTGAAAGTTTTAATTTACCCTGCTTATCCACTTCAAGAAGTTTAACCTGAACGATATCACCTACATTCAATACACCATCCATTGTTTCATAACGCTTCCAGTCGATCTCTGAGATGTGTAATAATCCATCCTTACCCGGCATAATCTCAACAAATGCGCCAAAAGGCATAATTGTTTTCACTTTACCTTCATAAATCTCGCCAACTTCAGGTTTTGAAGCGATGGCTTTGATACGGCCAACAGCCTTATCAATTGCTTCCTTATTATCAGCGAAGATTTGAACAATACCTAAATTGTCTTTCTCTTCAATGGCGATAGTTGCACCAGTTTCACGCTGCATCTCCTGAATGATCTTACCACCAGGGCCAATTACTGCACCAATGAATTCCTTATCAATCTTAAGTGTAACGATACGTGGAGCATGTGGTTTATAGTCCTCACGTGGTGCGGCCATGGTTTTCTTCATCTCATTTAAGATATGAAGACGGGCTTCATTAGCCTGTTTTAAGGCAGCGGTCAATACTTCCCACTTTAATCCATTGATTTTCAAATCCATCTGACAAGCAACAATACCTTTTTCAGTACCGGTTACTTTAAAGTCCATATCTCCCAAATGATCCTCATCACCCAGAATATCGGTCAAAATAGCGTATTTGCCTGTTTTTTCATCAGAGATTAATCCCATAGCGATACCTGAAACCGGTGATTTAATTTTAACACCGGCATCCATCAGTGCAAGTGTACCTGCACAAACTGTAGCCATAGAAGACGAACCATTTGATTCCAGAATATCTGAAACCACACGGATAGTATAAGGGTTATCATCACCTGGTAAAACCTTTTTCAGAGAGCGCATGGCAAGATTACCATGTCCAATTTCACGGCGACCGGTTCCACGGTTAGGACGAGCCTCACCTGTAGAGAAAGCCGGGAAATTATAGTGTAATAAGAATTTCTGGTATCCGTTAAAGAAAGCACCATCTATCAGTTGCTCATCAGATTTAGCACCAAGAGTTACTGTTGTCAGTGACTGTGTTTCACCACGGGTGAAAATAGAAGAACCGTGAGCAGATGGTAAATAACCAACTTCAGACCAGATTGGACGTACAGTTCGTGAATCACGACCATCTAAACGAATTCCTTCATCCAGGATCAGGTTACGGATTGCATCGTATTGTACATCATGGAAGTATTTTTTAGCAAGGTAAACTGTTATGTCTTCAAGCCCCTCTCCCAGTTCAAGTATAAAATCATTGATTACCTCAGAAAATTTATCACTGCGCTCATGCTTTGAAGATTTTGATTTTGCAATGGCATATACTTTATCATAGGTCGCTGCAAAAACTTTTTCCTTAAGATCAAGATCATGAGTTTCATGGCTATAAACACGTTTTTCTGTTTTACCAACCAGAATTGCAAGTTCTTTTTGTGCCTGAACCTGAATAATGATTGCTTTATGGGCAAACTCGATAGCTTCAACCATTTCTTCTTCAGAAATTTCATCACCTTCACCTTCAACCATCACGATGTCATGTTCAGTACCAGCGACCAAAAGATCAATGGTTGCACGTTCAAGGTCACTCAGGTAAGGATTAATTACCAGTTTACCATCAATTTTAGCAACACGAACTTCAGAGATAGGACCGTTAAATGGAATATCGGAAACAGCAATTGCCGCAGATGCTGCAAGACCTGCAAGGCAATCAGGCATAATATTTTTGTCGGCAGAGATTAATGAAATCATTACCTGTACATCAGCATGATAATCTTCAGGGAACATTGGACGTAATGCACGATCCACCAGACGTGAGATAAGAACCTCGTAATCAGATAATCTTGCCTCACGACGTAAAAAACCACCAGGGATACGTCCTGTAGAAGCATATTTCTCCTGATAATCAACTGATAATGGTAAAAAATCAGTTCCCGGTTTTGCACCTACTGTAGATACCACAGTAGCAAGAAGCATGGTGTCACCCATTCTTACAACAACAGATCCATCAGCTTGTTTTGCCAGTTTCCCGGTTTCGATTTCGATCATACGGCCATCGCCAAGATCGAATGTTTTTTTAATTGCGTTATAACTCATTTGTTTTAATGGCGATATACTTTTCCTCTTTTGAGCACATCTTCTTTTATATTGATTTTATTTTTTACAAAGTAAAAAAGCCATCCTACAAATTAGAGGATGGCTTTGCAATTCTTGCTAAGATTATTTTATGATATCTCTTAACTCTAATGCTTTGATAATTGCACGATACCGGTTGATATCCTTTTTGTAAAGATATGCAAGCAAGGCACGACGTTTACCTACTAATTTCTGAAGAGATAGTTGTGTAGAAAAATCCTTCTTGTTTTGTTTCAAATGCCCTGTTAAATGAGCAATACGAGCGGTAAATAATGCTACCTGTCCTTCTGCAGAACCGGTGTCTGTTGCACCTTTACCGTGTTTGGCAAAAATTTCTGCCTTGTAATCAGTACTTAAATACATTACCTGAATAATATTAAAGCGGTTTATAATTATTTTAATTGCTTGCAAAGATAGGGTAATGAAAGGTTAATTGCAAATATGTATTTGATTCAGTTTTCAGTTGCCGGTTACCTGTTATCTGAGGTTTATTGATTCATTGTAAATGGTAATTCAAATATTGGATTTTCATGATCTGGTTCAATATTAATTAATGACCCATAACAAATAAAATAGTCTATTTGGACTTAATTTCCATTTAGTACAAAATTACTGACAACTGATAACAGATAACTGACAACTATCTATTTCCAATTCTCATATAATTGCCCGAATTTCGCACCATGGAATCAAAGCCAAGCTACAGCAGGTTTACATCGGAGTTCAAAGTTAGGCCGGATGATATTGACATGTTTAATCATGTTCATAACAGCACCTATTTTGATTATGTCCTTGCAGCCAGATATGAGCAGATGGAAACCTGCTATAAAATGCCCATGCAAGAGTTCCTTAAAATGGGTTTGGGATGGGTTGTCAGATCAGCCTTTGTAGATTATAAACGGCCGCTCGGACTGGGAGATGCATTTACTGTAGAAACCGGTATTGAAACCATCAACTCAAAAGGTTGCCGGGTTAAATTTGAGATCAGAATCAGTAAAACCGGAAAAGTAGCCTGTGACGGCTGGTTTGACTATGTTATGATCAATATTGCCGACGGTAAAAGTGTGAAAGTATCTGATGACATGATATTAAGGTATTCAATCTAGTCTTTACCTGCCAGGGCCTTTTCAATTAATTCACCATAAAACTCAGTAATATCCAGTCCGGCAGCTCTAAGTTGTTGAGGAATAAAACTCTGGGCGGTTTGACCGGGAATAGTATTAATCTCGACAAAATAAAAATCAGAACTCAAATCCTGAAGGAAGTAATCAATACGAACCATACCCTTGCAGTTTAGTTTGTGATAAATATCAGAAACGATTCGTTCTACCCTTTCCTTTTCTTCTGCAGACATTCTGCCCGGGGTAATTTCCTCGGTTGCACCCGGTGTATATTTGGCTTCAAAATCAAAAAAGTCATTTGAAGGTATCACCTCAGTACTCGGCAATACACGAATTCCCTCGAGTCCGTTATAGACTCCAATCGAAAACTCCCGTCCATGAATAAATTCTTCTACCAGAACCTGACTATCTTCATTAAAGGCTTTGGTAAGTGCATCAGGCAATTCATCAGCAGTTTTAACTTTACTCATCCCAATACTGCTTCCACCATTATTCGGTTTAATAAATAAGGGAAGTACCAGTGTATCCAGCAGATGCCTGCTGGTGTTAGGGGTGTTCTCAAACAATTGGACCGATTTTGCAATGTGCAGGTCTTTGATACCATTAACAATGGCTTTAGAATAACCCTTATTCATCGTTAAGGCAGAAGTCAATGCATCGCAACTGGTATAGGGAATGTTCAGCAAGTCAAAATAACCCTGAAGTTTACCATCTTCCCCTGGTGCACCGTGGAGCATAATAAAAGCGGCATCAAAAATTATTTTTGTTCCGCTAAGACTAATGGAAAAATCATTCTTATCCACCAAATGTTTTACTGTGCCGGAATCGGAATAATACCATTCATCCTTTAGAATTACGATCTTAAAAACATCGTATTTGTTTCTGTCAATTTGACTTTCAACAAAGGCTGCGCTTTTAAAAGAAACTACAGATTCTCCTGTAAATCCACCGGTTACCAGTGCTATTGTTTTTTTCATTTTAATTGGTTGCTAAACAAGAAACATAATTAGTTCTTAATCATGTTTCCCCAAATAAGCTAAATCATCGAAACTGACCTTATAATCTGTACAAGTCAGAATAGGAATATTTTATGGTTCCAAAGATAAATTTTAAAACAATCGAATGATAGCTATGCTAATATTTATCTTCGTTAATGCCGAACTAATAATTATTTTTGAGGATAATTGCAATTAACCAATCTGAGAATTCTTTTGAAAGAATAATTAAATTCCTGGTTCTTGCATTTATCCTTTTAATTAAAATAAAGAAGATCATAATGAGCAAATTTATAGACTATTTACGCACGAAAACTTTTCGAAAAAACCTCATTATAGCCGCCGGATCTATTTTATTTTTCCTGATTATTATATTTTACAGTCTGGGATTTTATACCCACCATGGAGAAGGTCTGCCTGTCCCAAAGCTTAAGGGTTTAAGCATTGAAAAAGCTATCGAATTACTGGAAGAAAAGGGTTTAAGATATCAGATCAATGATTCAATTTATATGATAGACCAGCCTCCGGGTATGGTAGTAGAACAGGATCCGGATCCGAATACCAATGTAAAATCAAACCGGACAATTTATCTGATCATCACCAGAGATGCTCCCAACATAAAATTCCCAGATATTCAGGGCAGAACATTCCTTGAAGTACGATCAATACTGAATAATTATCAGTTAAAAGTCGGTGATACTACATATAGATCAGACGTTGCAAAAGATGTAATTCTGGAAGCCCTGTTTGGAGGTAATATCATTACAAAAGGACAATCAATTCCCAAAGGCTCAAGCATTAACCTGGTTTTAGGAGATGGCTTAGGTGCCAGTGAAGTTGATATACCTAATTTGCTTGGTTTAGATCTTAGTGAAGCCCGAATGGCACTTCTGGGTTCTTCATTAACTTTAGGGACAGTAAGTTTAGAAGGTGTTCGGGATACTGCAAATGCAAGGGTAATTAAACAGTTTCCTGCTATTAGTGATACTTTGAATAAAGTAAGTATTGGTACACCTATTGATGTTGTATTGGGTGGCGCAAATTAAAACAACTGATATTAGTCCGGCTGAGTTCATGGAGCGAAATCGTGATCCCCTGCCCTTCAGAATCATAGATGTCAGGGAAAATATTGAATTTCAGACATTTAACCTGGGAGGCCAAAATATTCCATTGGGTATATTATTAAAGAATCCTGAAGACCTGGAAGATTTGAAAAATGAGGAACTGATTGTAATTTGCCAGCATGGCCTCCGAAGTGAAACTGCCAGGAGATTTTTACTTATGAATGGATTTAAGCATGTCAGGAATCTGCATGGTGGGATTCTGGCCCTGAGAAAATTAAATTATTGAACACAGAATAGATTTAGAATGGTAGCAAAAAAGTCAAATAATATAAGTTTAAAAGCGAAAATTTTCCTCGCGATGCTTGCTCTGGTGATTATTGTAGTAGCAGGTACCGGCATTAATTATTATCTTAAATATTTTAAGCCAAACGTTACGGGTAATACAGAATACCTGTATATCCCAACAGGCTCTGATTTTAAGGATGTTTATTCCATAATCAGTTCAGAAAACATTGTAAATGACACCCTTTCCTTTCTGAATGCAGCCCAAAACATGGATTACCCGGTTAAAGTGAAGGCCGGAAGATATCGACTTACAAAAGATATGGGCAACCGGTCACTGATCAATATGCTTAAAGCCGGGAATCAGGAACCGGTTAAGATATCTTTTCAGAATGTAAGGTTAAAGCATACACTGGCAGGAATGATTTCAAAAAAAATCGAAAGTGACTCTGCTTCCATTTCACAATTACTTGATTCAGCTGCTTTTGTAGAAAAGTATGGTTTCAATACAGACAACGTGTATACCATGTTTATTCCTAATTCTTATGAAATTTACTGGAATTCTAATCCTGAGAAGTTCTTCCTGAGGATGCATGATGAATACCTGAAATTCTGGAATGCCGATCGTAAGGCTAAAGCAGCTGCAATTAATCTCAGTCAGACAGAGGTGAGCATCCTTGCCTCTATTGTTGATTCTGAAGCTCTTAATGATTCCGAAATGCCCCGGATTGCAGGTTTATATATGAACAGGCTGCGGAAGGGTATGCGTCTCGAAGCAGATCCTACCGTTATTTTTGCCGCCAATGATTTTACTATACGGCGTGTATTAAACAAGCATTTGAGAATTAACTCTCCGTATAATACCTATGCAAACGCCGGCTTGCCTCCCGGACCAATCACTATGCCGAGTATTAATGCGATTGATGCCGTTTTAAATTATGAAAAACATGATTACATCTACATGTGTGCTAAGGAAGATTTTTCGGGATACCATAATTATGCCTCTAATTTAATCCAGCATTTGCAGAATGCCAGGAAATTTCAGGAGGCATTGAATAAGCGAAATATCAAAAAATAATGTTTAGCCACAGCACCAAAATTCGGGTACGATATGCTGATACAGACCAGATGGGCTACATGTATTACGGCAATTATGCTACGTTTTATGAAGTTGGACGGGTAGAAATGCTCAGAAGTCTGGGTTTGACTTATAAATCTATGGAAGAATCGGGAATAATCATGCCTGTTATTGACCTGAAATGTAAGTATATACTGCCTGCCCTATACGATGAAGAGATAACCGTGAAGGTTTTTATTGATAAAATGCCTTCTCTCAGGATACATTTCAGGTATGAATTATATAATGAAAGTGGTGAACTGATTAATATGGGTGAAACCACGCTCGTTTTTATAGACCAGGTAAAAAAGAAGGCTTGTTTACCGTCTAAAGAATTTCTTGAGAAACTCAGCGCATATTTTGATTAAGTTTAATAGATGATCTGGCTGCACCAAATTCTACTGAGATTCAAACCATATTTTATGCTGGTTGAGCGGACAAAAACACTTATCCTTCCTGGATTTAGTCCTTTGCCATTATATACTGTTGCCTCATTTTTCTTTCAGGAGATTGGAAAAGATGAACTTATCAATAAAGCATCATCACTTGCTTATAGTTTTATGCTGGCCATATTTCCTGCTATCATTTTCCTTTTTACCCTGATCCCTTATGTTCCGATTGATAATTTCCAGGAACAGTTAATGAGTCTGATAGCTCTTATTCTACCAGCTGAGGCATATACTGCTGTCCAGTCGACCCTGATTGATATTGTAAAAAATCAAAATTCAAAGCTATTATCATTCGGTTTTGTATTTGCACTATTCTTTTCAACAAACGGAGTTCACAATCTTATGGAGGCCTTTAATAAGTCTTCCCTGATTATTGAAACCAGATCATGGATAAAACAAAGGCTGGTAGCGCTTTACTTAACCCTTATGGTTTTGTTCGCTTTAATATTCGCCCTGGTTGTAATGACCATTGGGGAATATATCTTAAACATATTAAAATCAGAACTTGGATTCAGGGATTCATTCTGGATATATGTACTTAATTTGGCCAGATGGTTAATTATTATCGTACTCTATTTCGTAACCATTGCGCTTTTGTATCGCTATGGGCCTGCCCATGCGAAGAAATGGAAGTTCTTTAGTGCGGGTTCCTGGATGTCTACAATTCTTGCAATTCTAACGTTCTGGGGCTTCTCCTATTACATAAACAATTTCGGAAACTACAATAAACTTTATGGTTCTATTGGTACGCTGATTGTTCTCATGATCTGGTTGTATTTAAATTCCCTGATCATTCTGATCGGATTTGAACTAAATGCCAGTATAGACCTTTCTAAACGCAGTATTAAAATAGTTAAGCCGGTTTACAATCGGTTTAAGAACCAGCCGGCTGAAGAGAAGCTTGAAAAGAAGGGAGAATAGGCTGAGTTTTAATACTCTTTCTTACTCACTTACTGTGAGTTATCATTAATAATTCAAAAAAGCTAATTTTTGTTTGCAGATTAAGCACGGTTTTGTACTTTTGCGCCGGAGAGTTGGCAGAGTGGTCGATTGCGGCAGTCTTGAAAACTGTTGACCTGTTACAGGGTCCTGGGGTTCGAATCCCTAACTCTCCGCCAGACAAAATGCTGTCCGCCACAGGCGGACGGCATTTTTTATTTTGGTGCGACCGGAATGTATTCCGGGGAGCGCAAAAATAAAAAATGCCAGGAGCGATAGCGACGGCATTTTGTCTGAAGCCATCCCCATCTGGGAACAGCGCAGCTAATCCCGTATCTCAAATACTTGTTTTCAAAGGATTTTGTTTTGGAACG
>CAZTRY010000033.1:0-13382 GCA_964616525.1 uncultured Sphingobacterium sp. | reverse complement strand
ATCTCAAATACTTGTTTTCAAAGGATTTTGTTTTGGAACGAGCGGAATATATTCCGGGTAGTGCAAAAACAAAAAAGGCCAGAGCGCTAGCGACAGCATTTTGTATGAAGCCATCCCAATCTGGGAACAGCGCAGCTAATCCTAATGAAAATGTTATCTGTTTTGTTGAGTCCGGAATGTACTCCTCCGGATAAAATTAATACTCATTAGTCGTTCCCAGATTCCAATCATATACCCTTTTCAGGGATGGCATCTTCTTCAATTGCTCCACTCCTGCTTTGCTCAGGCCAGTTTTATTCAAATTAACAGCTTCCAGGTGTTTCAAAGCAGTAATTAAGGGAATAAGCTTATCAGAGACCGGATTTTTCTCAAGCCGAAGCTTTTCTAAATTGATTAGTAATGGCAAAAAATCCAGGTCTTTATCAGATAAATTATTTGAAGATAAATTAAGCCATATCACATTCTTTGCAATTGATTTAAGTCCGGGTTTTATTGCACCGATTTGCTCTTTTTTACCTTCAGGCAAGCTAATATCCAGCATTAGCGGTTGATGCTGCATGATTCTGATATTCAAACCCAGGTTTCTAAGGCTATCCAGTAATTTCAGATTAGTAAAAACCGGAATGTCAGGATTGGACACAGGATAATCCGGATCTGAAGATTCAATATTTTTACCGGCTTCACCGATTTTTAAATAGGATGCTATCAGAGGACTAATAGTTTGAATATTTTTCAATTCAGACATTTTTTTACCATTTACAGCCATGCCTTTTTCTATCCACCATTTAATAATTTCTAATTCTGATTTTGTCAAAGGTGTTTTTCCATCAGAAGGCATATAATCTTCATGTTCAGGATCAAGGGTGATCCGCCTATATAATTCACTATCTTTTAGCGAACCTGCAACAACTGCTGCACCATTTTCACCTCCTTTTTGCAAATCAGCCAATGTTTTCATAGAGAGCTCCCCTTTCATTTTACCGGCTCTATGGCATTGCGAACAGCGCTGCATTAATATGGGATGAACAACATCTTCAAAAATCATCGCCTGTTCTACGCTTGCAGGTTTAATTCTTTGCTGTTGGGTAAGCAGCTCCAACGACAGGTATTCTGACCCATGAGTCAGGGCACCTCCCTGATGCCCGGTATATCCCAATAGGACCATGGTCAAAATACACAGTGCTGTAAAGACAGACCGATTAATTGCTGGTAACTTTTTTATAATTCCGCTGCTGATCAGAAATAATACTCCTGAAATCAATGCCAGAGCAATCCCTGAAATTTTATGGTCATCAAGATTTGAAGGTTCGTAATCCCCGCTTTTGGATAAAATATATCCAAAAATACAGGCCAAGACTGCAGAAATGAAACCGAGCAGCAATGTGAATGATACTGAAGCTTTGAGGTATTCATATTTCTTTGAATAGGAGAATAACTCAAATATTGTAGCCAGTAAAAGGAATCCAATTGGTAGATGAACGACAAGTGGATGCAGCCTACCCGTAAAAATGGCTATATCTAACAGCATTACTTATACCCTGGTTAATTTAACAGGTGCAGTATTATTTGCGTTCCACTGACAAACATAAATATTCTTATCCTCATCAATACATACATCATGGCAATGCTGAAACATCTGACCGGGTGCCTGCAAGGTAGCCTGAAGAATATTGTTTTTATAAACAGGGGCATTCCCTCCGGGATTTGAAATTACCTTATTTGAAGCATCTAAAATAGTTACGAAACCACTGTTGCCTCCAATCATTTTTCCGGCCTCATCATTCGACCAGCAAACTCCGGCATACAGATTTTCTCCATCAATTACCGGTCGGCAAACATGCATCCCGGGCATATCTATACGATGTAAAAATTTGCCATCCAGTGTAAACACTTTAAAGCAATTTTCCTCTCTGGAAGTACAAATTAAAGTTGGATTATTTTTGTTCCTGTAATCTATTGCAACCCCATGGGCACAACGTAGATTCCAATCAGGATTTGCGTTTTTTCTGCCACCAAAATGCCTGATGTATTGCCCACGGCTATTGTATTGAATAATATAGTCTGATCCATAACCATCCGCTACATAAATATCTCCATTTGGTCCAATGGCTGTTTCAGTAGGCATAAACTTTTCATCGTCTTTATAAACACCAATTGTTTTCGGGTGGCCTAAAGAAAAAATTATCCTTCCGTTCAAGTCTGTTTTTATGACTTGCCCGGCCTGAGCATTCCATACGCCGGATTTATTTTGATACCATCCACAATCCACGATCAGAAGAAAATCTTCTCCACCCTCCCTGCTGATCGATAGACCATGGCCTCCTGGCCAGGCTGTTCCCCAATTATCCAGCAGTTTTCCTGATTTATCAAATATTAAGATGTTATTATGCGTATGATCTCCCAGCATAATAAGTCTGCCCTTACTATCCTGAACCATTTCATGGCAATTAAACAGCGGATTACTGTTCACACTTATTTTTGCCCAGCCTTTATCAACCTTGTATTTGAATTCGCCGTGCCCTATTATTTCATCTGCGACATTGCGATTGAAAATTGGATTTGAAAAAGCGGTACCCGTACCGGCTATTCCAAATGCAGTTGCCATTCCTGTATTCTTTAGAAAGTTTCTTCTGGAAATCATATGTTATATTTTAGTTTTATCTTAATTAAAGTATGGTGAATCCGACAAAATATTTAAAAACCACATAGAAACATAGCTATTTAATTGCTCTTATTTTTTATAGACACAGATAGCCTTGAAGCTAAGCTACATGCTATATAAAGTTTCCAACTATGTTTCCTTTAGCATAAAATAAGTCAGACTCTATTGTTAAAAATTTAAATTCCAAAATCGACTTAGCTTAAAATATCTTTAACCACTTTACCTTCAACATCAGTTAAGCGAAAACGCCTGCCCTGAAATTTATAAGTAAGCCTTTCATGATCTATTCCCATAATATGCATCAGGGTAGCATGAAAATCATGTACATGGACAGGATCTTTTACGATATTATAACTGAAATCATCGGTTTCACCATAACTGATCCCAGCCTTAACACCTGCACCAGCCATCCACATAGTAAAACAGCGGGGATGATGATCCCGTCCATAACTCTCTGGCAATAATTTTCCCTGCGAATAAACTGTACGGCCAAACTCTCCACCCCAGATTACAAGAGTATCTTCCAGTAAACCTCTCCTTTTCAGATCTTTTATAAATGCAGCAGTTGCCTGATCGGTATCTTTGCATTGCTTCTGCATATTTTCTGGAAGGTTACCATGATGATCCCATCCCTGATGATAGAGCTGAACAAATTTCACATCCTTTTCCAATAATTTTCTGGCCAGAATACAGTTTGCAGCATAGGTTCCCGGATCACGACTATCAGGGCCATACAACTCAAAAACCTCATCTGTTTCATCTGCAGTAGACATTACTTCAGGTATAGAGGTTTGCATGCGGTAAGCCATTTCATATTGTGCAATACGGGCATCAACTTCCGGATCACCGTAAGCATCATTCTGAAGCTTATTTAATTTGTTCAGATAAGCCAGCATTTCCTGTCGGTCTTTACCTTCATAACCTTCCGGGTTATCCAGAAACAGAACAGGGTCCTTACCCGCCCTGAACTGCACTCCCTGATGTTCAGAAGGCAGAAAGCCATTACCCCATAAGCGGGCATAGAGTGGCTGATCTTTAGCGGCATTTTTTGAAACAAGTACGATAAAAGTTGGCAGGTTGCTGTTATCTGATCCCAATCCATAGCTAAGCCAGGAGCCGATAGATGCCCTGCCGGGCAATTGATTTCCGGTTTGAAAAAAGGTTAATGCAGGATCGTGATTGATGGCTTCTGAATGAATGGATTTTATAATACATAAATCGTCAACAACCTGGGCGGTATGTGGTAAAAGTTCACTTACCCAGGTTCTGGACTGGCCATGCTGATTAAATTTAAATATGGAAGGAACAACTGGCAAAGTACTCTGACTGCCACTCATTCCGGTTAAGCGCTGACCCTGGCGTATTGAATCCGGTAACTCCTGTCCGAATAAATCGACGAGTTTTGGCTTATAATCAAAAGTTTCAAACTGAGAGGGACCCCCGCTCATAAATAAATAGACCACCCGTTTCGCTTTTGGAGCAAAGTGAGGCAGAGCTTTAAGGATTTCCTGTTCGAGGCTTGCTGATGAACTTTCATTAGCAAGGGTATTGGCCAATTCACCTAATACAGATTTTCCAATTAATGAGCTCAGTGCCAATGCACCAATTCCCAGTGATGTTTTCGTCAGAAAGTTGCGTCTGTCCAAACCTTTATTTAAACGATTAAACTCAGGAGTATTTAATTTGAAAGGTTCTTGATAATGATCGCTCATACTTATCTCTTAGTTAAAGTTGCATCTGAATTTAATATAACACTTGCCACTACCGCATTGGCAGCTACTTTCGCTGGTTCAAGATCTTTATTTAATTTAAATTGTCCCGCTGACAGCCAGCCTTTGGTTCTTTTTATATCTGCTCTGAACTTTTTCAGTTCTTCGCTTTGGAGAGATTGTAATAATTTCAATTCGGCCTTGTCAGGGCTAATCCCGGTAAGTTTTCTGTAAATATTTGTGATGGCTTCTGGCTGGCCCTCTGATAACGTGATTTGTTGCCCCAGTACTTTTGCTGCTTCAACAAACGTGGGGTCATTCAGCAAAACAAGTGCCTGAAGCGGGGTATTTGTACTTTGGCGGCGAACCACACAATAGCTTCTTTCTGTAGCATCAAATGTATTTAATGTTGGATTTGGAACAGAACGTTTAACCAGCACGTACAAACTGCGCCGGTATACAGCATTACCTGTATCAGCGGTATAGCTGGTATTATTAATTTCCCATAAACCATCAGGCTGATATGGTTTAACACTTTTACCACCAATTTTATTATTTAGTAATCCACTGGCCATCAAAGCATTATCGCGGATCATTTCAGCATCCATACGACGGGAAGGGCCATGAGAAAGAAATCTGTTTTCAGGGTCTTTTAATTTGGCATCTGAACCGGCTCTGGAATCCTGCCGGTATGTTGCCGACATAACAATCAGCTTACATAACTTCTTGGTGTCCCATCCGCTCTCTTTAAAAGTCACAGCCAGCCAATCCAGTAATTCAGGGTGACTAGGTAATTCCCCCTGATTTCCAAAATCTTCAGATGTTTTAACAAGCCCCGTGCCGAAGAAGTTCTGCCAGTACCTGTTTACCGCCACTCTTGCCGTAAGCGGGTGTTTATCATCAGTTAGCCATTGTGCTAATCCGTATCTGTTTTTGGGCAGATTGTCCGGAAAAGGAAGAATAGATTGCGGAGTATTAGGAAAGACCATTTCCCCCGGGCTATCGTAATTACCTCTGTTTAGAATGAAAGTCTTTTTAGGTTCAGGTGAATCCTGCATGACCATCAATTCCCTGATTTTATTGACAGAATCGGCCAATTCGGTTCGTATATCATGTAATTTTTTCGCCTCCGCTTTCACTTCAGGATCAAGAACAGAGGTATAGTATTTGTTCAGTATGGCTAAATCAGTTCTTGTTAATTGTGCAGGTTCCTTTTGCACAATTGATGCCCAGGAAGCTTTTTTGCCTATAACTTTTACTTCATAATCAGTAAGTTCTCTGTTGTAAACCATGATGTCATCAACCTGTCCACCCTTGAATCCAAGACCGCGATCCCATGCACCAATTTGTAGTCCGGGTTGTTCTTTTGAATACATCAGAATATCTTTTGTAAGCTGATCCATCGTAGTGACAAGCTTCTGTTCGATCCCATTTTCAAATAATTTCAATCCATCCGCCTTTGATGATCCATCATAAGTCATCGTTAGCTGTACCCATTGATTGCGGATTACAGGTTTTTGTGTTATCCTGGAAATGGCATTTGAAGGTGCTGCATGCGACATATTCACTGTTAAACGGTTATCTTTTAGATATAGGTGATAGCCTCTGAAATTATACAGGCGTTCTGAAACGCATTTATGAAACAATACTCCTTCTTTAAA
The DNA here is from genome assembly GCA_964616525.1 of uncultured Sphingobacterium sp. Taxonomy (GTDB): domain Bacteria; phylum Bacteroidota; class Bacteroidia; order Sphingobacteriales; family Sphingobacteriaceae; genus Daejeonella. The sequence goes on along the minus strand of CAZTRY010000033.1, from coordinate 7,350 downwards.
GTCTTTAGGAATAAATACACTGATATTGATGCTAAAAGGATCTGATTTTCTGAATACACCAACCTTGTTCAAGTCATACCACTGGTCTCCGTTTAAAACTAATGATTTACCGTTCTCCCGATTGGCAAATACCGGTTTATCAATGGATGAACTTTTTAAAGCGCTTGCTGCAGTTACAGGATAACTGCTCTTCAGAGAAGCATTCGAAAAATTATAATAAGCCTGTAATCCCTGATTTGGAATAGATTCTTTAGATAATACCTGGTACTTTTTTTCCTTTATCCAATTCTGAAATGCAGTTTGCGAAGCAATTTTCGTTTTAATTAATGATTTCTCCTGAAAAGAAACCTTACTTTTTATATAATTGAGGATCTTCTCTTGTTGTTCTGTTGGCAGCAACATCGTTGGAGAAGGCATGGCATCATCCCATGAAATTTGTCCCGCTTCCTTAACTCTGTTAAAGAAACCATACAATTCATAATAGTTCTTTTGTGAGATTGGATCGTATTTATGGTCATGACATCTTGCACAACCTAAAGGAAGCCCCATGACGGCTACACCTGTAGTATTTACCCTGTCTATCACATATTCTGTCTGAAATTCTTCTTCGATAATTCCACCCTCCATATTTTGCTGATGGATCCGGTTAAAGGCAGTCGCAATCCTCATTTCCTTGCTGGCATTGGGCATCAAATCGCCTGCTAATTGCCATTGAATAAATTTATCGTAGGGCAGATTCTGATTATAAGACCTGATAACCCAATCACGATACGGTGACATATCTATGAGTCTGTCGACAGTATAACCATGTGAATCAGAAAAACGGGCCATATCCAGCCAGTTTAAGGCCATTTTTTCACCATAATGAGGCGATTTTAGTAATCTATCCACCTGCTTTTCATAGGCATTGGGAGACTTATCCTTTAAAAAGCTATTTATTTCGGCAATAGTTGGCGGGAGTCCGGTTAAGTCGAGGGAAAGTCTTCTGAGCAGGATTTCCTTTTTTGCCTGAATGGAAGGCTTTAATTTTTCAAGTTCCAGCTTTCTTCCAATGAAATTATCTATGGGATTAATTATCCATTGATCATCTTTAATTTCAGGAACATCGGGCTTTTCTGGATTTACAAATGCCCAATGAGGTTTATACTCTGCACCTTCCTTTATCCATTTAATCAGGATTGCTTTTTCTTTAGCAGATAGACTCAGATTTGACTTTTTATTAGGCATCCTGTATTCGGGATCATCTGATAAGATTCTGTGAAATAGTTCACTCCCATGGAGGTCTCCCGGATCAATTGCGACTTTTCCGGGGCTTTCAGGAAGATCGTCAAATGCAAAAGAAGCAATATCCAGTCGCAGTCCTGCTTCCTGTTTGGCTTTATCCGGACCATGACAAGAGAAACATTTATCAGATAGTATCGGTTTTACATGTATATTATAGTCTATTTCTTCTGGTAGGCTTTTATACGCCGAATCCACATCCTCCGGTAAGTTGGGAGAGCATGATACCAGAAGAGAAATTACAAGATGTACGGCAGTAAAAATGGATAGTCTATTCAAATGATTCATTACAGGATCTGATTAACAAGGTATTAAAATCCTGTTGCCTTTCAAAAACAAAAATTATATCAGGACTCTGATTAATAAAATTAAATCAAAATATTCTTTTCCTATGGTTTCAATTTCATTGATTTTAAAAACAATTCAAACTATCATTTTTTTTATATTTTAGTTGTCAGTAAGGTTATCCTTTTGAAACATTAAATCTTAGAAAAATAAAAATCAAATACATGAACATGCAAAAACTATTACAGTCTTTACTATGGCTTTCCCTGTTAACCCTATTGGGTGTTATAGTACTTTTTCAGTTGAACTTTGAAACAGAAGCCAGAGTATTGACCTGCATTTTCTTTGTTTTTCTTCTGGCGGGAATTAATGCTTCTGAATTTATGAAAGGTTTTGCCTTTACCATTTGGGTAATCGCAGCCGCGACATTAAGTATGATGTTTCCATCTTACGTGACGGATGTTGGCGGATTCAAAACTGAAGTATTGATTGTACCTCTGATACAACTCATCATGTTTGGAATGGGAACTACTATGGGAATAAAAGACTTCGTTGGTGTGTTAAAAATGCCTAAAGGAGTAATTATAGGCCTGTTTCTACAGTTCACGATAATGCCGTTGATTGCCTACAGTCTAACGGTTATGTTTAGCTTTCCTCCAGAGATTGCAGCCGGAGTAATTTTAATTGGTTGTGTACCTTGTGGGGTATCTTCAAATATTTTAAATTTTCTCTCAAAAGGAAATCTTGCATTATCTATTACATTAACCTCATTTGCAACATTGATGGCACCATTTGTTACACCTATATTAATGGAGCAATTAGCCGGACAATTGATTCCAATTGATGTTGTTGCGATGATTATTAGTATTAGTAAAATGATTTTTGCACCCCTTATTGCGGGAATCATTTTTAACAGAATATTCGGTAATCGAGTTGCCTGGCTCAATGCAGCTATGCCTTTGGTAGCTATGGCTGCAAATGTGTTTATTATTGCGGTTATTGTTGCTGCAGGAAGAGATAGTTTATTAACCATAGGATTTTTATTATTTCTGGCAGCAGTAATTCATAATGCGATGGGCTTCCTCTTAGGCTATTGGGGTGGTCGCTTATTCAAATTAAATAAGCGGGATAGCCGAACCATTGCAATTGAAGTTGGACTTCAAAACGGTGGAATGGCAGCGGGAATAGCATTTGAACTTGGAAGAGCTGCAACAATGGGCCTCTACCCTGCTATATTCGGAACCTGGATGGACATATCGGGTAGTTTCCTTGCCAACTGGTGGAGGAAAAAACCGGTTGATGACGAGAATTTGGTTGAGAATTGATAGTTGAGAATTAGGAAAAGTGAAATAGGATTTAGATAGCTTTGCAAAACGAAAAAATCCCTGATGATGTAAAATCATTCAGGGATTTTTTATTGTTTAATTAAAGATTGTCATGCCGGTGAAAGCCGGTATTATTTTTTAGATTTTTCTATCCCAAATAAACCTTCACGAATATTGTAATACTTAAACCATTCAGGGTTGATAGCAGTTGCACCCGGACTGTCAACAGAGATTAATTTGGAAGCGAATGGCTCATAAGCAGCCCGCGGGGCAATTGCACCTTTTACAACCAAAATTTTCTGACGCTCAACATAAACTCCGTTTGAAATGAAGATGTGGGCACTATTTGGACTTGCAGGTTTAGTGGTTATGAGAAGCAGATTTGGCTCGTCAAGTGTAGATCCTTCGACCTGAATTACTGCTGTATTTCCCATATTCCAGTACCTTCCGCCACCGTGACGAATTTCAGTCTCGAGATAGCGACCCACATTCAATGAGCGAACCTCACCTTTTATACGAACCGGCTTACCATGCATATTGTCCATCTTTCCACCTACGGCAAAATCAAAAGATTTCCCTACGCCAGCACGTTCTGCAGTCTTATACCCTTCCGGATCATAAATAACCATTGCCCATCCCTGTGCCCCCTGCTTAATTAATTCTTCCAGCATGAATGAACTGTCGCCGGTAGATCCACCACCAATATTATCACCCATATCAATCAATACAACCGGACTTCCGGGATGTTCCATAGCCTGCTTCACACCTTCAGCAGGTTTAGGATTATTAATTCTGGTCTTTTCTCTGGTATCCCAAAGCATTTGAGAAAGCCTGTTGGCCTCTTTATCTGCTAATGCTTTATTATTATCTGTTACAACAACTACAGAAGGTCCCATCCATGGAACGTCAGCATATTGATATCCGCCTGAAACACTTACTGCCAGTATTCCCGGCTGTTTTTCAAGATTTTTGCTCTCAGTGGTAATTGGTAATAATGGTTCAGAATAGGTACTTTGAAACGCAATATTATATACCATTGGAGCTTTCACAATACTTTGAACCGGCTTAACCTTGCCACTAACAATTTTCGACATGATATCCGCGGCCTGATAACCCCGGTCGTAGGTATCAAGATGAGGGTTTTCCTTAAAAGTGATCAGCACATTGCAAAGTTCAACCATTTTAGGAGTGATATTCGCGTGAAAATCATGGGTAACCACGATTGGCATGGCAGCCCCAAAAGCATTTCTAACCCTTCTCACAATCTCCTCATCCCCACTTGGATAACTTTCAACAACCATTGCGCCATGCAGGTTTAATAGTATTCCCTGAAGTTTCGGACCTGCTTTTAGTCCGGCGATAATATCATTCATCATCGCATTAAATGCACGGTCAGTTACTGGCCCTCTTGGTGTTGCCGAAGTAACCAGCGTTGGATAAAGTTCGAGGCCGAACTGTTTGGCACCGGCAATATAACCGGCACTGGTAGTCTTCGCGGTAGAACCGGCAAAAAATCGTTTGGCTCTCTCCTGCTGGCTTTCGCCGATGGTAACACTAAAATCTTCGAGATCAGTTTTTTTGATGTTGAAGCTGTTGGATTCATGTGAAATACCTGCAACTCCAATAATCGGTTTATTCTGAGAAATCCCGCTGACTGAAGTGAAGACTGAAACTGCAAATAGTAGAAAAAGTTTCTTTAAAAAATTATTAATCATGTTTTTACCTGTTTAGTTTAAATGATACATAAAACTATATAAAATATTGAATTAACAATATGTGAGTTCTGAGAATCATAAAATAAAATGGAAGATTATTGGTACGGGTAGTATGTTGAGTCTGAGATTCCTCGAATTCTTTTAATAAAAGAATAAAAATGTATGGAATTAAAAAAGGCTTCCCAAATTATCGGAAAGCCTTTTTTAATGCTGTACGCCCATTAGGATTCGAACCTAAGACCTACGGTTTAGAAAACCGTTGCTCTATCCAGCTGAGCTATGGGCGCATTCTGCGACAAAAGTATGAAAACATACCAAAAACTCAAACTAAAGAGAATAATTTGTGATTTTTTATTCAAGAATTGAGTTTAGTTCCTGAAGCAGAATCTATTAATCCTTTGGCTTCATTTGAGCCATCTCAATAATTTGCTAAATTTGAGCTCAAAATCAGAACATTGGCAAGATTTAAGAAAAAACTGCATCTCATATTATATCGCAAATACGGTTCGAGCCTGAAATTTGTGATGATGGCTCTGTGTGTATTTTTTGTCACGCTTTTCCTTCCTAAGCAGGCCAGATTCCGGTTTGAATATGAAAAGGGTAAAACCTGGATGCAAAAGGATCTTTATTCGCCTTATAATTATGCTATTCAAAAGACCAATGAAGAGATTGAAGAAGACAAGAATGAAGTTCTCAATTCAGTGCTGCCAGTCTATCAGAATGACACTGAGCTTGCACTCAGTTCTATTGAAGCTTTCAATTCTGAATTTGAATCGAAATGGAATGGTTCAGGGATAGATAAAGATCTGAAGGAACAATATAAGTCGCAGGGAAATAAACTACTCCAGACCATTTATAACAGGGGATTGATTAATCCGGTTTTAAAATACCAGCGCAATGGTCCTAACTATAATTTCAGTCTGCTCAACAATAATGTTTCAGTTCAATTAAACACCGCAGATGCATACAATACGACAAGTGCGTTAAAATTTATACAGGAACAAATTCAGAATAATCCACAAATAAAGAGCTCCGACTGGCTTTTAAGGTTGGTTACTAACCATCTCAAGGCAAATTATGTTTACAATGATATTCTCACCGAGAAACTGGAAGAAAATGCGTTAAACAGTATTTCTACAACCAGAGGAATGGTTCAAAAAGGTGAGCTTGTTGTAGCAAAAGGAACCATGGTTAATGCCGGGATCTACCAGAAACTGGAATCTTTGAGAGCAGCTTATGAAGAGGATGCGAAAGTTGCAGGTGATAGCAGACTTGTTTTATTTGGACAATTATTACTGGCAGGGCTTATCATTTCCTTGTTAATGGTATTTCTTTTTCTATTCAGAAAGGATATTTACGCTGATAACCGTCAGATCTCATTGATCTTACTGGTCATTACCGGAATGCTCGTAAGCCTGTCCTGGGCTATCAGGATCAAAGCTCCAAGCGTTTATTATATTCCATTTTGTATCGTTCCAATTATTATCAGGATTTTGTTTGATACCCGTCTGGCTTTAAACATTCACCTGCTGGTAGTCCTGATTGCCGGATTCTTTGTCCCGAATAGTTTTGAATTTGCTTTTTTGCAGATTTCTGCCGGTATGGTAGCTATTTACAGCATTAAAAACCTGATTAAAAGGGAGCAGTTCCTGATTTCGGCCTTATTAATCCTGCTGAACTATTTTATTGCCTTCCTGGGTATTTCCTTAATACGGGATGGTTCATTTACCGATATTGAATGGCTGAATTTTGTGCCATTTATATTCAGTGTTTTATTATCACTCCTCGCCTATCCATTGATTTATGCGTTCGAGCGGATGTTTGGAATAACTTCGGATGTTACTTTAATGGAACTTACCAATACTAACTCCAAACTATTAAGGGATCTGGCATTTAAAGCACCGGGTACTTTCCAGCATTCCTTGCAGGTGGCCAATCTTGCCGAGGCTGCCATTTTCAAAATAGGTGGAAATGCCTTGCTGGTCAGAGCGGGCGCACTGTATCATGATATCGGAAAAATAGTAAATCCTCAGTTCTTCATTGAAAATCAGGTCAGAGGTATTAATCCTCATGATTCCATTTCCTATGAACAAAGTGCACAGATCATCATTCAGCACGTAAATCAGGGAGTTGAGATTGCCAGGAAGCATCAGATCCCTGAAATGCTGATCGATTTCATCAGAACACATCATGGAAATACGAGAGTTGATTATTTCTATCAGTCCTTTCTTAAGAATTTTCCGGAGAAATTTGTCGACGAAAATATCTTTAGATACCCAGGACCTATCCCATTTTCCAAAGAAACGGCTGTACTCATGCTTGCCGACTCAGTTGAAGCAGCATCCAGAAGTCTGAAAGAACCGGATGCACTGAGCATCAGTGATTTGGTAGAGCGAATTATTGATTACAAATTAAACCAAGATCAATTAAATGATAGCGATATTACTTTAAAAGATATTGAAACCATAAAAATGATCTTTAAAACGATGCTCATGGGCATTTACCATGTCAGGATCGAATATGTTGTAGATAATTAATTCTGTATTGGCCTGCATTTCAAAGCTTTATATACCTCTAAATAGGTGCTTTTGTCAAAACAATAAATAAATACCATAATCATTGAAAATATTTTTTGACAGCCTGTGTGAATTACTATATTTGCAGTCCTCGAAAGAGGGTTTTTTATTTTAACGGAGAGATGCCTGAGTGGCCGAAAGGAATCCCGAAAGTTCGGGACTAAACTG
>CAZTRY010000032.1:0-35304 GCA_964616525.1 uncultured Sphingobacterium sp. | reverse complement strand
TGGTTGGACGATAATATTTTTCGGTAAGCCTTGAAGCCACAATCCCGATTACACCCTTATGCCAGTCGGCATTATAAACAACGGTTGTTTTGCGACTAATCAGGACGGGATCGCCATCAATCATTGCTAATGCCTGCTCGGTAATATTGCTGTCGTGTTCCTTACGCTCTGTATTTTTTGTATTGATGATCTGACTTTTTTCAAGAGCTATGGCTTCGTCATCAGCTATCAGCAGGTTTACTGAATGTTTGGCATCGTCAATTCTTCCGGCAGCATTGATTCTGGGACCGATGGTGAAAACCACATCCATGATGGTCAGATTTTCCTTTCTTCCCGATATATTCATAAGGGCCAATAAACCCTTGCATGGATCGGTATTCAATTTGAGAAGACCATACCAGGCGAGAATCCGGTTCTCTCCGGTAATTGGTACGATGTCTGAAGCAATACTTACAGCAACCAGATCCAGATAGGAGCTCACCTGCTCAAAAGGAAGGTCATAATTGAGTGCATAAGCCTGAATCAGCTTAAAACCGATACCACAGCCTGATAATTCCTTATAGGGATAATCGCAATCGCTGCGTTTGGGATCCAGCACTGCAATTGCTGCCGGTAGCTGATCGCCGGGAAGGTGATGGTCACAGATAATAAAATCAATACCCTTTTCATTGGCATAATCGATTTTATCGACTGATTTAATACCGCAGTCCAGTGCTATAATTAGTGAAAAGCCATTTTCAAATGCATAATCAATTCCCTGAGTAGAAATACCATACCCCTCACGGTAACGATCAGGGATATAGAAATCAATTTCGGAATGGAGTTTTTTAAAGAAGCCGAAGGTAAGGGCTACTGATGTGGTTCCATCAACATCATAATCACCATAAATAAGAATCTTTTCTCCGGTTGTGATAGCCTGATTGATACGGGATACTGCAATTGCCATGTCCTGCATCAGGTAAGGGTCGTGAAGATTCTTTAGCTCAGGCCTGAAAAAATTTCTGGCCTCTTCATAATCATTAATTCCTCTCTTAACCAGAAGGCTTGCAAGGACTTTATCAATACCCAGGGATTCCTGCAATTCCGCTACAGCTGCAAGGTTTTCAAGCTCCCATTCCACCCACCTTTTTTGCATATCTTTGCCTTAATAATCCGTAAAAATAGAATTTAACATCATAATATACAAAGAACATTGAAAGCTTTCGCCTTATATGAAGGATCTTATTCTGTAGATAATTCAAAGACATTTATTCCATTTGATCCTGCAATTCATGATCCCAAAGACCGGCCTGCTTCCCTGTTTATTTATGTTCAGCCTTTTTTAGTTGAAACAGGGAATGATCTGATTCTAATGGATACCGGACTGGGCTTTCAAAATGAGCAGGGTGAACTGATTATACATGAAAATATCCGGAAGGCGGGCTACGATCCTGCTGATGTGAGTCTGGTTCTGATGTCGCATTTGCACTTCGACCATGCAGGTGGAATGATTAATCATGCAGATAATAAGCTATCATTAAGTTTTCCAAACGCCGAATATGTAATCCAGAGAGGGGAGTGGGAAACAGCATACAGTAAGCCTTCAAAATCTTATAAAACCGAGATTTTTGATTTTGTTCAACGTAGTGGCTCAGTCCACTTTATAGAAGGAAGCGGACAATTTAACCGGGAGATAGCCTTTGAATTGACAGGAGGTCATTGTGAATATCATCAGGTTTTCCTGATCAGGGAAGATGAAGAGACCATATTCTTCGGTGCTGATATTCTTCCGGAGCCGGAGCAATTACTTAGGAAATTTGTTGCCAAATACGATTTTGATGGCAGAAAATCGATGGAATTAAGACAGGAATACGGTAAAAGGGCAGCTGAAGAGGACTGGAAATGTTTGTTTTATCATGCTAAAAGCAGGGCTATTGCAAAAGTAGCATTTGAGAATGAAGCGTTTAGGATAGTGTAGGAGTAGTGAGTATTGAGTAGTGAGTATCAGGAAGCGAGTTTGCTGACAAGAGGTAAAGGCAAATGATCACAGGAACAAAGACATAATTTTGGTTTAGAAGGTAATTTGTGATTCAAAAAGCAGTTTTGGCTATCTTTTTTTGGTAAGCACCCGTTTTTAGAAGTATAAGTTTCCAGCTTTCGCTGGAATGACAAAAGTTTTTGGTTAATAAGGAGATTCCAGCCTTCGCTGGAATCGTAAGAAAGAACCGTATTATATAATTATGTTTGCTTTTACTCATTTTTTGTCTTTATATATTTTGGAAATAAGGAGTGGTCTTACTCCGATTCCAGCGAAGGCTGGAATCTCTCCAACTCCCCCTAACAATGTTGTCATTCCAGCGAATGCTGGAACCTCTTAATGCATTCCGGTTAACCTTGTCTTTCTGAAAGAAACGCAACCAGCGAAAGCCCCAATTTCAATATTATTTCACAACATTTTAAAACCATGAACCCAACTCAATCTCTTAAATAATGTCATTGAGCAAAAGCTGGAACCTCGGAAAACTTCCGGAAATCAATTTTCGAAAAGTGCCCGGATAGTAGTGAGCAAAGAATCAATCCAGAATTTTCGTTTAGAAGGTAATTTATGATTGGAAAAAAGATCAAGGAGCAAAGAATAAAGACATTGATTAGTATTTCAAATTAGCACTCTTTGATCCTACCTCAGACCTCTTACTTCCTACCTCAACTAAATTTCCTTTCAGCCAAAATCTTGAAAAAAAAAAGACTAGCAAGTTAATAATCAACTCTGCTAGTCTTTGTTCCTTAATCTTTAATTCCTTGTTCTGATCTAGCCTTTCTTCGCTGTCAGATTGATGTTCAACTCAAACTCATCATCAATTGCCTTGTCGCCAATATCTCCAAAGAAGGTTTTTGAACGAAACTTGATATCATATTTTGTCCGGTCAACCCTGATACCAGAGGCCACAGCGACTACCACACCTTTTCCTTGTTTAACGGTTGCAGGGAATGTCAAGGGATGTGTTATTCCTTTAATGGTTAAATTTCCGGTAATGTTAACACGTTCTTTTCCGGCAGCGGTAACTTTTGTAATCTCAAATTTGGAACTTGGGTTTTTTTCAGCAGAAAAGAAATCGGGAGATTTTAAATGGGTTGTAACCCGGGCATTATCCGATGTGATGCTTGACATGTCCATAAGAAACACCCCTTTTTGCAAAGATTTTCCATTATAAACAAGGCTGCCTTCTGTGATTTTCACAGTTCCGGTATGGCCGCCACCAACTTTTTTTGCTGACCATCCTATTGAGGAGTTTGCTACGTCAACGGTGTATACTTCTTCTTTAATTGGGTTAAATGCCATCATGAGGATGGTGCCCGCAAAAAGGATTGTAAAAGAGAATAGTTTCTTCATTTTCATATTAATTAATTGATCAATTCCCATAAATATATTCCAAAAATATTTTTGTTTGATTTTTTAAGGGACTGTCACTGAGATATTACCTGAGCCTGACATTAAGTCAAAGTGATTTTGTGTTTTTTGAAATAGATGCGAAAGGTAGTACCTACATCAGGTAAACTATCAACTTCAATTTTGCCATCCATTGCTTCAATCTGAGATTTGATAATGTATAATCCCAAACCTTTCCCTTCAATAGTGGTATGAAACCGCTGATATAGGCCAAAGATTTTATTTCCGTATTTGTCAAGATTGATGCCTATGCCGTTATCGCTAAAGAAAAGTTGGGTATATTCCTTGTCTTCACGAGTTTTTAAAGTGATAACCAGTTTTCTGTCCTTAGATTTGTATTTAATGGCATTGGTAAACAGATTAACCAGTATGCTATGAAGATAATGCCTGGGGAAATGAATCTTCAGGTCCTTTTCGAAGTTCACTACTATTTCTGCTCCAGAATTCCTGATTTGGTTTTCAATCATTTTGATGACCATATTAAGCTCAGTTTGAAGATCCAGATCTTCACTTTTAGCAGATTTTCCTGATTGACTGGCAACAATCTCTACGAGGTCGTTCAATGTATTGTCCAGCTGTCTAACACAATCATAAATATTCTGGCGAATCTCATCCTGCAGCTCCTGTGGAAGGCTGTTTTCCTGCTGCAGCTCTGTCAGACTTATCAGATTTACTACGGGTGCCCTGAGATTATGAGAAGTAATATAAGCGAACTTTTCAAGCTCATTGTTTTTCTTACTGAGTTCTTTAGTGATCCCCTGTAATTCAATTTCCTTTTGTTTAATGAAGTCTATATCCATTAAAGAGCCTACAACTACATTTTTTCTGGCACTTCCATCAGAACTGATCATTTTGCTGAACGAAAGAATCCATTTCCAATCGCCCTGAAGAGTTTTGACACGATAGGTCAGATTATTGTATAAATTTTTCCCTTCCCTTAAATAAGTAGTTGCCTGTTTCACATTTTCAAGGTCATCGGGATGAATTGCATTTAGCAGGTTATCATGTTCTAAAAACACATCCGGGTCGATGCCCTGATTTTGGAACCATTTCCGGTCGTATATCAGGGTATTTGTATCGAGGTCTCTGCTCCAGATGCTCAATCCTGCAGCCTCAATTGCCAGCTCTAAACGCTGTTCAGCTTTTGTCCGGTTAATAATCTCAGCCTGAAGGTCTGCAGTTCTTTTTAGTACCTGTTTGCGTAAGCGCCAGTTACCGATTATATTTATTATGAAAAGGAATCCCGCCACCCCAATCACATATAGCAGATAATCAAAATATTGCACCTTTTTTGTGTTCGATGATCTGAATAATAATCCTTCAATGCTTACATCTTTTCCTGCCAGTCCAAGTTTCTTATAAATAGTAAGCATGTTCTCCCAGCGTCCCGGATTCATATGCCCGATCTCTACCAGCTCAGGCAGAATCAATTTATTCATTTCACCGGCCTCATATAGCAATTGCTCTCTGGTAATCCCTCTGCTTTTTACTCCCGGAAGTCCCAGAATATAATCCACCATCTCTTCCGGATGTGCCATGGCATATTGCCAGCCTTTCAAACTCGCTTCATTAAATTTTTCAACGACTCTGGGGTGGTTATTGGCCATCTTTACCGTAGTAAACAGAAGGTCGCCATAAAAATCAATACCATAATTTATCGGATTGATCAGACTTACCTGATGCCCCATCTTACGCGTTATCTGCGGTTCAACCGTAAGGTAAGCACTTTGCGCATCAGCTTTTCCATTGACCAGGTCCTGAATCTGCCAGCTATGATCGATGATGTTTACAGAGTCTATGGGAATTCCTTCGTCTAATAACAGGGCTTTGAGCAGTTTGCCACCCTGATCTTCTGAAGCCATTATAGTCTTTCCGGCAAGGTCTGAGGGTGAATTGATTTTCCTGTCAGATAAGGTCATGAAGACATAAGGGGAGTGCTGAAAAATAACAGACACAACTACTACAGGTTCTTTATTGATAAAAGAATTCAGGATGTCGGATCCTGTAACACCAAAATCTGCCTTGCCTCTAAGAACCGTATTCACAGGTGGATTTAATGCATTGCCCTGTAATATTTCAACATCTAATCCGGCATCTTTATAAAAGCCCTTTTCCTTTGCGGCATAATAACCTGCAAATTGAAATTGATGGAGCCATTTTAACTGAAGTTTTATAGGTTTTAACTCTTGAGAAATAGCCTGGACAGGAAAATTCAGGCATAGAAATATCAGAACAGCAAAATGTATTGAGGTATGAAAAATTATTTTCATTTTGACATTCATTTATTACTCTTCCATATTGAATCAATCATATTTAAAATTACTGATTTTCAATCAGTTAATATTACAGTTTAAAATTATTGATTCTGAATTGCCAGTTCATGCATATCTGACAGGGATTTATTTTTACGACACTTTAAAAAAATTGTTCCGGGGTTAATAAATTTAACTATAAGGTAGTTTAAATATTGATTTAAATAACCTGAGTTCGACTTATAACAAGGATCAATAATTTTTCAGAATCTTTATTAGATGAACAAATCTAATCCCCCCTCCACGAGCTACTGGGTACCCACATCTTTTAAACAGGTACAAAGAGCAAAATTTATTATTAGACAGGGTTTTAGGCGCTATACTGTCTCCCGCTGGCGGGAGAATTAAATAGGGTGGATGATGTAAATATGCTGATGAATAGCAACTTTTCAGCTTACTTATATCGAACTCACCTTAAATAAGAATACCCTGTTTTTGGACAGGGTATTCTGGGTATCAAATAGTGTATTGAAAAAAAACTATGCTATTTCTTCTGCATAGGATTCTATTGGGGGGCAGGAACAAATCAATGTTCTATCCCCATAGGTGTCATTTACCCTGCCAACTGATGGCCAGAATTTATAGGCGGCCACGTAAGGCAATGGAAATGCAGCAGTTTGTCTGGAGTATGGATGTGTCCACTCATCTGCAGTGACAACTGAGGCAGTATGCGGTGCATTTTTCAGAGGGTTATCAGCCGGATCCAGTTTACCGGTTTCAACTTCTGAGATTTCAGCGCGAATAGCAATCATTGCATCGCAAAAACGATCCAGTTCATGTTTCGGTTCTGATTCTGTTGGCTCGATCATGACTGTGCCCGCAACCGGGAATGACACTGTTGGTGCATGGAAACCATAATCCATCAGTCGCTTTGCGATGTCGGTAACTTCTATGCCGTATGCCTTGAAAGCACGGCAATCCAGAATCATTTCATGGGCACAGCGACCCTGACTTCCTGAATAAAGAACCGGGTAAGAATTCTCAAGCCTGGCTTTAATATAATTGGCATTCAGAATTGCGAATTTGGTTGCATTGGTCAGCCCATCGCCACCCATCATCGCAATATATGCATGTGATATGAGAAGGATTGAAGCTGATCCCCAGGGTGCTGATGAAACCGCAGAAATTGATTTTTCATTACCCATTTGTACAACAGCATGTCCTGGTAAAAATGGTACCAGATGTTTTGCAACGCCAATTGGTCCCATACCTGGTCCGCCACCACCATGCGGGATACAAAATGTTTTATGCAGATTCAAATGACAGACATCGGCCCCGATTGTTGCCGGACTGGTTAGTCCGACCTGGGCGTTCATATTCGCTCCATCCATATAAACCTGTCCGCCATTCTTGTGAATGATTTCGCAGATCTCAATTATCGACTCTTCGAATACCCCATGCGTAGAAGGATAAGTGACCATCAGGCAAGAAAGTTCAGAAGCATGTTCTTCGGCTTTCGCTTTAAGGTCTGCAACATCGATATTGCCCCTTTCGTCACATTTAACGATTATGATTTTCATACCTGCCATGGCTGCCGAAGCAGGATTTGTGCCATGGGCCGAAGAAGGGATCAAGGCAATATTTCTATGAGTATCCCCTCTGTCTAAATGATATGCACGAATAACCATAAGTCCGGCATACTCACCCTGCGCTCCGGAATTTGGCTGAAGACTCATGGCAGCAAATCCGGTTATTTCACTCAGCCATTTATTCAGTTCATCAAAAATCTGCATGTATCCTCCAACCTGATCGGCAGGTGCAAAAGGATGAATCTTACTGAATTCTGCCCAGGTAATTGGAACCATTTCTGTTGTGGCATTGAGTTTCATGGTACATGAACCCAATGCAATCATTGAATGGCAAAGCGAAAGGTCTTTTGCTTCCAGTGACTTTATATATCTGAGCATTTCATGCTCTGAATGATGTGAGTTAAATACCGGATGCGTTAAATAAGCCGATTTCCGTTGTAAATTGGAAGGGATATGACTGCTAATTCCGGATTTAATACCATCCAAATCCAGCTCATGAGCATTTTTGCCCATAACTTTTGCAAAGAAGCGAATGATGGTCATTACATCACCCGGAGTGGTGGTTTCATCAAGTGTTATGCTGACCAGTGAACCTTCATAGTTCAGATTTACCTCATTATTTAATGCTTCTGCATGGATTGGGTTAATTAAATCACCCAATTCTAATTTGAGGGTATCAAAGAAAAATTTATTCTCCTGTTTATATCCGAGAGTCTCAAGCGCTTTTGATAAGAATACACTTAGTCCGTGAATCCGTTCAGCAATTTGCTTAATTCCTTTCGGACCATGGTATATGGCATACATACTTGCCATGATAGCCAGAAGTGCCTGCGCGGTGCAAATATTTGAGGTAGCTTTATCCCTTCTGATATGCTGCTCACGGGTTTGAAGCGCCATACGTAATGCATAATTTCCTGCATTATCAATGGTTACCCCAATTATCCGTCCCGGTAAAGAACGTTTATATTCCTCTTTAGTGGCAAAAAATGCAGCATGGGGTCCGCCAAATCCCATTGGAATACCAAAACGCTGACTTGAACCAACTACAATATCAGCACCCCATTCACCCGGAGGACTTAATAGAGAAAGTGCCATGATATCGGCCACTACGGTTAGTTTTATTCCTTTCTCATGAGCTTTTGCTGCAAATTCTGAATAATCATAGATATGACCTTTAGCCGCCGGGTACTGTACAATCGCACCGAACATTGTCTCATCCAGATTTACTGTTAAATGACTGCCCACAAGTATCTGAATACCATAAGGGGCAGCACGGGTTTGAAGGATATCTATAGTTTGAGTCAGAACCTCTTCTGAAACAAAAAATACTTTTGCATTTTCATTCTTACGAAGGCTGTATTGCATGAACATCGCTTCGGCAGCGGCTGTTCCTTCATCCAGAAGTGAAGCATTCGCAATTTCCATTCCGGTGAGATCCATCACCATGGTCTGGAAATTTAAGAGAGCCTGCAAGCGCCCCTGTGCAATTTCTGCCTGGTAGGGTGTATATTGGGTATACCATCCCGGATTTTCAAGAATATTACGTTGTATAACCCCGGGGATAATAACATCATGATAACCCTGACCGATGTATGATTTGAAAACTTTGTTTTTTGATGCTGTTTGTTTCAGATCATTCAGGTAATCGGCTTCACTTTTTGCTGCCGGCAAACTCAGGTTATTTTTTAATCTGATATTTTCGGGTACAGTTTGAGCGATTAATTCGTCAATGGAATTCGCACCAATGGTGCTCAGCATTTTTGCAGTGTCCTGCTCATTTGGAGCAATATGACGTTGCTCAAATTTTTCCTGATAATCTATATTAAGCTTCATTAAAAAGTGGGGAGTTTTATGAGGCAAAAATAAGGATTTTCAGCACATTATTTAATTACAGGAATAATTTGCAAGAAATAAAACCGACAATAATTGCGATAGCAAATTATTAATTAAAAAAATGCCAAAGGCTACAAATTTTCAGCATGTTTTGCTTCTATTTTTCACCTGCAACCACCCAGCCTTCGTCTTTCTTATGTTTCAGTTTGTAGGTTCTGGTAATGAATTCACTGTTTGAACCTTTATTGTTGTCAAAGGGATAGAAGTCTGTTTCAACCTTAACTAAAGTAACTGTCACTTTTGCAGAGTTGTCGTTGGTTTTCACAAAGTTTACAGGCTTATCATTATCCATTTCATAAATGATGGTCTTCACCTTTGCTTTATCATTACTCTGATCCAGAACAAAAGGTGCTGATTTCTCTGTCAATTTGATCAGGTAAACAATTGAACTGTCTTTGGAAAGGAAAACTTTCTTTTGTTTCTGCACCTCCATGCTAATGTAGCCCGATTCTTCCAGCTCCTTATACCTGTTGATTTCTTCCATGTCTTTATTTTGACGAAATTTCATTTCCCCGAAATGGAAACTGGCTGTTTTATACTCCGGATTTTCATCTAAATAATTGGAAATAACTGATGCTGCTTCGTCATCATTAATGGTTGTTCCGGTTCCGCATCCACTGATGAGGAAGAATCCCATTGCGATGAATACATAGATTAATGTTCTTTTCATCCGGTTTCTTATGGTTTTTAAAGGTGATGAAACCATCATGATTTTAGTCCAGTCACCTTTGGGCTTTGGCAAAGTCATGATGGTTTCAAAAACATGTTACTTAAAGATAAACAATTCCAGGGGAAATTTAAGGTGCATGAACTATAGCCTTTTAAATAATTTCTACCAGAAAATCTCCGGTCTTCTCCCTTAAGGTTCCGAAACAAATAATATTTGATTCGGGAATACCATTTGAACGAAGTATTTCTTCAAAATCCGCGCTTTTCGAGTCTTCCACAGCAACCAGGAGTCCCCCGCTGGTTTGAGGGTCTGCAAGTATGGTAGTCTGCCTGGTGAGAGTTTTACTGCCTGAACTGATTTTATGACCATAACTGTTCCAGTTTCTGTTTGTACCTCCCGGGACTGAATTTTGATCAAGGTATTCTTCGATCACCTCAATTTTTGGAACTTTATTGAATTCAATGACTGCCTGCAAATTACTGCCTTCGCACATTTCTGAAAGATGACCTAATAATCCGAAGCCGGTAACGTCTGTCATTGCTTTTACATAGTCCAGCTTGCCAAGGGTTTCACCAATCTTATTTAACATCGACATGCTTTTTGGGGCAATTGCAGCATGTTCAGGTTTTAGTATTCCCTTTTTTTGTGCCGTGGACAGGATTCCTACCCCGAGTGCTTTGGTTAGATAAAGTTTACATCCTGCCTGAGCAGTGGAGTTTTGTTTTAAATGTTTAATGTCTACCATGCCATTGACCGACAAGCCAAAAACAGGTTCGGGGCAATCAATGCTATGCCCTCCGGCCAGGGTAATGCCTGCTTCCGCACAAATCGCCCTTGAACCTTCGAGTACTTTTTGTGCAACCTCAGGGGATAATTTATCAATTGGCCAACCCAAAATAGCAATAGCCAGTACAGGCTTTCCGCCCATCGCATAAACATCGCTGATGGCATTGGCTGAGGCTATTCTGCCAAAGTCATAGGCATCATCCACAATCGGCATAAAAAAATCAGTTGTGGAGATGAGTGCATTCCCGTTTCCAAGATCAAGTACCGCTGCATCATCTCTTGTGTTGTTCCCTACCAGTAAGTTTGGGTCGGCAAAGTGAGTGATCGGACTGTGCAGAATAATATCTAAAACTGCCGGACTAATTTTGCAACCGCAGCCTGCGCCATGGGAATATTGAGTTAATTTTATTTCTTCGGGGTTCATTTAGGATAGTATTGAGTATTGAGATGTGAGTATTGAGACAGGAAACCCGATAGCTATCGGGTTGAATTAGGTTATTTGTTCTTAAAAATATTGAGATTGAATATTTGCATTGAGCATTTGTTTTGATTGAATGTGATTCAACAATAGTTTGCTGTTTTCTTTTGCATCTGTATTACTGCATTCAATGGGATGAATACTTTCTTTTTCTCTTTTTCCCTGCCCATTGGCGTATGTTTTATCATAATATACCAAAACAATTTTGACAAAATCATCCATCCGGTTTTCACGGAGGGCAAGGATCGCATCTCGGGTCTGTTCCGGCCCCAGACGTTTACCGATTCTTGAAGTGCTTTCAATCAGAAATTCCTTGTCAAGTACTCCATATTCCTTAACAAGAAAATCGACCCTTTCCTGAAAGGGCACAATGATTTTCATCACCTGAGCCTGACGCATCTGATGGAAAATGGGATTAGGAATGAAACAACGGCCTATTGATAAACTCTCATCTTCCAACCAAAGCGGAGAATTCTTGTCGATTTTACACAGTTCTCCGGCCAATAAATTTTCAAATTGTTCCTGACTGGGCTGAGCCAGCTTCCCCATAGAGCCATAGGATGACCCCTGATGTTGCGCAAGATCTTCGAGGTCAATAACTTGTTGATTTAGGTCTTTGAGCTGATTCAAGGTCTTTGTTTTTCCGGAACCGGTCATTCCGCCCAAAATGAATATTGAATAAGTTTCTTTGAATTGATCCAGCACCCAGTTGCGATACCTCTTATATCCACCTTCCAGAAGAAAAACTTCAAAACCATAAAGATTTAATGCCCAGGCCATTGCACCGCTGCGCATTCCACCACGCCAGCAATGAACCAGAATCTTTTTCCCGGGAGCTATCTTAAGCGCCTGCTTAATAAAACCCGACCATTTCGGACCTGTAAGATCAAATCCAAGCAGAATTGCAGCTTCCCGACTTTTTTGCTTGTAGGTTGTACCTACCTGAACTCTTTCATCATTTGAAAAAATTGGAAGATTATGAGCACCCGGAATATGTGCGTGTATAAACTCGAGCGGGGTTCTGACATCAATCACCGGGAGAGTTTCGGCCATTTGCAGAAATTTATCAATTTCCAGTGTTTGAATCATGAGACAGGAATATGCCGGGTATGAGATTAATTATTTTTTAGAGCTCTCAGATACATTTGGATTGTATTTTCCAATCCAAAATACAAAGAATCACAAATTAGTGCATGACCAATACTGACTTCCAGTAATCCGGGAATATTTTTTGAAAAGTAATTTAAATTATGCAGATCAAGATCATGACCGGCATTAATACCTAAACCCAGTTTACTGGCCAGATTTGCTGCTGCAATGTAAGGTTTGATAGCTGATTCCTTATCAGCATGATAATTGCTGGCATAAGCTTCGGTATAAAGTTCAATGCGGTCTGTACCTGTGCGCTCTGCGGCTTCAATCATTTTTTCAGCAGGATCAACAAAAATAGATACTCTGATGCCTTCAGATTTAAATTCAGCAATAATATCTCTAAGATAACTTTGATGCTTAACTGTATCCCAGCCATGATTGGATGTTAATTGACCTTCAGCATCAGGCACCAATGTAACCTGAGCCGGCGTATTAGCCAAAACCAGCTCAACGAATTTTTGTTCTTTGGGATTACCCTCAATATTAAACTCCGTTTGAATCACCTTTTTTAGATCGTATACATCCTGATAGCGAATATGTCTTTCATCCGGACGTGGATGTACAGTAATGCCCTCTGCCCCGAATCGTTCAGCATCCAGGGCAACTTTAATCAGATCAGGGTTATTGCCACCTCTTGAATTGCGAAGTGTAGCTATTTTATTGATGTTTACAGAGAGTTTAGCCATAGTGTAAAGGTAAGTGAAGTGTCTAAATTATTTTCTTAAAAAAATGAAAAATGCCCATGTAATTAATGAAGCATTTTTTTTTAGTTTTACGATACTCCTATGAATAAACGCTTACTATGCTTTCTGGTATTTAAACTTGCTTTTTTGCCCTTAGGATTCTCTCAGGAATCAACTATTGGCGTATTAAGAGCAAAAATTCAGAATTATCCAGTTTCCCCCGATACTGGGCTAGTCAATCTGTTGAATTCAATATCAACAGAGTATATGCTTGTTAAGCCGGACAGTATGATCTATTTCGCCAAAAAATCCATTCAGATTGCCCGAAGTATAGGAGATCCTTTAGGTGAAGCAAGAGCCATTGGCAATATCGCCAAAGCATATTATGTTAAAGGTTCCTATGAGCTCTCACTTAAACATGCTATCGCCGCAAAAAGTGCCAGCGAGAAGATTAATGACAGGCTTGGTCTGGCCTATGCATTAAATAGTATTGGCCTGATTCATCTGACCCAGAACAAAAGAACAGAAGCGATTCAGGATTTTTTAAAGTCCTTAAAACTGGCTACTGAAGTAAATAATGTGAAACTTCAGGCTTCTGTTTATATAAATCTGGGCCTTGCCTTTACTGAAAACAATCGTCCTGATATAGCTTTAAAATATCTGGGAATTGGCCTTGAGCACAGTAATAAATACAGTTTGAATAGCTATTCAGCCATGTTATTGAACCGGATGGCTGAGACCTACTATTCACTCAAAAGGTATGAAAAGGCTTTGGAGCATTATCGTTTAGTCCTGAGTAAACCTGAATATAAAAATAGCTGGGAATACAGTTTAGCGTACTCGGGCATTGCCCGTATACAACTCGAGCGGGGGCTTTCTGCAGAGGCCATTGAAAATGCAGAGAAAGCTTTGTCTTATGCCAGAGAGGTGAATGCGAAATATGACATTTCAAGTGCGCTTAAAATTCTTTACTCTGCCTATCAGAAACAACAGGATTATACTAATGCGTTTAAATACCTTGAGCTTGAAAAGCAATATAGTGACAGCCTGTTTAGTGAGGCGAAAGATAAGGAGATTAACCGCCTTAATCTTCAGCTAAAACAAGCTGAAAATATTCAGTTGCAAAAACTGAATGAACAAAAAAGTAAGCAATTGAAGTTTATCAGGAATGTGACCATGCTGATTGCAGCTTTGGCATTGTTCCTCCTGATTAAGACAATTTTAATTTTCAGATTTTCCAGGCAAAAAACTAAGCTAAACCAGGATTTAAAACTTAAATCCCAGGCCGTAGAAGAACAAAATCAGTTGATTCTTGAGCAAAATCTTCAATTGGAGACTTTAAATAAGACTAAGGATCAGTTATTCTCAGTTATCGGACATGATCTGCGGGCACCATTTGGATCCATCATTAAAGCCATGGAGATGATGAGAGAAGGCAGTATGTCGGATACTGATTTAAAGTTCTTCCTGGATGGTTTCTATGAAAAGTTGAGGGAAACATCCGATATGCTTGATAACCTGGTAACATGGGCAAGCAGTCAGCAGTTTGGTATCAGGGCCCGGCCGCTGAACATCGATCTATGCAGGCAGGCCGATGAGATACTCAGTATTTATGACGGCCTTTTAAAAGAAAAGAATATTGAACTTAAGCATGTCCGTATGCCGGATGCAAATGTCTTTGCAGATCCCGACCATGTCAGGATTATTATCCAGAATCTGATTGCCAATGCAATAAAATTCACCCCGCAACATGGAAATATATCTATTTTCTATACTGCTGATCCCGGGCGCATAGCAATACATATTCAGGATTCAGGTATCGGGATTGCTGCAGAAAAGATCAGTAAATTATTCAGTCTCGCAGGTAAGGAAATTAGTACTTACGGTACAAAGAATGAGAAGGGGATTGGAATTGGACTTTTGCTGGTTAAAAAATTTGCGGATGAGAATGCTGCGCTGATCAGCATTACAAGTAAAGAAGGAGAAGGTTCTGAGTTTACAGTCAGTTTTGGCAGAACAGGGCCTGAAGCATAATTATTTATGGGTAAAACACTAATTGTGTTGCATACGTATATTGAACAATGATGCATTTTATTAGGTTTATTTACCTTTAATAGCGGTTCAAATATGAAAAAGGCCTTAATAATATTCTTATTTATATTTTCAGAGAATTTTCAGCATGCAAATGCAGATTTAATGCAGGAATCGGCCGCAGGGCTCAGGTTTAGAAAAAATACATTTTCAGAAGCCCTTCAAATGGCTAAAAAGGAGAATAAACTTATCTTTTTATACGTAAACGCGCCATGGTGTGGACCATGCATTCAGCTGAAAATGACCACATTCAGAAGCAAGGCAGTTGCTGAGCAGTATAATCCTTCATTCATTAACATTTCCCTGAATGCCGAAAAAGGGGATGGTCCTGACCTGGCACTTAAGTATCAGATTCGGGGATATCCAAGCTTTTTATTCATCAACCCAGACGGTAAGGTAATTTATAGAACAGATGGATTTTTCAACGCTAAAAGCTTTACAGAGCTTGGAGAAAAAGTATATAAAATAAATCAAAGAGCCGTAAAAATGTGATAATATTTCTCTTACCAATCAAAATTGGAGTATTTACCGTAAATAAAAGACTTAACTCAATAAATCGTAATATTTTAAGATAGAAATTCTAAATGCCCACAAAATGATAATTTACTGTAAGGAAAACTTAAAGCAAATAGGGACCCTGATTTCCTCTCTTAAAGAGGAACAGTACCAAAATAAATCCCAATTATTATCTGATGCAAGCATTGGGCAGCACGTACGTCATATTTTAGAGTTCTATTTGTGTTTGCTTAATGGTGTTAGTCGTGGTCTTGTCAATTACGATGATAGAAACAGAGATTTAGAATTGGAGCAGAATCCAAGTTTTGCATTAGCATTTATTGATAAATTATGTATTGATATTCAAGCTCTTAATCCTGATCAAGAGCTACAATTAGCCGGTAACTTTTCTTCTGAAGTTAAAACTATAAATGCGATAAAAACATCAATTAATCGTGAACTAGCTTATTGTCTCGAACATAGTATTCATCATCAGGCATTGATAAAAATCGGATTAATTGAGCAGAAAATGGATCATCTCATCAATGATAGTTTTGGAATTGCACCTGCCACAATCAGATATAGACAGGAATGTGCACAGTAACCTATATACCATTAAAGGGAGGTTTTGTTTTGACATCAAGCCGTGATGAAAGGATTTTTCGTGCCACCCTCAAACCTCGGGTCTATTCTGAACAAAGTAAGCTCCTTATCTATCCTAAAGATGTAGTAACCGGAGGTACATGGATTGCCGCAAATCACAAAAAACAGATTGCTTGCCTGCTAAATGGGGCTTTCCAAAACCATATTAAGCAGGATTATTATGTAAAAAGCAGGGGCCGGGTTTTATTGGATAGTTTCGAATTTAGATCCCATTCTGAATTTATGGCCGAAATCAATTTGGATAATGTTGAGCCTTTTACACTTTTGCTTATTGATTACGGGAATGAACTTAAGTTTAATCAAATGGTTTGGGATGGCGAAAAACGGCATATTCAAAGCATTGATCAGAATGTTCCGGCTATCTGGTCATCGGCTACTCTTTATACAGCCGTCGACAGGGAACTTCGAAAAACCTGGTTTAAAAACTGGTTAATTGAAAATAGTGAATTTGAGAGTTTAAACATTATGGATTTTCATTCTGCAAAGCATACTGAAATCGATAGGGTCAATATTTTAATGAAAAGAGAAAACGATCTTCAAACCTTAAGTATTTCTCAATTCAGAATAATTGAAGCAAGTGAGACCTTCAATTACTATGACCTAAGGGATAAAAGTCTTACAAGCATTAATTTATCGGAACTTCAATGCATACAGGTTTTGCAATAAGTATTGCATGGCCAGAAACCTTGTGTAAACAAGCCGGTGCCTGGTATGATACCCTAATGAATACTTTGGGATTCAGTAAAAATAATTATTACAAAGTAGGCCATGCAGCAGTGGTGCTGGTGGAGATACAAACCGGGAATTGCTATTATTTTGATTTTGGAAGGTACCATGCGCCTTTTGGACATGGCAGGGTCAGAGATAGGGAAACTGATCATGATTTGCATATTCATTCGCAGGCTCAGATTTCAACATCTGGTAATGAATTGCTGAATTTTAAAAAAATTTTACTTGAACTTACTGAGAATAAAGCTTGTCATGGGAGCGGAACTCTCCATGCATCCTACACTAAAATAAATTTTGAAAAGGCTTTTTCCTTTGCGAAAAAAATGCAGGATATGAGTCCCTTGAAATACGGCCCATTTGTTATTCAGGGAACAAATTGTTCACGTTTTGTCCGTACT
The DNA here is from genome assembly GCA_964616525.1 of uncultured Sphingobacterium sp. Classification (GTDB taxonomy): domain Bacteria; phylum Bacteroidota; class Bacteroidia; order Sphingobacteriales; family Sphingobacteriaceae; genus Daejeonella. The sequence continues at coordinate 17,998 of CAZTRY010000032.1, read as the reverse complement.
GTCATATTATCAGCAAATCCTCCAATTTTTGACAAACTGAAATTATTTGTTCCTTTAACCATTTCACCCAGTCCAATTGGTAATGTAAATAGCTTGAGGAACAAAATTGCTTTGATTCAAAATCATTGATTAATAGGGGAGATTTTATGAAAACCAGGCAACACCTCTATACTACACTTAGTCCACCTGAAAAGACAGTTGGTATCCCAGAAAATAGCCAATGGCTTGCCGGGGAAGGGGCAGGTTCATGGTTTAATATCGAATTGTCTGTTAAAGATTATAAAATTATCAGATATAGCCCGGAAGGAAGAATTGAATGTTCCGGACTTTTTAATACTTTACCGGAATCAGAATTCAATATTAATGCTCCATTTGAATTTGTGCATCTATCTCATTGTAAAAGTGTCACAATCAAGCAGATGGATCAGGTTCTGAAATTTTACAGGATTAGTTGATTCCCCTTGAAAGTGTCTTGCAAAAAAAATGCCTACCCTGAAGTAAGCATTTTTATGAAATTTATAAAATAGTTTTCAGTTTGACTGATAATTGTCAACCCAATAGCTATCGGGTGTCAGTTGTCAACTCTCAATTGTCAACTGTCAACTGTCAACTGTCAACTGGCAATCGTCAATTGTCAACTGTCAACTAATTAGTATCTGTAAGTATCTGCTTTGAAAGGACCTTCAACAGGAACACCGATATAATCAGCCTGATGCTGATCTAATGTTTCAAGTTCAACGCCGATCTTTGCAAGATGTAAACGGGCTACTTTTTCATCCAGGTATTTTGGAAGAACATAAACCTTATTCTCATACTTATCAGTGTTTGTCCAAAGCTCGATCTGAGCTAAAGTCTGATTTGTAAATGAATTAGACATAACGAATGAAGGGTGTCCGGTTGCACATCCTAAATTCACTAAACGGCCTTCAGCAAGTACGATTACATCTTTACCATTGATGGTATATTTATCAACCTGTGGTTTGATCTCCACTTTAGTATTACCGTAGTTTCCGTTTAACCATGCCATGTCAATCTCATTGTCAAAATGACCAATGTTACAAACGATAGCCTTGTCTTTTAATGCAAGGAAATGCTCGCCACGAACGATATCACAGTTACCGGTAGTAGTTACCACGATATCTGCTTCTTTAATTGCCGTAGCTAATTTCTTCACTTCATAACCTTCCATCGCTGCCTGTAAAGCACAGATCGGGTCGATTTCAGTTACAATTACGCGAACTCCCTGAGAGCTTAATGAAACTGCAGAACCTTTACCAACATCACCATAACCACAAACAACAGCAACTTTACCAGCCATCATTACGTCAGTTGCACGACGAATCGCATCAACCAACGACTCACGGCAACCGTATTTATTATCAAATTTAGATTTGGTTACTGAATCGTTTACATTGATTGCAGGTAAGTGCAATGTTCCGTTTTTCATACGCTCATATAAGCGGTGAACCCCGGTAGTAGTTTCTTCAGATAATCCTTTGATACCTGCAATCAGTTCAGGGAATCTGTCAAATACCATATTAGTTAAATCGCCACCATCATCAAGGATCATGTTTAATGGTTTGCGATCCGGACCGAAATGCAAGGTTTGCTCAATACACCAGTCAAATTCTTCCTCATTCAGACCTTTCCAGGCATAAACCTGAATTCCTGCAGCAGCAATTGCAGCAGCAGCATGATCCTGGGTTGAGAAAATGTTACATGATGACCAGGTAACTTCAGCGCCTAACTCAACAAGAGTTTCAATTAGAACAGCTGTCTGGATGGTCATGTGTAAACATCCTGCAATACGTGCACCTTTTAATGGTTTTGATGCACCAAATTCTTCGCGAAGTGCCATTAATCCCGGCATTTCTGCTTCAGCAAGACCGATTTCTTTACGGCCCCATTCTGCTAATGAAATGTCCTTAACTTTGTAAGGAACATAATTTGTCTCTACTGATGACATAGTTCTTTGTTTAAATGCGTTTTACCGCACGATAAATGGATAATAATACTTTCTTAAACCTAAGAAAATTGTCTGCAAAGGTAATGATACTTTGGTCAATTCAAAAGGTTTGAAGATGAATAAGGTAGGAGGCTTTAGTAAGAGGTTTTGGTGACTTCTTTTATCAATCTGAAAATGATTTTTTAAAGAATGAAATGTTTAATGAAAGCAAGTTTTGTGGTGCTTCGGTTAAGATAGTCCGGCTCTCCGCTATAGTTTTGGCTTTAAAATGGAGAGTAATTATTCGGTTTTTTCAAGCCAAAAGCTGCCGCTTCGATCCGGTTTAATTAAGTTAGGCTTCATACTTTGATGTTGGGACTGTAAACCGTATAGTTTGTTACTTATAACCTACAACTCCCTTAGTAATCTCAACGTCAAACGATTTCAAAATACAACATATCATTTGTAAATACTTAACTTTGTGTATAATTCAATTTTTAAGATTAATTTTTTAAGATATGTATCCAGAATATTTAGTTGCTCCAATGCGCCAGGAACTTGTAAATGCAGGTTTTCAGGATTTAAGAACTGCCGGAGAGGTTGAACAAGCCATAAAATCAGACGGAACAGTATTGGTCATGGTCAATTCTGTTTGCGGTTGCGCTGCTGCCAATGCTCGTCCTGCAGCCCGGATTTCGGTTCAGCATGAAAAACACCCGGATAAATTTGTCACCGTTTTTGCGGGAATGGAAAAAGATGCTGTTGATACAGCCAGGGCGTTCATGTTGCCTTACCCTCCCTCTTCTCCAGCAATTGCACTATTTAAGGATGGTAAACTGGTTCATATGATTGAACGTCACCAGATTGAAGGACGTCCGGCACAGATGATTGCGGATAACCTGCAACAGGCTTACGATCAGTATTGCTGATTAGAAATAAAGTTCTCTATTCAAAATCCTGCTTTCATGGCGGGATTTTTTATTTGATAGATCGATATTGGCTTAGAACCCATTTTGTTAAATCAAAAAAGCCTTCAAAGACCTCATTACTATCAAAGCTCTCTATTTTAATATTAGGACGTAGCTCAATGGTTTCTGGGCCATAGTTTGTACCAAATATTAAGTTTAATCTATTTAAAATTTCCAACCTTTTCCTTGGATCATCAAATGGAGGTTTCTTTTTTATCCATTGGAACTGAATCTCAATACTTCCACTGGTGTAAACACCGTACAATTGAAAAAAATTATTCTTAGGGGTTATTGCTGGTATAAAGGACCCTGTTCGACTACCCGATCCCCACCAAATTGTGTCAAAAATTTCTTTCGAAAATTGATAAATACGCTCGAATTTAGCAATTTGATCAGGATGGCGTTTTCCTATTTCCTCAAAGAAAAGCTTCTCATCCCATCTATTATTTAAGCTATGTTTTACTGACTTCTGCTGCATGGCTAGTGTTGTTTGGCCAACGACCCTAGGCACTAAAGTTTTGAGCTGGTTTGTCTTACTTAAAAACTGTTTTAACTCAACTCCGAGAATTTCTGCTGGTGACATTTGTCCGTTTAAAAACTCGATTATTCGAAGAAGTTCTTTTGGGATTGAATCTGCTACAATTAGCATTCTGACTTTTCCAGCCTTTAAATTAGTCTGAACTTGCTCCCAAAATTGATCTGCAGTTCCAGCGCCCAGAAAAGAGGTAAGTGTATCTTCTGGAATTTTACCTTCAGATTCACAATTGTTCTGAAACTGACTGATGATGTCTTCTATTGACCAATATGAAATTGCATTTGCAGCATAATCAAGTATTTGACCAATCACTTCTCTTCTTAACCGTGTGTCGGAGCTTCTTTTGACCTCAACAAGAGTAGGTATTCCATCCTGATCAATTAATAAATGGTCTAAACTCCAACGATTGGATTTATTAATTTCATCTGGAACACCCATTTCTCTTGTTACCAAAAGCCACTTTCTGGGGTAATCCCTGTCAATTTGATCCCCTGATAAAAGATGTGGATATTTGGAGAGTAAAACTTGAAAATCGTCTTCGGACAAATATTGCGCTTCACGCATTTCGTGTAATTCCCCGTCATCACTAAGGACAAATATTGCTTCACTCATAATTTAAAAATTGAACTAATAATCTTTATTCAAAAGTTTATCCAGTTCCGAAAAACTTAGGTTCATCCTTACCCGTCCCTGCTTGGCATAGGAGATTTCCCCGGTTTCTTCCGATACGATTATTGCCACGGCATCACTCATCTCAGTAATTCCTATTCCAGCCCTGTGTCTGAGTCCGAACTGAGGTGGCAGCTTATCATTTTCTGTCAGAGGTAAGATACTACTCGCACATTTGATACGGTTTTCGGAGATGATTACTGCCCCGTCATGCAGCGGACTTGTTTTCTGGAAAATACTTTCCAATAGCCGCCTGGAAACTTTCGCTTCAATAATTTCTCCGCTATTCTGATAAAATTGCTCATCAAAGTATTTGGCAAATACAATGAGAGCGCCTGTTTTGCTCTTTTGCAGGTTCTTGCAGGCGTCAATTATTGGTTTAATCCGAATGGAATTATTTTTAACAATCTCTTTCCTGCCAAAGAGAAAGGACCACCAGGCCTTGTTCTTCTGCAATGATGCATTCCGGCCTATGAGTAAAAGGAAGCGCCTGATCTCCTGCTGGAATACCACAATCAATGCGATAAAACCAACGCTGACAAAAGCTCCCAATAATTCGGTAAGTAAACGCATATGTGCCTGCTTTACCAGAATATAGACGGCATAAATGATTACCAGTCCGAGCAATATATTCAGCGCAATTGTTCCCCTGATCAGGTTGTAGATATAATAAATAATAAGGGCAACCAGTAATATATCCAGCAGATCCAGAAAGCGCAGATTTAGGAAACTGAAGTCAAATCCATCCATGATACTAAGGTAAATAATTATTGGGATGAAATGGTATTGAATATTGAGTACAGAGTATTGAGTACAGGGATTTAGTACTTAGATTTCACAAGGTTTATAAACTGAATTAATTTAACGTGAGTAAGATAAAATCGGGATTAATAATTTGTCAGGATCAGTAATTAGGTGAGCAATGGAATATAATCCCCCTCCTCCTCTCCTCCATGAGTTACCGTGTTCTCACATCTTAACCATCCCTTACACTTTTACAATGCATAAAGACTCCAAAGGAGTCAAATGTTTATAGAATTTCGTTGACACGAAAATTTCGATCCCGAAGGTGATCGTATGTATCTGAATTTTCACATGCGACCACCTTTGGGCAATGTCATTAAGTTAAGGGTAGGGGTTCCTGGCTTTCGCCGGTATGACAAAGTATTTCTTTAAATAAGGGAGGAGATCCTGACTTTCGTCCCATCTTGTAGACACATTTTCTAATTCGCCATGCTTAGGCGTCAAGTGTCCCCCGCTCCGAAGGAGTCCTTTGGACTGGCGGGGGAATTAAAGGGGGTGGATCCTCCTCTTAACCCTTATTTGATCACATTGGGGGCTGGGCACGTTTTAATTCAAACGCTTTAATATAGTCTTCGATCTGATTATATACTCCATTGATCGTTGTTAAAACATCATTGTCATCAAATCTCATTACAGTAAACCCCATTGATGTTAATGTATCCTCTCTAATTTTATCATTTTTTGCAATTTCATCATATTGGTGTGTTATTCCATCTACTTCAATGATTAGCATAAGTTCTTTGCACATAAAATCAGCGATATAATTCAGTACCGGTCTTTGCCGACGAAATTGATATCCACACATCCTTCTGCCACACAGCACATATTTCCAAAGGCAAGCTTCAGCTTTGGTCATATCAGACCTGTTGCCATGAGCAAAATGTCGATATGCTTTATTATACCAAAGATTATTGTTATTAGGATTATCCATAGATGCTGAATAGGCAGTAATTTATTCATATCCTATGGGGTGTAATGTTTTAACTAGAAAGCGGTTGATTTGGATGATTTAACGGAATCCACCCCCCTACCCCCCGCCAGCCGGGGGACAGCGTGACGCCTAAAGAAATTCCTTATCATGAAATGGATTGACCAAGAACCTATAGATCGAAAAATATAACTGTTTTTGAGTAGCTTAACCAACAGATCGTTTCCACAAGATAGGACTTTCGTCAGGATCGTAATCCTTAACTTAATGACATTGCACCTTAGGGGTTGAGCGACGTGTTTATAATATTTCTATAAACATACGACCCTTCTGGGTCGACTGATCAAAATTGCCTTAATGAACATGTGGGGACATGGTAGCTCCATGAGGGCTGTTAAAAAGCAATTTTTCAGCTTTCTTATATCGAACTCACATTATTTTAATGGCTATTGACCTGGTTAACAATTTTAACTACTTCTTTGGCTTCTTTAACATCGTGTACCCGGAGTATGTTTGCACCTTTTAACAAAGCGATGGTATTTGCAGCAGTTGTGCCATTCAGTGCATGTTCTGCGTCAGTTTCCAGCAGTTTATAGATCATCGATTTACGGGAAAGTGCTGCAAGAACCGGATGCCCCGTTGATTTTAAGTGTTCCAGATTAGCCAGAAGTTCATAATTCTGTTCCAGATTTTTTGCAAAACCAAAACCAGGATCAACAATCAGATCAATGACTCCCATGTTTTTTAATTCCTGAATTCTGGAGGCAAAGTACTGACAAACTTCAGTCGTAATATTTTCATAATCATTCTGTGAGGCCATCGTCTGAGGAGTTCCTTTCATATGCATGATAATGTAAGGCACACCAAGATTTGCTATTGTTTGAAACATCGCAGAATCCATCGCCCCGGCAGAAATATCATTAATCATTGCGGCACCTTCATTCACAGCCATTCTGGCAATTCCTGATCTGAAGGTATCAATTGAAAGGATAGCATCCGGAAATTCGCTAACGATTGCCCTTAAAACAGGTATCAATCGCACTGATTCTGTTTCTTCAGATATATGTTCCGCACCGGGACGGGATGAATAGGCACCAATGTCAATCAGGTCTGCACCTTCTGATAAGATCTGTTCAGTTTTTTTTAGTGCATCATTGAGATTGTTATTTCTGCCTCCGTCGTAAAATGAATCGGGTGTGAGATTCAGGATACCCATTATTCTGGGTTTTGAAAGATCGAGGAGTGTTCCCCGAACATTTAACGTTGATTTTTGCTGAAAAACTGTATTTTTACCCGCCATGTACTGGCAAAATACCGATTAATTCATGGTTCTAACAAATAAATAATTAAGGCTTTGATTAATAAAACTTCAACTGAATACGATAGTGTCATCAAGGTTTGCAGAGAACTTTTTCTAAAGAAAAGTAGCGATTATGGGACTGCCTGGCGTATTCTCAGAATATCGTCCATAACAGATCAGATTTTTATCAAGGCTCAGCGTATCCGGACTCTTGAAGAAAAGAAGGTTTCCAAGGTAGGGGAGGATATTACTTCAGAATATATTGGCATCGTTAATTATTGTATCATCGCAATGATGCAGATGGATCTCGAAAACGACCATAGAACGGAGCTTCCACTTGATGAAGTGGAAATGCTTTTCGATAAAAGGGTAAACGAAACCAAGGAGCTTATGTTTGCCAAGAACCATGATTATGGTGAGGCATGGCGGGATATGCGGATCAGTTCATTGACTGATCTGATATTAATGAAAATCCTCAGGGTAAAGCAGATTGAAGATAATGCCGGACAAACACTTGCTTCAGAAGGCGTCAGGGCAAATTATCAGGATATGCTTAATTATTCAGTCTTTGCATTGATCAAACTCGGTCTTTAAGAAGCCGTTTCCAATTGGGTGGATAAAATTTCAGTCCCCCTGATTTATAAACCTTGAATTTTATTTTTATGAACAAGGCCTTATTAAATTTGCTGAGAGCGATGGTCGGATTGCTCTTTATCTTTTCAGGACTGATCAAGGCGAATGATCCGCTTGGGTTTGGTTATAAGTTGCAGGAGTATTTTGAAGTTTTTCATATTGCCTTTCTGAATGATTATGCAACCGTATTTGCTATTTTTCTTTGCACCATTGAAATTGTTCTCGGGGCATTGCTGCTGCTCGGCATCCGTTCCCGGAGTGTCGCTTCAGGCTTATTATTAACCATTATTTTCTTTACCTTTCTAACCTTCTATTCAGCTTTTTTTGAGGTAGTTACCTCCTGTGGCTGCTTCGGAGATGCGATTCCATTGACCCCATGGCAGTCTTTCTCAAAGGATATTGTTTTGCTGCTAATGATCCTGTACATCTATAAAGGGCGAAATGAGATCATGCCTTTGATAAGCGGTGAAAAAGTACAAAACTGGATATTAGGATTAATTGTTCTGATATCCCTTGGGTTTGGTTTGTACACCTATAATTTTCTGCCCATTCTAGATTTTCTGCCCTACAAGATTGGGAATAACATCCCGAGTTTAATGATTATGCCTCCGGGTGCAGCACAGGATGAGTATCAGATTACTTATACTTTAAAGAACAAGGCAAGTGGCGAATCAAAATCGTTAACAGACAAAGAATACCTCAGTTCAGGAATCTGGAAGGATAAGAGCTGGGAAATTACCGGAGATCCTGAAAGCAAACTGATTAAGAAGGGATTTGAAGTGAAGATAAAAGACCTGAAAATTACTGATAGTCAGGGTACGGACTATAATGCCGAAATTCTGGAGAATCCTTATTATAATCTGGTAATTGTGGCTTATGATCTTTCGAGAACCGATTTGCCCGGGATTGGTAATCTGAATGCCATTGCAATCAATGCGGCAGAGAATTTCAACATCCGGACTGTCTTTCTGACTTCAAATTCCGTTCAGGATGCAGAAGCGTTCAGCAAAAAAAATAAGCTGGTCATGGAGATCTTCTATGCTGATGTCATTCCCCTGAAAAGCATGGTCAGGGCAAATCCCGGAGTATTATTGCTCAAAAATGGGACAGTGATTAATAAATGGCATTATCATAATCTGCCGTCCTATGATGAATTGTCGGCAAAATACTTTAGTGAAAATTAAAGGCTGATTAGTATTATAAATTATCAATAGCTCCATGCAATAACAAATGTTGCTCACGCTGTATTCAAATATTTAAAGAGAAAAAATTTATGAAGGTATTCCTGATTGGGTTTATGGGTAGTGGAAAGACAACCATAGGAAAGAAACTGGCTAATTATTTAAAATATGAATTCATCGATCTCGATAAATTAATTGAGTCAAAGGCAGGAATGAGCATCGTTAGTTATTTTGAACTTTATGGTGAAGGGGCATTCCGTGAACTGGAGAGGGATACTTTACAAAAAACTGAATTCCCGGAGAATGTTGTTATTGCTACAGGCGGCGGTGCACCCTGTTTTGGGGATAATATAGAATGGATGAACAAAAACGGATTGGTAGCTTATCTTTCCTTGTCGCCAAAAGCTCTGGCAAGTCGCCTGGAGCATTCAAAAACCGACCGTCCTTTAATCCGTCATCTCAAAGGGGATGAATTGATTGATTTTATCAGCACAAAACTTCAGGAGCGCGAAGAATTCTACAATCAGGCAAAGTATGTGGTTAGTGCCAGCGATCTGACAGCCGAGCGTTTGGCTTTCTATTTGAATTTGGGGTAAAGTAAATTTGGGACTATAAAATCGCTAAATTTTATATCGAACTCGTGTTAATTTAAGCTAAAATTTGAAATTATAAATGCGAAATGATACGATTTGATACGTTTTGATTCTCAGCAAAAACACTCGGTTTGATTTCTGTCTTTTCCGGTGATGAATTTCATATCTGAATATATCCATAACCGTAAAAATCATCGGTCGATACTTATTCAAATATGTGGAAAACGAGATGGGGGTTTTTAGACAGATTGATGGTTTGGGGGGTTGTGATGGCGGGGATTTTTAGCACTAAACTTCATTAGGAGTTAGAATTTCCACCTTGCACAAATGTGTATGTGAAGTACGGAACCTCCGCTATCGCAAACCCCTTGTTAGCGGCTGAGCTACTGGCCGTTTGGAGTGAGGTCGTGGCAATCATAGTCAATCTCAGTCTGGTGAATAGGAATACCACTCTATAAGTTCTCTCAGTCGTTTAACTAAAATATGAACTGTCGTACTTGGATTAGCGTCAATAGGTTGCTTGCCTTTTTGTTCTGATAAAAGTTTTTCGGCTCGTTCAATTGCTTTTGCTTCACTTCCTAATTCAATAACGGCATCAATAACTTCTGTCTTGCCATGCTGGTAAACAAATAGCTTGTGAGGTTCAAATGATCTTATGACAGTTTGTAAACTTGAATAAATGTCGGCTCGTGGAAGTGGGTTAGCGGAACTTATGTCTGAAAAATGAAGCAATACCCATAATTCAAAAACTTCGTTGCTGTAAGCAACTCTCATTTTTTCTTCTTGAGCTATTTTAAAAGCGTCAGTAAACCTAATTGTGTTTGCAGGAACTTTTTCTGCATCATCTTTATCAAATACTACCCAAACTTCATCAACATTTTTGTTTGCTTCTTCTGCCAATTTATCTCTTTCAACGATCGCTTGCTCAACAACACCCTTAGAACTTCTACCTGTCCCAACTGCTCTAAGAAAAATAGTTTCTTCAGGGATGTGTTTTTCAAATGTTCGGAAGTAATTTGGCTCTGTGTTGCCGTCCTCGCATACAATGAGAAATAAATGAGGATACTTTCGCCAACGAATTGGTCGTTTCTCTCTTTCTTTGAGTTCGACTTTATTTAATGTTCCTCTTCTTGCCATTGGGTATTGCGAATAAATTTTTGAAAATTACCCAATGCAGGTATTGCTCCGTATCTACCTTCAAAATAACGTTTCTCCTTGTCTGTGTCAGGTCTTTCTTTTTCAGATTTGAATTCTCCGTTTTTCTCACCGAAATAAACAAAGTCAGAAAGAGAATAAATTTCTGTGCTTTCCCATTTATTTTTTTCTGCAAAACAAATTTGGTCACGTCTAAGATTGGAGTAACTCAAAAGATTAGTGTCATGAGTTGCAAAAATCAACTGTGCATTGTTTGGATTACTGTCTTTGTCTAAGAATACATCAATTGTATTCAACGTCATTACTGGATGTAGTTTGGCTTCAATTTCATCAATGATAAGAACGCCTCCGTTAGCCAATGCCCATAAAACAGGCCCACTTAATTGAAATGCTTTTTTTGCTCCCGATGATTCTCTGTCTTCCCATTTCCAACTATGTGTTTTGTCTGTCGGTATAGCGTTGGCATCATAGATGCGATGCTTCGCAAAGACAGTATAACTCTGTTTGCCTTTTAGTGTCTTTGCTAATCGAGATTTCATGCTTTTAGGCATGTCGTCTGGTAATTCGGATTCTTCAAAATCCTTTGTAGTTACATCTACATCAAGTATGTTTAGACTTAATGATGATAAGTATTGCCTAATCTTTTCTCTATATTCTTTTTCCTCCCAAAGCTCAACTGTTTGGATTTCTTCCATCTCTGTATTTAATCCGTCAACCATACTAAAGTGTCTAAACCATTGCATTATACTTTTCGCTTCTTCAACATTTAACATGTCGCAAGTGGAAAGAAACAATGCGTTAATTCGTGTTGCTTCAATTGCTGCATCAATGATTTTTTTTGAGCCATTATAGCCTGAGCTCGCATCAATAGTTTCCCCCTCTCGTTCAAATAAGTTGACCTCTCTTCCAGCAGATTTACGAAACAACCATTCCTTTTTTATTTCACTTGCAGTAAACTCCAATCCATAGCGATAACGATTGTCCTCAATGACAAAAGAGATTTCAAACCCTGTGGGTCTGTCCTCCCAACCTTCTCTTAATAAAAATGGGTCGTAGGGCAAACGGGTGGTGGACGATGTCCTTGCGGAAACATGAACCAATCTGTCTAAAAGGCTCATAGCTTTTAGAATGTTTGATTTACCCCCACCATTTGGTCCATAAAGCGATATAGCATTTAACGCTTGATATCGTCCTTTCGTAAGGATGTTTGGGAGATGGTCTTTTTGTTTGGGAGCAGGGATTAAACTCATCGTTTGCTCGTCACCGATTGACCTGTAGTTGGAAACTTTAAATTCAAGCAACATGGCTTATTTTGTATTTATTACGCAATAATAGTAAACTTCGATCAAATAACAAGCCCCAAGTTTAGTTTTTTATTGTCAGTCAAAGTCAGAGGTGTATGGGATTAAATTATAGTTAAGTCCGTCTGTATCAAAGCACAAATGCCTAAATTATGCACTGTCACCCAAGCCTTGATGCTAACTTACTTATTGCATCACCTCCTACTCCCACCCGCATATAAACGAATATACCCGTTTATTTTAACCAGAAATAAAATAAATTTCGTGCCTGGTGGATAAACTTAGTTAAATAGGCTGTCCCGGGTTCTTAAACCCTATTGTAGTGGATACCGGCCTGTGGCTAAGGCTTGTGCAGTATGAGCGAAAAGAGGGGCTGCCTTTAAAAATAGCAGAACAGCAGATTTCCAGAATTAAAAATAAAAGTGGCTGCAAATGTTATTGGATCCAATATGACATCATGCTAAGGCAACGTGCACTCAGCATCATTTTATTAAACCACATAGAAACATAGCCTTTTATAGCGTCTAAGTTGGTATAGAGACTCATATAGCTTTTTAAATCCCGGTACAAGCTAGGTCAGGATATTGGCGATGGTTAAAAAGCCCATCAGTCAGAAATCTGCAGAGGTATTGATAGTCAGATAAATACGTGTCGGACTTGCTTAACTCAAATAAACCGCATCATCCTTCGATTTATCATCCATCAGCACCTCGATATGCTCTTTGACGAGTGTAGACATTTCCAGGCCTGTGAAATCAGAAGAAATAGGAAAATTGCGGTGGCTTCGGTCAATCAGAACCAGTGTCCTTAATTTTTTCAAAGGGATATCGATGAAAACTCCGAGTCCGTAGGCCAAGGTGCGGCCGCTGTTCAGTACATCGTCAACCAATATGACAACTTTATTTTTCACTGAATTGATATCGATATCCGAACTGGCTTCGAGATGGGAACTGTCTTTATCAATATCGATCTTCATCAGGGTGACCTTAATCTCTGAAATGGATTCGATGACTTTTTTCAGGCGTTTGGCGATGATATAACCCTGATCTATAATTCCTGCCAGAACGATTTCCTTTTCATTCAGGTTGTCCTCAAGAATCTGATAGGCCATGCGATCGATCTTCTGCTTAATCTGTGTTTTATTGAGTATCAGTAATTTTTTAACAGCCATCTTGTTCTCAAATTTCGATTCAAATTACATATTCCTGTGCAAACCTCGCTATTACTCCTTCAATTTATTTAAGGATTCAACCAAACCCGAATTCTACTGATAAGGGAAGAAAACAAAATTAGCTCCTTCCGGAACAATCACAAATACGCACATAAACTTGTAAGGGTCTTTGTATTGATTGATAAACCTGTCTTTCTTATTGGCTTGAATCAGTCCTTTTTCAGTAAATTCATCGATAGTAGAAGCATGAATGCTCCAGCCCGTATTCAGTTCGTTTTTATCTAAAATAGGTTCCCCTAATTTCACTTCATGTTGGTGGGCCACGAAAATTGGATATTCTGATAAGCCTTCTACCATTATTTCAATGGCAACCTCTTTCAGTGATTCACTATAAAACTTCAGATCAGTTTCAAGGCTTTTCAGCGGACTTTCCTTAGGTTTAGCATTTTCCTCGCTGTTTTCTTCAGGATTTAGCAGGTCTTTGATTTCCATTGCAAACTAATTTAATATACCCGGCAAAATTTTGCACCGGATTTTGATCTATCTTTTAATTGTAAGCAGCACCACATTTTCAACATGCTGGGTATGCGGAAACATATCAACCGGCTTGATTCTGCCTACCTCATATTTTGCCTTGAGTAAATCGATATCCCTTGCCTGAGTTGCTGCATTGCAGCTTACATAGACTATTTTTTCAGCTTCCATTTCCAGCAAGCGCTTCAGCACATCCGGATGCATACCTGCACGCGGAGGGTCGGTAATCACGACATCGGGTTTGCCGTGGGTGCTGATAAAATCCTCATTCAGGATATCCTTCATATCACCGGCAAAAAAGCTGGTGTTTTTAATTCCGTTTATTTCAGAATTGATCTTTGCATCTTCAATCGCGGTTGGAACATATTCAATTCCAACAACCGACTTTACCTTTCCGGCAATGAAATTGGCAATAGTGCCCGCACCGGTATACAGGTCGTAAACAAGTTCATCACCTTTAAATCCTGCGAAATCGCGTGCTATTTTGTAAAGTTCAAAAGCCTGTGCAGAATTGGTTTGGTAAAATGATTTCGGACCAATCTTGAATTTCAATCCGTCCATATTCTCAAAAATATGGTCTGCGCCTGCATAAGTATGAATTTCCTGATCGAATATGGTATCGTTCTTCTTTTGATTGATGATGTACAATAATGAGTTGATGTTTTTAAACTCCGAAGCAATGAATTTCATCATTCCCTCAATCTGTTCTTCATCCGCATAAGCAAACACCACAATCACCATCAATTCGCCGGTGCTTGAGCTGCGAATAATCAGATTCCGAAGTGCTCCCTCATGATTTCTAAGATTGTAAAAGGAAATCCCTGCCTTAAGCGCATATTCCCGGACTTTGTTTCTGATCTCATTGGATGGATCAGCCTGCAGATAGCAATGGTCGATATCCAGGATTTTATCAAAACGACCGGGAATGTGATATCCCAGCGCATTCATTTCCATGGTTTCAGCATTGCGCATATCTCCATCGGTCAGCCAGCGTTTATCTGAAAATGTATACTCCAGCTTATTTCTGTAATAACGCGACTCTGCAGAGCCCAGAATTGGCTCCATATCAGATACATCTACCTTACCCAGCCTTTGTAATGCATCGCTCACACTCTTCTGCTTGAATTGTAATTGTGCCTCATAAGTCAGATGCTGCCATTTACAGCCGCCACATACTCCAAAATGTTCGCAAAAAGGCTCCGTGCGATGTTCGGAAGGTTTTACCAGATTCTGGATCTTTCCCTCGTAGAATTTTTTCTTTCTTCTTAATAACTCAACATCTACGATGTCGCCGGGGACGGCTTTATCAATGAAGATAACCAGATCATCTGATTTACCCACACCCTTACCCTCTTCGGCAATGTCGATTACCTGTATATTCTGCAAGAATTTTTTGTCGGCCGGAATTTTTTTCATGAGCGGCAAAATTAAAGATTTTTATCTTAGGAAAGGGATAGGGTATTGGAATGACCTTAAATTTAAAATGACCAATGCCTTGTATCAATAAAGGGTTCTTTAATTCAGGATTTAATTTGATTTCAAAACAGCGAAGTTCCCTCTCTGCGTTCGGGATGACAGGTGCACAACGCCCACCAAAGGTTGAAAGTCCACGGATTATCAACCAAAAAAGGCATTACTTTCCTAATCCGCCTGCAGTGGAGAAAAATATCTCAAATGAGAATAATTGTAATTTTAAAATCGGGTGGCAACATTCACCACAATTCAGGTTTTAAAATTCAAAATGCTCATCGATTAAATCGGATAATATTAAAATTTCACGGCTCATGGATGATAATTGGGTTTGTTCATCAGCAAAATACCAAAATATATACCAAAAACCAAATCGGTATAGTAGTTTAATATTAAATTTACTTAAGGCCTACAAAATAATCCGGATATCAGCAATTACTTGACGGCTGCCTTTACCAAATAGGGGAGGATTTCTTTCTGGAAGGATATAAAATTTTTGCGAACATCAGAATCGCTCACAGAAGTAAATGCAAAGGAGAACACTATACTTTTGCTTGCTTTGATCAAAAAGCGCAGGCGTTCTATATAATCATCAGCTTTAAAGAGTTGGGTTTGGTTGAAAGATTGGATCAGCAGGTTTTCAAGCTCATCAGATAAAGTTTTCAGAAATTCCTGTGAATTGGCAGACTCACGTATAAATTCCCATCCAATGAACTCATTACATACCGTATAAGATAAGCGGCTGGTTTTGAGTATGATCATGCTCAGATAGGCTTCTTCATCAAGTTCTTCGGATGAATTATGAATAATTTCATGAACACTTTGTTGAATATATTCCATCAGGATTGCCTGAAGAAGTAATTCTTTGCTTTCGAAATATTTATAAATGGTTGCTTTGGCAATTTTAGCACGCTTTGCAATTTCATTTACACTGGTTTTATGGTAGCCGTATTTTCGGAATAAATCCTGAGCTGCTTTCTTTATACTTTCCTTAATTTTATCGACTTCCATATCAGTTCACTACCGAGATTTCAAAATTACTAATAATTACTTTATATTCCTTGAGGGGCCTCTTGGCGGGTGCTTTGACTGCAGAGCCATCAAATAAAGAGAATTTTGCACCGCTGCATGGATCTGTAGCCGTCAGATTCGGATCATCAGGGACTACCGCACATCTGCTTTGAGGATTCACAGAGCTGCAGCGATCAAAAGCTACATAAGCATTATCTGAGCGACGGTAGATAATGAGTCCGGCAACCCCCGTATTATCCATCTTGTTGACCAGCAACAAGCCATTTTTGTTTTTGATATTAAACTCCTGAATGGTTATTCTATAATTTACATAGGCTTCGGGAATCCGGTCTAAGCCATCCTTGGTGCAGGAAAGCGAAGAAATAATAAAAAGCCCTATAAAAAAACCTGCTCTCATCAGATCATTTCTGATTTGAATTGCTTTAAAAAGCGAATATCATTCTCCGAGAATAACCTAAGATCTTTTATCTGGTATTTAAGGTTGGTAATCCGTTCGATTCCCATCCCAAACGCATAGCCAGTGAATTTCTTGCTATCGATATTGGAGTTCTCCAGAACATTTGGGTCGACCATACCACAGCCCAGAATTTCAACCCAGCCGCTGTGTTTACAGAACTGGCAGCCATCGCCTTTACAAATGGAGCAGGAAATGTCCATTTCAGCAGATGGTTCTGTGAAAGGAAAATAACTAGGTCTGAAACGAACTTTGGTGCCTTCACCAAATAATTCCTGAACAAAATGAAATAAGGTTTGCTTCAGATCGGCAAATGATACATTCTCATCAATATACAGTCCCTCAACCTGATGAAAAAAGCAATGTGCCCTGGCTGATATGGCTTCATTCCGATACACCCTGCCTGGCATAATCGCACGGAAGGGTGGTTTACCGGCTTCCATCATCCTAACCTGTACAGATGAGGTATGGGTACGTAAGGCAATATCTCCCTTCTCTCCTCCTTTTTTTATGAAAAAAGTATCCTGCATATCTCTTGCAGGGTGTTCTTCAGGGAAATTAAGTGCTGAGAAATTATGCCAGTCGTCTTCAATCTCCGGACCTTCAGCGGCATTGAATCCCAGTTTTTTAAAAATCTCAATAATTTCTTTTCTAACCAGTGATAAAGGGTGGCGTGCGCCCAATTCAAATCCAGCTCCCGGAAGAGTCAGGTCCAGCCCTGAATCAGCACCTGTATCAAGGGTCTCCAGGCTTTCTTTAAGGGTCTGATATTTGGCTTCAGCCATTTGCTTAAACTCATTCAATACCTTGCCCATAACCCGTTTCTCTTCAGAAGAAACTGTTTTGAAGGCTTCGAAAAGGTCTTTTATAATACCTTTGGTACCCAAGAAGCGAATTCTGAAGGCTTCGAGTTCATCATTGTTTTTGGGTTGAAATGAATTTATTTCTGAAGTGTACTGGGTTATTTCTTGTTGCATTATTTAAATTGTAATTAGATATTGTTCTGCAGACATTATAGGTAACAGAGATTTTTTATAGTCTTTTAAATTTCGGGTAATAATTAAATCGCACTGATTTTGCATAGCTATAAAGTGTTGCATTGCATCTTCAATATCACTAAAATTACTGTTCATCGCAAGTGTTATACAGTCTGCATCAAGTGGCAAAATCTTTAACATTTTTAATAGTATATTCACTTTATCTTTCGCTTCGTTTTTCCCCAGTACCTTTACAATTATGTAATAAATATTTGCTATGATTAAAGCTGAAGTGCTGATTTCAATTTCTCTATTTTTGCCATTATTAAGTAGTTTCTGGCAAAATTG
>CAZTRY010000031.1:0-36350 GCA_964616525.1 uncultured Sphingobacterium sp. | reverse complement strand
ATTCTTTAAACATACATTTCAAACCTGAACAGATATTTTTAAATTATAGCACAAGGATGCCGCAGATTAAAATCATTTTCTGAAATTTACTTTAATGTTCAAACCCGGCCCATTAAATCTCCCTTCCTATTCACTTAAAATTAAAGAGGAAAACGGTACACATTATATTTTTGATGAGATCCGAAAAAAGTACCTGGTTCTCACACCCGAAGAATGGGTCAGGCAACATTTGATTCAGTTTCTGATCAGGGACAAGAAATACCCACGTTCACTGATCAGACTCGAAGGAGGATTGAAACTGAATAGCCTTCAAAAACGCACAGACATTCTGTTATTCAACAGGCATGGGGAAAAGATCCTGCTTGTTGAATGTAAAGCACCTTCAGTTAAAATTAGCCAGGACACATTCGACCAGATTGCACGATATAATTTTGTACACAAAGTGCCCTGGCTCTTAGTCAGCAATGGATTACAGCATTTCTGCTGTGAGATAGATTTTGAAAAGCAATCGTACAGGTTTGTGGAAGAACTGCCTGAGTATTCAATTTGAACAAGAAAAAATATAATTATGATATTTAAGCTAAATAATTATTATTCAAAGGATTGTTATATCTTTAGAAATATAGAAACACCTGTTTTGATTTTTAACTGATAGATCAAAATGAATGTTTTACAGCTAATCTGATTAACCCTCACTTGTTCTAAATTCACCTCTTAACAGGTGGCCATTACTTGTGTTCAACAAATAAGTATTTATGGCCATTCTGATTTTTTTTATTACCCATTGGTTTCTTTCTCTGTTCTTTCAGACCTTTTTTCAGCACCGTTACGCATCACACCGGATGTTTACAATGTCAAAAGGATGGGAACGCATTTTCTATTTTATGGCATTTATTTTTGAAGGGGCTTCCTTTTTAAACCCCCGTGCCTATGCAATGATGCACCGGGAACATCACGCTTACAGCGATACTGAGAAAGACCCGCATTCACCGCATTTTTTTACCGATGTATTTCAATTGATGAAAGCCACTATAATTACTTTTCGCGATCATTTAAAGCGTACCAAAGATCCGGAGGCCCGTTTTCAGGGATATTACCCTGAATGGCAGATTATTGACAGGATTGGATCCTCAATCGCATCAAGACTACTTTTCGGGGCAGCTTATACCTGGTTTTACATTGAGTTTGTACCAAAAGGTTCAGAATGGATGTTTTTCCTGCTCCCAATCCATTACCTAATGGGCCCATTGCATGGCGCAATTGTAAATTGGTGCGGACATAAATACGGATATTCCAATTTCGACAATAAAGACAAATCAAAAAACACTACGCCATTCGATTTTCTGATGCTTGGCGAATTATTTCAGAACAATCACCATCGCTATCCTAATAGTGCAAATTTCGGCAAGAAATGGTTCGAAATTGATCCGGTATTTCCGGTCATGAAACTAATGGATAC
Source organism: uncultured Sphingobacterium sp. (assembly GCA_964616525.1). GTDB lineage: Bacteria > Bacteroidota > Bacteroidia > Sphingobacteriales > Sphingobacteriaceae > Daejeonella. The sequence continues at coordinate 34,891 of CAZTRY010000031.1, read as the reverse complement.
GATGGGAATCATTCGCTTAAAAAAAGCCGTTTGATTGTTTAGAATTGTGCTCACTTTTTTAGCCTGATTCTCATTTTAATCGGCAAGTTCAAAACTTAAAGTAATTTTTGCAGATTAAATTTAAATTTGAAATTTCGCCATTCGAAATAAATTTAACCCTGAGATTATTTTTATATACCTTACCTTTGTTTATTCCTGATCAAAACTAATTTTATCAATTTCTATTTGATTGTTAACAATGAGATTCCTAAGGTATATTTCTATAATACTGCTCCTGCTGTCTTATTTTAAAACCTATGGGACACATAATTCTAATGATGGTATTCCGGATGCAAAAAAAGGCATTCTTGATCTTCGCAAAACCCCTTTAACTGATATTATTTCACTGGATGGCGAATGGCAGTTTTACTGGAATCAGTTAATTGGACCTGAAAGCACCCAGGCAAAAACCCAGAATTATGAGATTGTTAATTTTCCGTTCAGATGGGAAAATTATGAATTGAATGGCAAAAAGCTACCTGCATACGGCTTTGCCAGCTATAAGCTTACTGTATTCCTGCCAAAAACCAAAGAAGAGCTGCGTATAATCGTTCCTGAAATGTATTCAGCCTTCAATTTGTACATTAATGGAAAGTTAGTGGCTAAAAACGGGAAGGTAAGTGTTAATGAAGAAAATTTTATACCCTACTGGGAATACCAGACCGTTGATTTTAACGAAATCCCCGACACGCTGAACATGGTTCTGCAGATCGCAAATTTTTCGCATTCCAAAGGCGGCATCTCCAAATCTCTTGTTTTGGGCAGTAAATCAAACCTTGTGACCTATAGAATGCATGCCATTGCTATCGATCTGCTATTAACCGGATGTCTGTTTATGGGTGGCCTCTTCTTTTTAGGCCTATACCTCCTGGGCAGCCGCGATAAAGCGATCCTTTTATTTTCTCTTTATTCTATAGTTTACAGTTACAGGATTATGGGTGGAGGTAATTATGTGTTGCATACCATATTACCGGGGATCGACTGGTTTATTGCCATTCGTTTGGAATACTTTAGTCTGTTCTTTGGTATTGGTCTGTTTACTCTTTATACCCATTACCTGTACCCTAAAGACATCAATAAATTAATCGTTAGAATTATCAGTATTTTGTGCTTTACTTTTGCACTCATCACTTTGTTTTTCCCTCCGGTTATTTTCACTCAACTGATCAATCCATTCATATTTGTAATGCTAAGTTGCATTATTTATGTACTATACGTTTATTTTATGGCCTTTAGTAATAAACGGCCGGGGTCATTATATGCATTGATCAGTTCGCTAATGCTGATGATTATCTTCATCATTCTGATTCTAAACTACTGGCACTTGTCACCGGTATTACAGTTACCGAGTTTCATTTGTTATATGGGTTTCTTTTTCTTCCAATCACTTATCCTATCCAACAGAGTTTCATTCACTCTTAAAAAAGCAAGAGAACAAGCCGAACTGGGCTTAATTGCAAAAAGCGAGTTTTTGAGTACAATGAGTCATGAAATCAGAACTCCCTTGAATTCAGTAATTGGGATGAGTCACTTATTACTTAAAGAGAATCCAAGGAAAGATCAGGTTGAAAATCTTAATGTAATGCTATTTTCTGCCAATAACTTATTATCAATTGTTAATGACATTCTTGATTATAATAAAATCGAAGCTGGAAAGATCTCATTTGAGCATATCGAAATGGACATTTCTTCCATTACCACAAATATTGTCCGTGGTCTTCAGGTTTCTGCCAGCGATAAAGGCATCAAACTGGACTTAAATCTGGATAATACCTTGCACACCAGAGTTTTTGGTGACCCAACCCGGTTATCACAGGTTCTGAGCAATCTGCTTCATAATGCCATCAAATTTACCGAACAGGGTCAGGTGTTTTTGAATATTAATTTGATTAAAGAAACCGATAAAGACATCACATTGCAGTTTAGCATAAAAGATACCGGGATAGGTATCTCAAAGGAAAAGCAAAAACTTATATTTGAGCGATTTACACAAGCTGATTCTTCCACATCAAGAGGTTTTGGCGGGACAGGTTTAGGGCTGGCAATTAGTAAAAAGATACTGGAATTACAGAACTCAAACTTACAATTAGAGAGTGAAGAAGGAAAAGGTTCAAATTTCTATTTCAGCCAAACCTTTGAAAAAAGCTTACAAAACCCTGAACAACAAGAAGCAGATATGAACCCTCAGACTGAAGAAAATAAATTATTAAGCGGAATCACAGTTTTATTAGCCGAAGACAACCCTATTAATGTATTGGTTGCCCAAAAATTCCTGGAACGCTGGGGTGCAAAGATCGAAACTGCCACAAACGGACTGGAGGCCCTTAACATTGCCGATCCAGAAAAACATGATCTGATTCTCATTGACCTGCACATGCCCGTTATGGATGGATATGAGGCCAGCAAAAAAATGAGGGAAAAGGGTATAAATTTGCCAATAATCGCTCTTACGGCAAATTTACCAAATGAGATTGAAGAAGAAATCAAGCTTAGCGGCATTAATGATGTGGTTGTGAAACCGTTCCTTCCTGATGAGCTGTACAGAAAAGTACTTCATTACGTGTCCAGAAAAAACAATGAGGAAAAAAATTAGCCTTTCAATACCCATCTAAATTGTAGCATCAAAGTAAAATAAAATCCACCCTTTGATTTTATCAATTATTAATCGTAATATTGCAATTAATTATGGGACTAACCAAATCAGAAATATTCTCAGCTGAGCAAAACCATCTGGCTCAATTACTGAAGGCTTTGGCCCATCCGGCACGAATCGCTATCCTGCAGGAAATGATGAAAGCGAATACCTGCATTTGTGGTGATTTGGTTACCGAATTGGGTTTGGCACAAGCCACCATCTCACAGCATCTCAAAGAATTAAAAAATGCAGGTTTAATAATGGGTACCATTGAAGGAGCAAGTGTATGTTATTGTATTAATCCGGAAACCTGGAAATTGCTTGAAAAAGAAATAGGAAACTTTCTTTCAGCCGTAAAAACTACAAATAGCTGCTGCTAAAAAAATTTATTCATAAACATCGCAATATTACAATAATAAAATTAACCGCTATGAAAACTGAAGCAGAGATCAAAGAACTTGTCAGGCAAAAATACAGTGAAATTGCATTACAGGATAAAACTACCAATGAGAGTTCATGTTGTGGTGCCGGAGGATGCAGCACTGAAGTGTATAATATCATGACTGATGATTATACCGATCTGAAGGGTTATAATCCGGAGGCAGATTTGGGTTTGGGATGTGGTTTACCAACACAGTTCGCAGAAATCAAAAAGGGTGATGTAGTGATCGACCTTGGTTCAGGTGCGGGAAATGATTGTTTTATTGCCAGATCAGAAGCAGGGGAAAATGGTAAGATCATCGGAATAGATTTTACCGAAGCGATGATTAATAAGGCTAGACAAAATGCAGAAAACCTGGGTTTTAATAATGTCGAATTTCGTCAGGGAGATATCGAGCATATGCCGGTAACATCAAACACTGCGGATGTGGTAGTGAGCAACTGCGTGCTCAATCTTGTTCCAAATAAGGATAATGTTTTTAAGGAAATATTCAGGGTTTTGAAACCGGGAGGCCATTTCAGCATATCCGATGTGGTACTCAGCGGTAATCTTCCCCTGCAGCTTAGAAATGCGGCCGAGATGTATGCAGGCTGCGTATCGGGTGCGATACAAAAGGAAACCTATCTTGAATTGATCAAAATCAACGGGTTTACAGATATGAAGATCCAAAAGGAAAAGCCGATCATTATCCCGGATGACATTCTGAAGAACTACCTTTCAGCAGAAGAACTAAGTGCATTCAAATCAGGAAATACAGGAATCTTCAGCATTAGTGTTTATGCTAAGAAACCAGAACAGGCATCAGCTTGTGTACCCGGAGGAGGGTGCTGTTAACGATAAAACCCTGTCAGCCTTTAAAAGGCTGACAGGGTTATAGGGAACGCTGACAGGGTTTAGAACCCTGTCAGCGTTTTTAATCCAGCTTCCAGAATTTTCAGCTTCGACAAAGCATCTTCTTTCTTTTGACGTTCAATTTCAACTACTTCAGGCTTTGCATTTTGCACAAAACGCTCATTTGACAGTTTTGATTCCACGGCACGTAAGAATCCATTGAGATACTCAATTTCCTTTTCAATCCGCAGTTTCTCGGCAAGCGGATCAATACTGTTCTCAAGTGGCACAAAGAATTCATCCTTTCCTGCCATAAATGTACCCACTCCGGCTATCGGCTCTTTCACAATTTCAGATTCAGAGATATTAGCGAGCCTGGAAACAACATTGAAATAATCCGGGTAACTGATTTCTGAATTGACTTTAATTTTTAGACTCAGAGCTTCCTTTGGAGAAATTTGTTTCGTATTTCTGATATTTCTGATCTCTGAAATAACCTGTTTTATGATATCAATATCCTGTATAAGTGCCGCATCGATCTTGCCTGCTACCGGATAATCTGCAACTATACAACACTCCATTTCTGCCCGCTGGGTGAAAAGATCATCATGCCATAGTTCTTCAGTCAGGAATGGCATTAAAGGGTGCAGCAACTTTAAAATCCGCTCAAAATATTCAACTGTAACTTTGTAGGTTTCCAGATCAATGGGTTGCTGATAAGCCGGCTTGATCATTTCCAGATACCATGCACAGAAATCATCCCAAACCAGTTTGTATATTCCCATCAGGGCCTCAGAAAGACGATACTGCTTATAATTGTCCTCAATTTCTATCAATGACTGATTAAAAGCAGATTCAAACCAATTGATTGCCTGCTGATTGGTATTGCTTAGCGCAGGATCAACTTCCCATCCTTTAACCAGCCGGAAGGCATTCCATACCTTATTCGCAAAATTTCTGCCCTGCTCACAATAGCTTTCATCAAACATCAGATCATTCCCCGCAGGTGAACATAAAAGCATACCTACCCTTACGCCATCAGCCCCGTACTTTTCAATCAGTCCGATAGGATCAGGCGAATTCCCCAATGATTTAGACATTTTCCTGCCCTGCTTATCACGTACAATTCCGGTTAGATATACATTCCTGAATGGCACCTCACCACGGAACTCATGACCGGCCATAATCATCCTGGCAACCCAAAAGAAAAGTATCTCGGGAGCAGTTACCAGATCATTAGTTGGATAATAATAATTGATATCTGCATTTTCAGGATCCTTAAATCCATCAAAAACAGAGATTGGCCATAACCAGGATGAAAACCAGGTATCAACCACATCGTCATCTTGCCTGATCTTGGTTGAATCCGAATCAGGGAACTGTTTTTTAAACTCTGAAACAGCTTCCACTTCAGTTTTAGCAACTACCCACTCCCCTTTTGAATTATACCATGCCGGAATTCGCTGCCCCCACCATAATTGCCTGCTGATACACCAGTCTTTTACATTTTCCATCCAGTGTTTATAGGTATTTATAAACTTTTCAGGAATTAATTTTATCTCACCGTTTAAAACATAATCAAGTGCAGGACCGGACATTTCAGACATTTTACAGAACCATTGCATGGATAGCTTGGGCTCAATTGCAGCATCTGTACGCTCAGAAAAACCAATCTGAGATTTATAGTCTTCAACTTTTTCCAGGTTGTCGGCCTCTTCAAGCATCAAATGGATTTTTTTCCTTGCTGCAAAGCGATCCTCACCTACCAGTATCTGTGCGTTTTCGTTCAGAGTGCCATTATCATTCAGGATATCGATAACCGGAAGCTTATGCCTTAAACCAAGTTCATAATCATTCAGATCATGTGCCGGGGTAACTTTAAGACAGCCGGTACCAAATTCCATATCTACATAATCATCCTGAATAACGGGTATTCTCCTGTTAATTAATGGAATAAATACCTGTTTACCCTTAAGGAAGTCGAATCTCGTATCATTAGGATTGATACAGATAGCGGTATCGGCCATGATAGTTTCAGGCCTTGTTGTAGCTACAATCAGATGATCTGGATGGCCCTGAGCAGGATCAACAATGGAATATCTGATATAATATAATTTCTGATTTACTTCCTTACGTACAACCTCCTCATCCGAAACAGCAGTCTGCCCCTTCGGATCCCAGTTCACCATACGGATCCCTCTGTAAATCCAGCCCTTTTTATAAAGGTGAATGAAGGTATCAATTACTGCTTCAGAAAGATCTTCTTCCATAGTAAATCGGGTCCTGTCCCAATCGCAGGAAGCACCCAACTTTTCGAGCTGTTTGAGTATGATACCACCATACTTATCCTTCCATTCGTAAGCATAGTTCAGAAATTCATCTCTGCTGACATCTTTCTTTTCAATACCTTGTTCTTTAAGTAAGGCAACCACTTTTGCCTCAGTTGCAATCGATGCATGGTCGGTCCCGGGCACCCAGCATGCATTCTTTCCCTGCATTCTGGCCCTCCGGATTAAAACATCCTGAATCGTATTGTTGAGCATATGACCCATATGCAATACCCCGGTTACATTGGGTGGTGGAATCACAATGGTATAAGGTTCTCTTTCATCCGGCACTGAGCGGAAGAATTTCTTATCCAGCCAATATTTATACCATTTATCCTCAGTTTCTCTGGGATTATACGTCTTTGGAATACTCATTTACTAAAGGGGAAGTTTAACATGCGAAAATACGGTTTTGGGAGGTATTATTGGAATATGCAGGTTCTGAATTTTGATAAAAATTCAATAAAACCTGCAAAATTGAGGCTGAATTACCTTTTAAATTGTCTTATTTATCAGTAAAACAATATAATTCTCAATTAGCTGTTATTAAATATATCAGATTTTTTCAGCCATGAAAATCATCTCCCGGTCAAGTATTAGCAATTTTCTGCTCAATTACCTCAAGTTGGGGCGTATACTTTTCTGGTTTAACAAATAGGTAAAACAATATTTTTCATTTCATCCTTATATCTGTTATTTTTACTTTCTTTTTTTACTAACCAAAACATCATGAATAAGAATTACATTAAATTAATGCTCTTCGGGGCCATCTGTACCCTGTCTTTGCAGGTTTCGGCACAGCATGATTCGAAGCCGGTTAAAAAGCTGACATTCATCGACAAATCAAGCATGGATCTGAGCAAAAAGCCTGGTGATGATTTCTACAATTATGCCAGCGGTACCTGGATAAAAAACAATCCAGTCCCTGCGAAAGAAACCAGATGGGGAAGTTTTAATCTGCTTCGCGACTTTAATATCAATGCCGTAAAGACCATCCTTGCTGAATCTGCAAATAATAAAAGTGCGGCTCCGGGATCAGTAGAAAAGCGGGTAGGTGATTTTTATGCAGCAGGTATGGATAGTGTTACAATTGAAAAACTGGGATATAGCCCAGTCAATTCCGACCTCGCAAAAGTAGCGCAACTATCAGATCTCAAAGGCCTGATTAATCATGCAGCCGTGATGAGAACCTCAGGAGCCGGCTCTCCATTTTTTGGATTTTTTGTGGGTCAGGACAGAAAATATGTCAAAAATATTGTTCCACAACTATTTCAGGGCGGCACAACCCTTCCCGATCGTGACTATTATCTAAAGAACGACCCCCGAAGCCTCAAAATTCAGGAATCCTATAAAAACTATATCACAAAACTGTTCACGCTTACAGGTTCTACTCAGGCCGATGCTGAAAAAAGTGCAGGTATAATTTTCAATATTGAAAAGTCACTGGCAGCAGCTCAAATGAGCCGCGTTGAAATGCGTGACCCATACAAAACCTATAATAAATTTGCTATTGCTGAACTCAGCAAAAACACACCAAACCTTAATTGGGAAACCTTACTCCCATTGATGAAGGTTAATGGACAGGATACTGTATTGGTCAATTCTCCAAAATTCTTTACTGAACTGAATACTTTGTTAGGAACAGCACCATTGGATGACCTAAAAACTTACCTGAAGTGGAATGTTCTAAAAAGTTCAGCACCTTACCTGAGTTCTGACTTTGTTGATGCCAGTTTTGCCTTTACTCAGGTACTTACCGGACAAAAAGTACAAACTCCGCGCTGGCAGCGTATGTCTTCATTAACTGACGGATCTGTTGGCGATCTCCTTGGACAGATTTATGTAAAAAAACACTTCAAGCCTGAAGCAAAAGCCAGAATGCAGGAACTGGTAAGTAATTTGGTAAAGGCTTATGAAATCAGGATAAAGAATCTGGACTGGATGACGGATGTGACCAAACAGAAGGCTCTGGACAAACTTCATGCATTCACTCCGAAGATTGCTTATCCCGACAAATGGAAAAATTACGATGGACTGGAAATAAACAGAGGAACATTTTTTAATAATGTCAGAAATGCCGGAACCTGGAGCTATACTGAAATGGTGAATCAATTGGGTAAGCCTGTTGATAAAACACGCTGGGCTATGACTGCACCTACTGTAAATGCCTATTACAACCCGGTAAATAACGAAATTGTTTTCCCGGCAGGTATCCTCCAGTTCCCGTTCTTTGATCCAAATGCAGATGATGCTGTAAACTATGGTGGTATCGGAGCAGTTATCGGCCATGAGATTTCCCATGGCTTTGATGATTCAGGAAGCCAGTATGATAAAGACGGTACCTTACGCAACTGGTGGACTGACGAAGACAGAACTAAATTCAAAGTTAAAGCAACTGCCCTGCAGGAACAATTTGATGCCTATACAGTTCTTGATACAGTTCATGTTAATGGGAAACTGACTCTTGGTGAGAACATTGGCGACTTAGGTGGACTGAATGCAGCCTATGAGGCCTTCAAAATGACCAAGCAGGGACAAAGCACCGTTAAAATAGACGGATTTACTCCCGATCAGCGCTTTTTCCTTTCATGGGCTCAGGTTTGGAAAGGAAATATCCTGAATGAAACAGCCGCACAACTAATTGTAACTGACTCCCATTCTCCGGGCCCTTACCGTACTATCGGGGCACCCGTAAATATGGATGCATGGTATAAAGCATTCGATATAAAGCCGGGTGATAAACTTTATAAAAAGCCAGAGGATCGAATCAAAATATGGTAAGTTCCCTGATAAAAAATATACTTAGTTAAAGTTTTAGCCCTTTGTTTGATTATTTTCGAACAAAGGGCTTTTTTTTAATGAACTATATCGACCTGATATTAATTGTTATCATCTTGCTTGCAGCATGGCGAGGCTGGCATAATGGCTTTCTTGCATCCGTAGCAGAAATTTTCATCTGGCTTGGTAGTTTTATCGCTGCGCTCCTATTTTCAGAACTCCTTGCTACTTTTATTGATGAACTTTTCGACATTTCTTTAATTTGGCTGAGACCCCTGAGCTTTATCCTGACCCTTGCCATATTCAGCCGGCTGATCTATGAAATAAGTGACGGAATTACAGCAAAAATACCGGAATCAAGAAATGAACATCACCTGAATAAATGGAGCGGCATTATACCGGGCTTATTTTCAGGTCTGTTTTATGCCCTCTTATTATCCATTTTTTTTCTCCTTTACCCTGTCGGGGATTTGACCAAAAATGCCAGACAAAGTATTTTGGCTAACACACTTACACAAAAACCAGACTGGGCCGGCGAAAGTATGAACAAGATCCTGAATTATCTGAGAAATAATTTTGGCAGGAGTCTTACTATTTTCCCTAATGGTAAGGAGATCATACCATTACCTTTTAAAGTCGAAGAACCATTGCTTAGAAAAGAGCTGGAAATTGGGATGTTAGAAATGATTAATTCAGAAAGAAAAAAATCAGGGCTTCCGGAACTATACTTCGATGAAGAACTGGCAGAAGTGGCCAGAACACATTCCAAAGATATGTTCCAAAGGGGCTATTTTTCTCATTATAGTCCGGAGGGAAAAAGCCCATTCGACAGAATTAGAAAAAATGGAATCCAGTTCTGTATTGCAGGTGAGAACCTGGCTTTAGCTCAAAATCTGAGTCTTGCACATCAAGGCCTGATGGAATCCACTGTACATCGTGCAAACATCGAACATCAGTCATACGGCAAAGTTGGAATAGGGATTCTTGATGGTGGATATAATGGCCTTATGATCACTCAGTTATTTAGAAACTGATCATTCAACGTAAAAAACCTGAGTCAAAAAACCAACTATTTATTAAATTTGCAGAATATCCTAACCAATAAAAAACGAGACTAAAATAAAATCAAATAACATATTGGCAATATTATTGCTATAAATTCGGGATCATCTATAAACCAATTAAATATTGTTTATGCATAGGTATTTGCTCATTATAATATGTCTATTTAGCAAGCCGCTGGTCGCTCAGATCAAAAATCCTGAGTTTAAACAGACACTGGATAGTCTATACAAGCATACAGTCCCCTTAATCACCATAGACGAATTTATAAAAATCGATAAATACAATCTCCACATTCTTGATACCCGGGAAGAGGAAGAATTTCTGGTCAGTCATCTAAAAAATGCTCGTCACGTTGGAAATTTCTGGTTCGATATGCGTAAGGTTTATGATATTCCAAAAAATTCAACAGTCATTGTCTATTGCTCAGTAGGAATACGAAGCGAAAAAATAGGTGAAAAATTAATTGCTGCAGGATATAAAAATGTTTTCAACCTATATGGGGGTATTTTTGAATGGGTTAACCAGAGTCATCCGGTGTATAAACAAAATGGAGTTCAGACTGCTGAAATCCATACCTACGACAAAAATTGGGATCGCTGGGCTGAACGTGGGACAAAAGTCAATTGACTGATTTCTTAATAAAACTGTAATTGAAAAGTATATGAATCATTTAAGTTTTGCACTTACCTCCGATGGTTCAAAAACGCTATTAAATGAAGAAGTTGGGGAGCATTATCACTCCAGGCATGGTGCTTTGCAGGAAAGCAAACATGTTTTCCTGAACACAGGGTTGCAATATTTTCTTGAAAAAAGCGGTCTAAAAGAGGCCAAAATTCTGGAAGTTGGTTTTGGCACAGGATTAAACTTTTTGATTACCGCTGATTTTTGCTCAGAAAACAACATTCAACTTGATTATACCGGCATTGAAGCCCATCCCCTCGAACCGGAGATGATTGGAGACACCGGATACGGCGGATATATTTCTCCTAAGCTATGGAATTCATTCACAGATCAATACGCGGAATCACAAAAGTCTGTGGTACACATTGGCAAATCATGTTCGCTGAAAATAGAAGCTAAAAAAATGCTTGATTTTAATTCCAATGAGCGTTTTGATGTGGTTTATTTTGATGCTTTCGCAGCGGTTCATCAACCTGAAATGTGGAATCATGAATCCCTGAAACACATTTCCACTTTCGTAAAACCAGGTGGTGTATTTGTGACTTATGCGATAACCGGGGATCTGAAAAGAACAATGAAAAGTTTGGGATTTGCAATTGAAAAAGCTCCCGGTGCAATGGGAAAGCGGGAAATGTTACGGGCGGTGAAAATGTAGATTTGACCGAAACCGGATAATAAATCCTCCCCTCAAAATAACAAAATCAAAACCCTATTTTTGCAACATTAATCTCAGTCAATGTCCGCAAACCCCATCCCTCCTTCCGCCAATAGTCCTGCTACTGCATTTGAACGCTTGTTAACGATCATGAATACCCTTCGTGAGCAGTGCCCATGGGATAAAAAGCAAACCATGGAAACGCTCAGACACCTCACCATTGAAGAAACCTATGAGCTTTCTGATGCAATTCTTGAGGGGGATATGAAGGAAATCAGAAAAGAACTGGGTGATATCATGCTTCACCTGGTATTCTACACGCGCATTGCATCTGAAACGAATGATTTTAACATAACTGATGTGCTCAACGGCATCTGTGACAAACTGATTCACAGGCATCCGCATATTTACAGTGATGTTCAGGTTAATGACGAAGCAGATGTAAAACGAAATTGGGAGCAGCTGAAATTAAAAGAGGGAAATAAATCGGTGCTCGAGGGTGTTCCTGCTTCATTACCGGCTCTGATCAAAGCTTCACGAATTCAGGAAAAAGCCAGAGGCGTTGGTTTTGACTGGGAAGAAAAGGCTCAGGTATGGGATAAGGTGGAAGAAGAATTAAGGGAATTCAGAGATGAATTCAATACAAATGATAATACCCCCATTGATAAAGAGAAGGCCGAAGGAGAATTTGGTGATCTGATGTTTTCTTTGATCAATTATGCCCGATTCATCGATATCAATCCTGAAGATGCCCTAGAAAAAACAAATAAAAAGTTTATTAAGCGTTTCCAATATCTCGAAAGCAAGGCAAAAGAGCTCGGCAAAAGCCTAAAGGACATGACTTTAGCTGAAATGGATATTTTCTGGAATGAGGCGAAAGCTCATAAGTAAGCCTTCTAGGTTAAAAGAATCGGAATAATTTTACAGGGGAATTAATAAGCATTTTGTCATTGCGAGGAGGCACGACGAAGCAATCTAATGACGTTTAGCACTATAAGTAAGGGGATTGCCCCGCTGCGCTCGCAATGACATACTATTGATTATTGTGTTGAAATAGTATTTTTCATTTTGATATAGAATTGAACCTAAGAAATATTGGCTCAAAGAGTCCCATTCCCTAATCAAGATGTTTTTTTAAATCTGATGTAGCATTTCTTTATCCCTGTTCGTCTTAATTGTATAATACCCGATACAATGAGAACAACAGGACTACTCTTACTTTTTTCAATTCTACTTTTTGCAGCATCATGTTCAGATAAAATTAATCTGAACTTATTAGATGGAAACTATACCGGTCATTACTATTATGCTGGTCCCGGCGAAACCAGGTCTATAAAAAGCCAGAATACAGTAACAGTAAATCTTTCAGGCAAAGAATACAGTTCAACAGGTGATGCTTCAAGAATACCGGCCGGAGGAGCCGGTGAATTTAACCTGGTGGATAAGGAAGAAGTACAGTTCAGCGATAAACATGTCTGGACTGCCGATTTCGACTGGAACTTAATTTTGAACGGGCGATTTATCTATGAACTTAAAAATGACAGTCTAATTTTGACACGTAAATTTGAAATTTGCAAAACTTGCAACATTAAGCCGGGAATGATACCCGGAGCATATCAATACCGGTTGAAGAGAACAAATTGATACATGTCAAAAACACTCCACATTTCTGAATCAGAGCTCATTCAGGAATGCAAAAAAGGCAGTTTAAAGTATCAGGAAATGTTATACAAACATTTCTTCAGCTATGCTATGGGTGTTGGAATGAGGTATTTGTCTGACCGTGATGATACGCTTGAAGTTGTAAATGACTCTTTTATAAAAGTATTCAAATCGATAAAGGATATTAAAAATGAACAGAATCTAAAACCATGGTTGAGCAGGATAGTGGTCAATACCGCTTTAGACAGGAGAAGAAAGGATCTGAAACATCAGCATCTGAGTCCGCTCGAAAATGCCTCAGAGTTATCCTATCCGGCTCAGGCATTGGAAAACCTGAACGCAAGGGACATCTGCAAATTGCTGGACAAGCTTCCCAATATACAGCGTATGGTTTTTAATATGTATGAGATAGACGGGTACAGCCATGAGGAGATCGGAAATATACTTCAGATCCCTGCCAGTTCATCCCGTGTTAATTTAAGCAGAGCAAAAGAAAAATTAAGATTAGCCTTCAGTTTAGAACAATCAGCATGAAAGAAACGGAAGATCAGAGGATTGCAGCTAAATTCCGCCAGGTTTTCGATGATTTCGAAGATCCTGCCACAGATGAGGGTTGGCTGGAACTGCGCAAGAAGTATCCTGAAGAAAAAAGAAGGCCTTTGTTCTTTTGGATCAGTTCGGCTGCTGCAGTATTAATTTTACTTTCCGGGCTATGGCTTTACCTTCCTGAGATAAACCAGGAACATATTACAGCTACAAACAAAACCACGATTGAAAGCAAAAAAACAGAATCTGAAGCCATAATATCTGCCCCTCAGATTACACCACCTGCTCCTGCCCAGTCCGGAACAATTGCAAAAGAATTAAATCCAGGTTCAGATTCAAAAGCTGCCACCTTAGCTAATTCCAGATTGGCAGAGAAGGAAAAAATATTTATAAATCGCCCATCTGTATCTTCTAAAACAACAGACAGATTGGTCAGTTCTACTAAAGATTCGGCATCTAGCTATGAAAATCCGCTTGCAAAATCGGCAGTAATTGCTGAAGTACCGGCAATGAAACAAGACACAATGGTTCTCGCAATTGCTGAAGCCACCAAGACAGATTACAATTTAAAACCAAGGACTGAAGAAATAAAACTACCTGAAGAAAAAAGGAAAAAATCTGAAAAGAACAGCAATAAAAACTTTACACTCAGCGTATATGCCGGTTCCTTCATTAATTATGCAGAAGGCAGTGAGAATAATGTTAATGTGGGTGCCGGGCTTTCATCCGATTTTAGGATCAGTAAAAACTTTAGAATCTCAACCGGATTGAACCTGAGTAAAAACAGCCTTGCCTACAATCAAAATGAACCGGCAAATAAATATGGCTCATTTCAGGATGCAAATGCCTCAATCGCCGGGACACTTGTAGCACTTAGTAATTATGAAGCCGAGCTCCTTGGCCTCGATATACCTGTTAACATTAAATACCTGTTTAATCCCCAGAAAGGCAGCACTTATTTACTTGCAGGTTTAAGTTCAGGCACTTACCTAAGCGAAAAATACGCTGTTATACAATCTAATTTTAACTCGTTTGCAGGATCTACTGCAGCCCCTAACAAGCAGGAAATAAGCAGACAAATGAAGGAATTTGATCTGATGCGCACTCTGAATGTATCCTTTGGATTTAACACAAGATTAAGTAAAAAGCAGAGCCTTACCATTGAACCCTTTTTGAAATATCCGCTTGGCGGACTGGGTAGTGAAAACATCAGATTTGGATCATCAGGAATAAATGTTAAACTGAATTTTAACAGCATAAAAAAGCCATGATGAAACATAAATTAAATTTTACAGCAGTACTCCTTTTTAGTCTTTGCCTGTTTCTATCATGCGAAAAGTCCAACAGTTTATGTGGTGGGAATAACCCAAAGAATGAACTTCCATGGCTAAAGCAGGAAATTATCAGGCTGGGCTCGCTAAATCAGTGTTACAATGTTTCAAGATCTACCTATGAGAAACAAACAGTCTATATTATCTCTAATTGTGAGCCAACTATAAACAGCCTGCCCCTTCTGCATAACTGTGATGGAAATGTTCTGAATCTGTCTGCCGCCGACTATCAGAATCTAAAGTTTACCGGATCTATTGAATTAATCTGGAAGAGTAATTAAATTAAAATTATGTACAACATCAAAAAATACCTATTAGTTCTGGTTTGTTTTACCGGACTTTTGATCAGCTCATGTGAAAAAGATTCTATTCAATTTGATAGTCCCTTTGAGCTGAAGGAAACTGAAAGTATCGTTCTGCAGGGAAACAATGATGGTTTAACCATCACATTACAAGTTGTCAATGACAGTCGCTGTCCGATAAATGCACTATGTATTAGTGCCGGTAAAGCACAGATTAGATTAAAGTTGTCTGATAATTCAGGAGCAGAGAAATTCACAGAACTTTGCCTGGGCTTCTGCGATTCGAAGAACAACACTGAAGATGCTGCGGTAATCCACTTAAATAATGTCAGCTATACTGTTGTACTAAAGGAAGTTAGCCCTTTTCCGGAACTTGGCAAGAATCAAGATAAAAAAGCTCTGCTTATTGTAAAGAAAAACTGATTTACTTAAACCTGATGGCTTTTAGCGGTGATATTCTCGTTACGAGCATTGAGGGCAGAAGCAGCACAAATAAACTGATTAGTAAAGTTCCGGCATTCAACATCAGAATATCCGGAACATCCAACTGAACCGGTACAAAATCAATGTAATAAGATGCCTGATCCAGGGTAAAAAAATGAGTTTCAGACTGAAATAACCCGAGTCCGATACCTAAAATATTACCGCATAAAAGTCCCCATCCAATCAGGTATGCAGCATTGTAAAGGAATATCTTGCGAATCTGCCAGTTTGTATTTCCAAGAGCCTTCAATATTCCGATCATATTGGTCCGTTCAAGAATCATGATCAGAAGTGCTGAAATCATATTGATAACCGCAACTGCAAGCATCAGGATCAAAATTACCTGAGTGTTGACATCCAAAAGTGATAACCATTCAAAAATGGTTGGATAGTACTGCTTAATCGTGTATGATTTAAGTTCAATATCAAGATCTTCATAAACCTTTGCTTCAATTTCTTCAAGCTTATTAAAGTCAGAAACTCTTAATTCATATCCTCCCACATCCTTTGGAGCCCATTTATTAAGACTTCGGATCAGGCCAATATCACCGATCACAAACAATTTATCCACTTCCTCTACTCCAAGATTGTAAATGCCCACAATCTGAAATTTTCGCTTACGCAGGGAGTTCTCAATAAAATACATCAGAAAATCATCACCAACTTTCAATTTGAGACGATCAGCTGTAAATTTTGAGACAAGAATCTGTGTCCTGGATTTCAAAGTATCCGAAAAATCGATAACATTCCCTGCTATAAGTATTTTCCTGAAATACTCCCAGTTATAATCTTTGTCAACCCCTTTTAGTACAACCCCCTCGATTTCTTCATTTGTATTAATGATTCCAGGCTTGGTAGCAAATGATTGGACATATTCTACTCCCTCCTGCTTCAGGATTTTTTGAAGTGAAGAATCAGAAATGCTGAAAGAAGTATTTTCGTAGGAGGTATTGAGATCCAGTTTACTTACCTGAATATCCCCGGAAAATCCACGCACTTTTTCACGAATCTCTGATTTAAAGCCCTTGACTATTGCTATTGCAAGAATCATCACAGCTAAGCCCAGCATTATTCCAAGAACTGCAATACGCACAATCAGCTTCGAAAAGGTTCGATTGGAACTAAATGTTATTCGTTTTGCGATGAAAAGGGGTAAATTCAATCCTGAAATGGTTTTTTTTGTACCTTTAGCAAAGATGCATTTTTTTTAATTTCGTTTCCTAAGCAATTAATAAGATCAATAATTCAACAATCTATATTCAATAATTTTCTTTGACTATGCACCGTTCAAGCTATCTCACACTTATTGTCATTTTATTTCTCACAGCCAATAACTATAAGGTTGAGGGCGGACAAACAAAAACTTCATCCCTTACCAGCAAAGGAACTGATTTCAGGTCATCTGACCATCTTAATCCTAAACTTCGCACGGGAGCCGAGCAAATAGAGCAATACCTCCCCTATCTCAAAGGAAAACGCATAGGAATGGTAGTCAATCCAACTTCTGTCATTGGAAATACCACAGTAGTTGACAGTCTGCTTAAGCTTGGAGTGAAAATTGTAAAGATTTTTGGCCCTGAACACGGTTTTCGTGGTGATGCCAGTGCCGGTGTTAAAGTTGATGATAGTTTTGATGCCAAAACCGGATTACCTGTAATCTCTCTGTATGGTAAACATTTAAAACCAACAAAGGAAGATATGGCTGATGTAGATCTGATGGTTTATGATATTCAGGACGTAGGAACCCGGTTTTATACTTATATCAATACCCTGCAGCATGTTATGGAAGCTTGTGGAGAGAATGATAAAGAAGTTTTGATCCTTGACCGTCCAAACCCAAATGGTTTTTATGTTGACGGACCAGTTCTTGATCCAAAATTGAAGTCGGGGATTGGTTATAATCCTATTCCAATCACACATGGACTTACCATTGCAGAATATGCACAGATGCTAAACGGCGAGGGGTGGATGGCAAATAAAGTAAAATGTAAAATTAAGATCATCAAGCTTGCTAATTATACCCATGCTACACCCTATGTTTTACCGGTTAAACCATCCCCAAACCTGAACACAGCCCAGTCCATATTACTTTACCCTTCACTTTGCCTCTTTGAGGGTACCATTATCAGCCAGGGACGCGGAACTTATTTTCCATTTACCATTCTCGGAAATCCTGATCTGAAGGATAAATACAAATTCTCTTTTATGCCAAAAAGTATAAAAGGGATGAGTGAAACGCCATTGCATATGAATAAAGATTGCTATGGAATTGATTTAAGACAGTATAACACCAACAAGATCAGGAAAGAAGGAAAGATCAATCTCAGCTGGTTAATAGAACTTTATAAAGCCTATCCGTACAAGGAGAAGTTCTTTGATTTCAAGCAGAGCAATCAGATGGGTAATTTTGATAAGCTGGCCGGAACCTACGATCTTAAACAACAGATTATAGCCGGCAAATCTGAAGAAGAAATCCGCCAGAGTTGGGAACCCGGGCTCTCACAGTACAAGATCATGAGAAAGAAGTATTTATTGTATGAATAAGTTAATGGTTGTTAGTTGTCGGTTATCAGTTGCCAGTAAATAGTACTTCATGTCAAATGAATCCTATTACTCAATTATCTTTGTTAGTTGTATGTTGGCAGTAGATTCTAAAAAATGTCAAATGAATACTATTTTTCATTCTCAACCCGATATTTATCGGTCTAAACTGTCAACTGTCAACTATCAACTATCAATTAAATAATTATGAAAATCGTATTCATGGGAACTCCAGATTTTGCTGTGGCCTCCTTAAACGCCCTTTTGGAGGCTGATTTTGATATTGTGGGAGTTATTACTGCACCGGATAAACCCGCAGGCAGGGGACAAAAGATCAATGAATCTGCAGTTAAACAATTTGCTGTGCAAAGAGGATTGAGGGTGCTTCAACCGGTGAAACTGAAAGATCCCGATTTCCTAAATGAACTAAAATCATTAAATGCTGATATACAGGTAGTTGTAGCATTCAGAATGTTACCTGAATTGGTATGGAATATGCCTCCGAAAGGTACTATAAACTTACACGCCTCACTTCTGCCCCAATATCGTGGTGCGGCACCAATCAACTGGGCAATCATTAACGGTGAAAAGCGAAGTGGTGTCAGCACATTCTTTCTGAAACAGGAGATCGATACCGGAGATCTTTTATTTGCTGAGGAAATTGATATTGAGGATGATGATACAGCCGGTGTACTGCATGATAAACTGATGGTAATTGGAGCCGGATTACTGGTAAAAACCATAAGGGCAATTGAAGCCGGAAAATATAAGGAGATCCCACAAAATGCTCATCAGGAAAATGAACTGAAAAAAGCTCCAAAAATTTTCAGAGAAGATTGCCAGATTAACTGGGATCGCCCGGTTAAAGAGGTTTATAATCTGATCCGGGGACTAAGTCCTTATCCCGCAGCATTTTGTCAGCTCCAGGATAAAGTACTGAAAATTTATCGTGCAGCAGCCGAAGAAAAACCAATTAGCGGAAAGCCGGGCGATATCCTGACCGACAATAAAACCTATCTCAAATTTGCCTGCCGCGATGGCTTAATTTCTGTTCTTGAATTACAATTAGAAGGTAAAAAGAGAATGAAAGTGGATGAGTTTTTAAGGGGAGTACGGCTCTAATTTAACGTGAACTCGATATAAAATTTAAAAACCACATAGAAACATAGCCATTTAATAGCTACAAAGTTGCTGAATAGAAACGGATAGCCTTGAAGCTTCGCTTCAATCTATGGGATTAAAAAACTATGTTTCTTTCAAGCAAAATACAAGTCAACTAGGTGGTTAGATATTGATTTTCAGATATTTATATGTTGCCACGTTAATTTAGCATTAACTTTAAATCTATTTTCAATACCATATAACCCAAGTCCTTAATTAGAATTCTCGTCAAATCAAATTCAACTTCTCACTCAGAAACCTGGAAACCTCATTAAAATACCGCTTGTTATTATAACCCATTACCCACTGAATCCCCCTGGCCGCATTGGTTAAAAACACCTCGTCAGCTTCATTCAAAATATCAGGATTAATCTGTGCCTCAACCAGCTCAATATCATTTTCCTTAGCAAGCCGCATGACCACCTGTCTCATTACTCCTGCAATACAGCCCTCATTCAGTGAAGGTGTGTATAACTTTCTGTCATAAACAACAAAAACATTACTGCTCATGGATTCACAAAGAAAACCATGATGATTCAGTAATAGTACCTCATCAAGTGCATTCTGCTTCTTGTAGATACCTGCCAGCACATAAATCATCGCATTGCAGGTCTTCAAATTGGAAAGTGCATTAACTGGTTTTGGAATTTCATCATACACGTCAATGATGAGCCCCTTTTTATTCAAAACATACTGACTTTCATCCAGCTTCTGAATTTCAAGAACATAGCCATATTTATTCGAAACAGGGCTGTAAAGGCCATCTGAATCACGAAAAACTGTTAATCTGATCCTTGCATCAGCACCTGCCCTGTTTCTTCTTACCAATTCCTCCACCTTTTCCCGAAGAAACCAGGTATCAATTAAAGAACAGTTATCAAACCTCAGCAATTTCATCCCCTTTTGAATACGGTCTATATGCATTTCCGGAAACTTCAGTTTCCCTTTCATATAGCGCATGGATTCAAACAGCCCATCTCCATACCGAAAACCCCGGTTGTTTGCTTTAAAGATCAGTTGATCAGCAGGAAGGACATTCCCATTAAAATTAAGATACTCCACGCTCATATTTATTCCTTAATGTAATTACGCCATTTCTCAAGCACAGCACTAAAATCTGCAGGTAATTCTGTTTCAAAGTGTACAAATTTTCGCGTAGTCGGATGAATAAAGCCTAAGGACTTCGCATGAAGGGCCTGTCTGGGCATTAGTTCAAAGCAATTTTCAACAAACTGCCTGTATTTATTAAAAATGGTACCTTTCAAAATCCGGTCGCCGCCATAAGCACTGTCATTAAACAAAGGATGACCGATATGTTTCATATGTGCTCTGATCTGATGGGTTCGACCGGTTTCCAACTCACATTCAATGAGTGTAACATAATTAAATCGTTCCAGAACTTTATAATGAGTAACCGACCATTTGCCCTTCTCTTCATCGTCATAAACTGCCATCACTTTACGGTCCTTGATGCTGCGGCCGATATAACCTTTTACAGTACCATCTTCTGCCAGATCTCCCCAAACCAATGCTATATACTTGCGGGTAATACTATGATCAAAGAACTGTTTGGCCAGAAAAGTGATTGCCCATTCATTTTTACTCACCAGCAAGAGTCCGGAAGTGTCCTTATCAATACGATGCACTAAACCGGGCCTTCCTTCATTTCCGGGCATTTGCGGTAATTGCTGGGCATGATAAACCAGAGCATTAACCAGTGTACCAGTATAATTATTGAAGCCGGGATGAACAACCATTCCTGCAGCCTTATTTACTAAAATTACGTCATCATCTTCATAAATGATATCTATTGGGATATTTTCGGGATAAACCTCCGTATCTCGGGGAGGATGAGGTAAAACCATCGAAATAACATCGAGTGGCTTTACTTTGTAACTGGCTTTTACAACTTTATCATTGACTAAAACATTCCCGGCATCAATGGCATTCTGAATCCGGTTGCGGGAGGTATTCTCAGTACGTATAATCAGGAATTTATCCAATCTCAATAATGACTGACCCTTATCCACAACGATTCGCAGGTGTTCATATAATTCCTGCTCTTCTAATTCCTGATTATCCTCTATCATCTTACAAAATTAAATCTTTGAAGGGAAAACGAGGCATAATCCTTCATCCATATTCCCGGATATTTAATTTCTTATTAAATCCGGAATTTACATCCGGTTAAGCCCTGCTTTAATCAAAAGACCTTAACTTTATACCGAAAGAAAATATTCAGTTTATGAAAAATCATTTGCATTGCCGCATCGCTATTATTGGTCTCTTACTGGCATTACCGTGCTTTGTATATTCCCAAAGTGATGTATCTGGCCTCATAAAATCCAGTCCGGCGGACGCTACCAAACTAGCTCAAGCCTACTTAAAGCCACTTTTTAAAGGTTTAGGTGTAGGATTAAACTCAGGTTGGAATAATTCAGCGCACTCAAAAAATCTACTGAGGTTTGACCTTCGATTTGGAATAACCGGGGCTGTAGTCCCTCAACCAGATGAGAGCTTCGATGTAACCAAAATTGGTTTATCAAATAATGTCAGGCCTTCTAATCCGGCACAAACAATGGCTCCTACACTCTCCGGTTCAAAGGATAATAGTACCCAGTTAACCGTTTATGATAATAATAATCAGGCATTAGAATCATTTGCTTTACCTGGAGGAACAGGAATCGGATTAATTCCTGCACCACAACTGCAGGGATCTATCGGACTCTCCAGAGGCCTTGAATTAAGTATCAGAGCCATGCCAACTGTAAAGCTAGGCAGCGATTTCGGATCTATCGGAATGCTTGGAGGGGGACTTAAAGTTGAGCTGATCCCTCTAATTTCAGGAATGGCTGATAAAATTTCCCCAATAGATATTGCTCTGGCTGCCGGATATACACAATTCACCTATGAAGTACCCCTGAATGTACCGGCACCTGCCGGTGCTATTCCATCTTCGGTGACTCAGCCCAGTGATTTCTCTAACCAAAGAGTTGAAGCCAAATTCTCAGGGATTAATACTGAATTTATCGTTTCAAAAAGAATCCTGCTTTTTACTCCATTTATTAGCCTTGGATACAATTCTGCAAAGACTGATGCAGGTATGAAGGGCAACTATCCAATGATCAGTGGAGCAACACCATTGGGGCAAAAAACCTATACTGTGTTTACCGACCCAATAAATATTAAGCAAACTGATATCAGCGGATTCAGAACAAATATTGGTTTTCAGTTAAACCTTGCCTTTTTCAGGATTTACGGATCATACAGTATGGCTGAATATAATTCATTCAATGGCGGACTGGGATTTGGTCTGGGAAAATAGACTCAAAAATCCCTGATGAACGATCTTCCAATTTATAGCCCGGTTGAAGAAATTTTTAACCCACTCTTCAGCTCAAAGGGAGTTCAGCTATTCATAAAAAGGGATGACATGATTCATCCCTTTATTTCAGGAAATAAATGGCGAAAGCTTAAGTACCTGCTCCGGGAAGCAGAAAAACTACAAAAAAAACATCTGGTTACATTCGGAGGAGCCCATTCCAACCATCTGCTTGCCACCGCATGTGCAGCCGCGAAATTCGGATTTAGCAGTACAGGAATCGTGCGTGGCGAAAATGTAGAAAATGAGACTCTCCTTTTGTGCCGACTTTTCGGCATGCATTTGATCTTCACAGACCGTGAAAGTTACCGTGATAAGCCCGGCTTGTTTGAAAAATACTTCGTGAATGACTCTGATGCCTTTTTTATTGATGAAGGCGGATCAGGCAGCCTGGCTGCCAAAGGCTGCTCAGAATTGATTGATGAGCTTCCGGAGCTTTATGACCACCTATTTTGTGCGGCTGGCACCGGCACAACCGCAGCGGGCATTCTCTCTGGCATAAACAGAAAGTCCATTGCAACAATAATGCATATTGTTCCTGTTCTGAAAGGCGCAGATTTCCTTAAAAAAGAAATTGAAAGTCTTAGTGGTGAAGTTTGCTTCGGATTTCACACAGAATACCACTTTGGGGGATATGCAAAAACGAATGATGAACTTCTGAACTTCATAAAAAATTTTACTGGTTCCACTGGCATTCTGATCGACCCTGTCTACACCGGAAAACTGCTCTTTGCAATTTACGACCTGATCTCAAAAGATTATTTCACCAAAGGGTCAAGAATACTTGCTGTACATACCGGAGGAATTACAGGAGTACTGGGTATGGCTGATCGTTTTAAATTCTGATTAAAGAATTTCAAACAAAAATCGCTCTGATTTGCATCGATCTTCCAGGGGTAAAACATTTTCTGAAAAAATTACTAACTGAAAAAATAGCTTTAAACTGTTTAAACCTATTTTTCGAAAAAAACTTTTCAAAACCGCTCAATTTGCTCATTTGAGCACTTTTTAGTAACTTTGAGTATATCCTAACCAATATGTATAAACTATCCGTTTCACCAGAAAAAGTTCAGGAGGCACTCAGCAAACATATCCTCGCCGATGGTTATGACTTAACCTTCGACATGGAAAAAAGTAATGGTGTTTATATTCATGATGCCAAATATGAGCGTACACTTTTAGATTTTTTTACCTGTTTTGCATCAGTTCCTTTGGGTTATAATCATCCTAAAATGGTAAATGATGAGGAGTTTAAAAAAAATCTGATGCTGGCTGCATTAACCAACCCTTCGAACTCAGATATCTATACTACCCAATACGCTCAGTTTGTTAAAACTTTTTCACAGGTTGGGATTCCTGAATACCTGCCCCATGCTTTTTTTATTGCGGGTGGCGGACTTGCGATAGAAAATGCTCTTAAGGTAGCTATGGACTGGAAAGTTCAGAAAAATTTCCAAAAGGGCCATGTCAGGGAACGCGGGCATAAGGTGCTACATTTTGAAAAAGCATTTCATGGCCGAACCGGTTATACCATGAGTTTAACCAATACTATTCCGGATAAAACTAAGTGGTTTGCCCATTTTGACTGGCCGCGGGTGAGTGTACCTTTCATTCAATTCCCGTTTACAGATGAGGGTTATGAAGATCTGAAAAAAAGAGAAACTCTTTCTCTGGCTCAGATCAGGCAGGCTTTTACCGATAACAAAGATGATATCTGTGCCATTATCATTGAACCTATTCAATCAGAAGGTGGTGACAATCATGTTCGCCAGGAATTTCTTGAGCAATTAAGACAGATTGCGGATGAAAATGAATGTCTTTTAATTTATGATGAAGTTCAAACAGGCGTAGGTCTTACGGGTAGATTCTGGGCACATGAGCATTTTGGGGTCAAAGCCCGGCCGGATATCCTGGCCTTTGGCAAGAAAATGCAGGTTTGCGGAATTCTTGCAGGAAATAAAGTGGATGAGATTGAGACTAATGTGTTCAGAGTACCGTCCCGGATTAATTCAACCTGGGGTGGCAATCTCGTAGACATGGTCAGATCGACACGTATACTTGAGATTATTAAAGAAGATAATTTACTGAGTAACGCGAGTATCACAGGGAACTATCTTCAGGAACGATTGCGTAAGATATCTGAAAAGCAGGATAAAATATCCAATGTCAGAGGCCGGGGTTTGCTTACTGCATTTGATTTTCAGAATAAGGGTATGCGCGACAGGTTTGTCTCTTTAGGAATGAAAAATAATGCAATGTTTCTTGGTTGTGGTGAAAAGTCAATTAGGTTCAGACCTGCTCTTATTATTGAAGAAAAACATATTGACGAAGGCCTGGAAATACTGGAGAGGATTGTTCCATCCTTATAAAAAAGGTCAGTAAAATACCATTCAAAAAGGTTCTTTAAAATTTAAAATCTGTTTTTATCTCAGGTTAAAAATATTATCAATACCCAGCAGCTTCCTGCTTGTAAATCCTTCGGCATATTCCGCACCAATGGTCTTACCTAATTCGCGGGCCCGTGCTTCAATTACTTTCAGAAAGGTAGGAGAAGAAATATAGGTCTCTTCTTCATCGTTGTCGGGATTAAAGAATTGGGTTTTGAAGGCGTAGATACATTCCATTTTTTTATCCCAGAAATCGCTCACATCCACTAAAATATCGGGCTGGATGTACCTGTCCTGTATATACTGAAGCAATAAACGGGGTCTGAATGCATTTTGTGCTTGCCCATCTATTTCTGTTCTGATTTTTGGAAGTCCTGCGAGAAAAAAGGCATCATTGACTAAATCTCCACCTTTACCGTGGTCAGGATGCCGGTCATGAAGGGCATTGCTAAATACAATTTCAGGAGTATACTTCCTGATTATCTGAATGATCTTTAACTGATGTTCTTCATCATTTTGAAAGAATCCGTCCCTCATTCCCAAATTCTCTCTTACATGTAATCCAAGAATCCGCGTTGATTCTGCCGTTTCTGCATCCCGGGTTTGAGCTGTTCCACGGGTACCTAATTCACCACGGGTTAAATCGACAATACCAACTTTTTTGCCGGCTGCTATATATTTCAGTATCGTTCCGGAACACCCGAGTTCTGCATCATCAGGATGGGCCGCAAAAACCAGCAGATCTAATTTCATAATTTTTCTGTAATCAATAATTTGTTGATTCTTTTTTTAATTCTTGAAGAATTGGGTTTGGTAAAAGGGTAAAAAAAATCTACCGCTTCGCCCCTGGTGTTAATGAGGTACTTATGGAAATTCCATCTTGGCGAAGCACCAACATTACCATTTAGTTTCTTATTTGAGAGAAATTTATACAAAGGATGGGCATAATCACCTCTAACCCGAATCTTTTCAAAGACGGGAAAGCTCACACCATAATTCCTTTCACAAAAATCACCTAAAGCAAAACCTTCCAGGGGCTCCTGCCCGCCAAAATCATTGGAAGGGAAAGCCAGAATCTCAAAATCCTCACCCTGATAATCTTTACGAAGACTTTCGAGCTCCTTAAGTTGTGGTGTAAAACCACATTCGGAAGCTATATTTACCAAAAGCAATACCTTACCTTCATAATTACCTAAACTCATATGCTCACCATTCAGCTTTTGAACAGTGAACTGGTAAATCGACTTTTGATTCATAAATAGCTATATGAGTAATATCCTGAAGACTGAATGATGGCTTCAATATCCCTGTCATCATGAGGATCGTAGGTATTTTTAAGGTTGTTGCCAAAAATTCTGGCAATAGATTGATAGAAAAAGGCCGTGATTCCACCCTTCATATCCTTTAAAAGGTCGTAACTGCTGTTACCAGTCTCCCTGTCAATTAATTTGATCAATATGCCACCCTGAGTGATGGTCAGATTTTTCACCTCACGGTTAAACATATCTTTAATTTCTCCTTCAAATGACTTAATCATAACCCTCTTTTCCTTCCTGCTTTTAACATTAGCCAGATTCATCTGCAACTCCTGATACTTACGCCGGGCATACATTGCATAAGGCAAAACCTTTAAAACATTATACCTTAACCGGTTAAACTTGGCCTTTTCTTCAGCTGATCTGAAGAGACGGGTATCAATAACAGTTACTTCAGGTATAACGATCCAGGGAATCAATTCATTGTCCACATTTGTGATTGAAACTCTGATGGTATCTTTAGGCCCCTTTATGGTCGGGTCATTTTTATACTGGGCATATGTCATTTTTGACATCAAAACCACACAAATAATTACCGATAGCCTTAAAAATTTCATAAATTTATGATCTGCAAATTTACAGCTAAATTTTGTATATATTAATACCTAAAGTTACGTAAAGTAACCCGGCAAATACACTCAATGCTATAAAATATAGCTATTGCATGACAAAATGAAAGAAATTGTAATCGATCTGGAAGCTGAAAAGAAGGAAATACTCAAGCGGTACCGGGCATTACTGCGTGCGTGTAAATCGACCATGCAAAAAGGTGATAAGCGAATGATCCGGCTTGCGTTTGATATGGCTCTTGAAAGCCATCAGAATATGCGCCGAAAATCCGGCGAGCCTTACATTTATCATCCCATTGCTGTTGCTCAGATTGCAGCCGAAGAAATTGGACTTGGAACCACATCCATTGTCTGCGCGCTTCTGCATGATGTTGTAGAAGATACCGACATTACCCTGGATGATATTGAACGCGAGTTTGGAAAGAAAGTAGCCAAAATTATTGACGGATTAACCAAAATATCTGGAGTTTTTGATTACAACAGTTCCTTACAGGCTGAAAACTTCCGAAAAATGCTGCTTACCCTGGCTGATGACGTTAGGGTAATCCTGATTAAACTCGCTGATCGCCTGCACAATATGCGGACCATGGAATTCATGCCAAGGGATAAGCAATTAAAAATATCTTCTGAAACAGTTTATCTCTACGCACCCCTGGCACACCGTTTAGGCCTTTATACCCTGAAATCAGAACTTGAAGATCTTTCCATGAAATACATGGAGCCGGTAACTTATAAGTTCATTGCCCAGCAGCTGAATGAGAAAAAAGCCGAAAGGGAAAACTTTGTCAAGGATTTTATTTCCCCTATTAAGGATATTTTAAGTGAACAGGGGCTTGATGCCGATGTGTATGGAAGACCCAAATCAATTCATTCCATCTGGACAAAGATGCGCAAAAAGAATATTCCTTTTGACGAAGTATATGATCTCTTTGCAATACGAATAATCCTGAACAGCAAACCGGAGAATGAAAAGTCTGATTGCTGGAAAGCCTATTCCATAGTTACCGACTTATATCACCCGAATCCTGACAGGCTTCGCGACTGGATTTCCTCGCCACGTGCCAATGGCTACGAGTCTCTTCATACCACAGTGATGGGTCCAAGAGGCCAATGGGTTGAGGTTCAGATCCGTACGACACGCATGAATGAGATTGCCGAGAAAGGATTTGCTGCGCATTGGAAATACAAGGAAGAACCTAACAATGATAGTGGACTCGACCAATGGATTCATAAAGTCAGGGAACTGCTGAGCAATCCTGAAGCAAACGCGCTGGACTTTCTGGATGATTTTAAAATGAACCTCTTTTCTGATGAAATTTTCATTTTTACCCCAAAAGGTTCATTAATTCAGTTGCCGGTGAATGCTACGGCTCTCGATTTTGCATTTGAGATCCATACCGATATCGGTGCAAGCTGTATTGGTGCAAAAGTGAACCATAAGCTGGTACCCCTGTCTTATAAACTGCAAAATGGTGATCAGGTTGAGATTATAACCTCAAGTAAACAATCTCCTAAAGAAGACTGGCTAAATTTTGTTGTTACTGCTAAGGCTAAATCAAAAATTAAATCCTCATTAAAGGAGGAAAAACGTAAAATCGCTGAAAATGGCAAAGAAATCCTGGAGCGGAAACTTAAATCATTAAAAGTCACTTACAATTCAGACAATCTATACAAGCTTGCTTACTTTTTCAAGCTGCCATCAACACTGGATCTCTTTTATAATGTTGCTCAGGGTAAAATTGATGTTAAGCAGCTTAAGGAGTTTGTAGCTTCTGAGAAAATCATTGAAAATAAGCCTGAAAAGATCGAATTTGTTCCAAATGATCAATTTAACAAGAAAGTAAAGGGAGACGACAGCGATACTTTATTAATTGGTGAAGACCTTCAGAAACTGGATTACAAATTATCTGCTTGTTGCAACCCAATCCCCGGAGATGATGTTTTCGGCTTTGTAACCGTAGGTGATGGAATCAAGATCCATCGTACCAACTGCCCGAATGCTGCCAAACTGATGGCAAACTACGGATACCGGATTGTGAAAGCCAAATGGAATTCGCAAAAGGAACTCGCATTTTTGACCGGCCTTCATATAACCGGTATTGATGATGTTGGACTCATCAATAAGATCACCACGGTAATATCCAGCGATTTCAAAGTCAATATGCGTTCAATTACCGTGGATACTGAAGATGGCATTTTTGAAGGCTCGATTATGGTGTATGTAAACAATACAAAACACCTGGATAACCTCATTTTAAAGCTCAAGGAAGTAGTCGGAGTAAGCTCTGTGACCCGATTTGACTCGCATGACGAAGATATGGTTAAGGCCTCCTGAATTAAATGCTGAATATTCTTATTTTTTGGATAAATTTGGGCGTCATTTAATCACACTATGCCCGGAAAAGATACAAATGCACTAGTCATAAAAATTTTTGAGGCTTATCTTGAGAACAAAAGCCTTCGAAAGACTCCTGAGCGCTATGCAATCCTGGAGGAAATATACTCGCGTAACGATCATTTTGATGTGGAATCACTTTACATCCACATGAAAAATAAAAAATACCGGGTAAGTCGTGCCACTGTGTATAATACCCTCGAACTTCTAGTTTCCTGCGATCTGGTTACCAAGCATCAGTTTGGTAAGAATATGGCTCAGTTTGAAAAATCCTATGGCTACAAGCAGCATGATCATATTATTTGCCTTGATTGCGGAAAAGTCGTCGAATTTTGTGATCCAAGGATACAACAGATTCAAAGCATGATGGGTGACATTCTAAAATTTGACATCAAACATCATTCATTAAATTTGTATGGAAACTGTTCCCGCCTTAAAGACGGGCATTGCGATTCATTTGTTAATAAAAGTTAATCTAAACATAATAATACTCCCCTATTTTAAATCATGACTGTTGACGTATTGCTAGGCCTCCAATGGGGCGACGAAGGAAAAGGAAAAATTGTTGATGTCTTAAGTCCGGAATATGACTTAATCGCCCGCTTTCAGGGTGGCCCGAATGCCGGTCATACTTTGGAATTTGACAATCAAAAATATGTGCTGAATACTATTCCTTCAGGAATATTCAACGATAAAGCGATGAACCTCATTGGAAATGGTGTGGTTATCGACCCTATCATCTTAAAAAGGGAGCTTGACAACCTTAAAAAAAATGGCTTTGACCCGGTTGCAAGAAAAAAAATGGTTATTGCCCGTAAAGCTCATCTCATTCTGCCAACGCATCAGCTTTTGGATGCCGCATCAGAAAGCAATATGGGTGAAAGCAAAATCGGTTCAACTTTAAAGGGTATCGGTCCGACTTATATGGATAAAACCGGCAGAAATGGCTTACGTGTAGGTGATACCATGCTGACTGATTTCCGCGAACGATATATGCGTTTGGTGAACAAACACCGCTCAATTTTATCACACTACGGTGAGATCCCTGATTACTCAGGAAAAGAAGCGGCCTTCTTTGAAGCTGTTGAATTATTAAAATCAATCCCACAGGTTGATAGTGAACATTTTGTGAATCAATACCTAAAGGATGGTAAAAAAGTATTGGCAGAAGGCGCTCAGGGTACCATGCTTGATATAGACTTTGGTTCCTATCCTTTTGTCACCTCATCCAATACAACTACTGCCGGTGCATGTACCGGACTTGGAGTAGCTCCTAAAAACATAGGACATGTGATTGGTATTTTTAAAGCATACTGCACAAGGGTAGGAAGCGGACCTTTTCCTACTGAGCTGGAGAATGAAACCGGTGAAGAACTCAGAAGAATCGGGCATGAATTTGGTGCTACTACAGGTCGTCCCCGCCGTTGCGGATGGATAGACCTTCCGGCATTAAAATATGCGATCATGTTAAATGGGGTTTCTGAGATGGTGATGACTAAAGCGGATGTATTAAGCGGATTTGAGACCATTTACGCCTGTACACATTACAAGTACAATGGTGAAGTTGTGGATTATATGCCATATGATATCAATGCAGTCAAGGCAGAGCCTATATTTGAAGCTATTCCGGGATGGAAAGAGGATTTGACAGGTATCCGTGAAATTGATCAGATTCCTGAAAAATTAAAAAATTATATCACTTACCTTGAAAAGCATCTGGGGGTTCCTATTAAGTATCTTTCTGTAGGTCCGGACCGCGTTCAAACACTGACTCTTTGTTAATTCAGATAGCAGGGCATCTTCGTGGTATTTATTTGATTAAAGGCATCTATGTTAAAGGTTTTTCATACTGATAATCCGGATGCTTTTAAATTAAAGGCCTTATTTTGGGCAGATTCATTCGATACCTCCTGTTTTTTTGATTCCAATAAATTTGCAGATCCATACTCAGCATTCGGGGTATACATTGGTGCCGGAAAAGCCGCTGAATTAACTGAGTCCGGAAAGAATTCTTTTGCTGCGCTTGATGATTTTCTGGCTAAAACCATGGGATATATTCCGGGCTACTTTTCTTATGATCTTAAGAATGAGACAGAAGATCTTATTTCCGAAAATCCAGATCAGCTGGGTTTTCCGAATACCCATTTTTTTCTCCCTAAACATAGCATTCTGATCAAAAATAATGAAGTCAGCATTTTCAGTGATACAGCAGATGAGGTTTGGAATTTAATTCATCAATTTCCAATAAAAGAGTCTGAAGAACCGGTATCCATACCAGCCATAAGAAGTAGGTTCGATCGAAACGAATACATCCAAACCATTCAGGAAATACAGAAGCATATCCAGAGAGGAGATATTTATGAGATCAATTTTTGCCAGGAGTTCTACGTAAAAAATGCGGAAATTGATCCATTAATGGTTTTTATAGCTCTTAACAATTTATCTCCAACTCCATTTGCCAATTACTTTAAAATAAATAATCTGTTTATTATTTCGGCTACGCCTGAGCGCTTTTTAAGCCGAAGGGGGAACAAGCTCATCAGTCAGCCGATCAAAGGAACCTCCTCCCGAAATACTGATGCTAAAAGAGATAAAATGCAGAAGGATGAATTGCTAAAGAATGAAAAGGAGCGTGCCGAGAATGTGATGATTGTTGACCTGGTCAGAAATGACCTCACTAAAAGTGCAAAACCGGGAACAGTAAGAGTAGAGGAGCTATTCGGTATCTATAGCTTTAAGCAGGTCCATCAGATGATTTCGACAGTAGTTTGTGAGGCAGATGAAAAACTTTCAAATACCGGAATCATTGCCAATACATTTCCGATGGGCTCAATGACCGGTGCGCCAAAAATAAGGGCGATGCAGCTGGCGGAGAAATATGAAAGAAGCAAACGCGGGGTGTATTCAGGTGCGGTTGGCTATTTTGCGCCCAATGGTGATTTTGATTTCAATGTAGTAATCAGAACAATTCTATACAATGCCCAACAGAAATACCTCTCATTTCATGTTGGCAGTGCCATCACCCTGGATTCAGATCCGGAGAAGGAATATGAAGAATGTCTGTTGAAAGGAAAGGCAATCAGGGATGTTTTGAATCAAAGCAGTCCCTGATTGTCTTTTTTATTTCACTTTCGCACCTGTATAATACTGGCGAGCCTCTGGTAAAAGTTTCCTGATTGCAGCAATCCTGCTTTCATCGCTTGGGTGTGAACTCAAAAATTCAGGCGGTGCACCACTGCTGCTTTTAGCAGCGGCCATGCGTTCCCAGAATGCCAAAGCACTATCCGGATTATAACCAGCCATTGCCATAAAAATAAGGCCTAAACGATCAGCCTCACTTTCCTGATTACGTGAATATTTCAGTAATGCGAGCTGTCCACCAATACCATATAGCTGACCAATTACATTTTTGGTACCTTGTGATGCTCCCCCAACCGCAGCACCCAAAATGCCGCCTCCTGCCTGGGCAAGAGTCATCTGTGAGTATCGTTCAGCTGCATGCTGAGCAATGGCATGTGCTATTTCATGGCCCGTAACTGTGGCAAGTCCAGCTTCATTCTGAGTGACAGGTAAAATACCTGAATAAATAGCCACTTTCCCTCCCGGCATGCACCATGCATTAATATCCTTGCTTCCTACCAGAGTAAACTGATATTTGTAATTTTATTTATCCCCGAAACCATTTGCCTGCATGTAACGGTTTATTGCCGAAGCAAGTTTATTTCCAACTGTACTAACCCGCTGTGCATCCGTTCCCTTGGAGATTACTTTGTTAGAAGGATCAGCAAGAAATTGACTATAGGCATTCGCCGCTTCATTTTGCAGAGTTGCATCATCCACCAGACTTAACTGGCTCCTTCCTGTAAGGGGTACCTGTGAACAGGAAAACAGGAAAATTCCAATCGCTACCGCAATTAAAAGGTTTAATTTTTTCATAATAAGAATTAAATAATGTGACTATTGAGCTTTTCTTTTAAACAGATCTACTCTGGATTCCTTTCCCTTCAGAAGCCGCTCAATATTCTTTTGATGTGTAACTAAAATCAGCACACAAATGCACATTCCATAAAGCAGGACGGAACGTATTGGAGAATGAAATATGAAAATTATACTGAGGGGGAATGAAAACCCTGCCATTATGGAACTCAGTGAAACATATTTGAAAATGAGCAGAAAAACAACAAAGGTAAGAACGCAAAGCATCGCTGCCTGCGAATGTACTGCCAATATCATACCAAATAATGTGGCAACTCCTTTACCACCACGAAAACCGGCAAATACTGGAAATAAATGACCCAAAACTGCTGTTACCCCAAGGGCAAGCTGATAATTCACAAACTGCACTGAATTTTGGGGACCGGTGACCGAAAGTCCGATGAGGTAAGCAAGATTGGTTGCAGTATAACCTTTAAAAATATCAAGGAACATCACAGCAATTCCGGCCTTTTTACCCAGTACCCTGAAGGTATTGGTTGCCCCGGCATTCCCACTGCCATATTCACGGACATCTATTCCATAAAAAGCCTGACCAATCCATACGGCTGTAGGAATTGATCCGAATAGATATGCAAGAATCAAAGCTGAGAGCGAGTAAATCGATATCATTCTTTACAATATTACAAATTCATTCAGGTCTATAAATGAAATAATAAATTTAATTAAGGTTTGACTGCTTTCAGGCTCATGTCCAGACTTTTAACAGAGTGGGTCAATGCACCCATAGAAACATAATCGACTCCGCAATTGGCATACGCTAATACATTATCTTCAGTAATGCCACCTGAAGCCTCGGTAATGTATGCACCATTCACCAGATTTACTGCTTCCTTCAGTAGTTCGAAACTAAAATTATCAAGCAAAATCCTGTCGATTTGACCAAACTGCATTACCTCCTTCAACTCATCCAGATTTCTCACCTCCACTTCAACAGGAATATGAATATTATTCTCTTTTAAATAGTTCTGTGCAGATTTTATGGCA
This sequence comes from uncultured Sphingobacterium sp., assembly GCA_964616525.1. GTDB lineage: Bacteria > Bacteroidota > Bacteroidia > Sphingobacteriales > Sphingobacteriaceae > Daejeonella. The sequence continues at coordinate 383 of CAZTRY010000031.1, read as the reverse complement.
TTGCTGATTCCTCCGGCATAATCAACATGATTATCCTTGATCAGGATCATATCATATAAGCCGAACCTATGATTTACCCCTCCACCTATCCTGACAGCTAATTTTTCGAGATAACGAAGTCCCGGGGTGGTTTTACGTGTATCCAGCACTTTAGTCCCGGTACCTTCAAGGATTTTCACAATCCGGTTGGTAGTGCTAGCTATACCACTCATCCTTTGCATTGTATTTAAAACCAAACGTTCAGCTTTGAGAATGGAATGCACACTCCCACTCACGTAAAATGCAATATCACCCGGCTTAACAGCCTCACCATCCTGAATGAGCATATCAATCATTAGTGCAGCATCAACTGCCTTAAATATATCTATGGAAACATCAATACC
>CAZTRY010000030.1:33668-36413 GCA_964616525.1 uncultured Sphingobacterium sp. | reverse complement strand
TAATTCCCAAACAAAATTTCAATCTTTGCAGCGTGGAAAAGTATTTCAAAGTAATAACAGATGGCTATACAGGCTATGCAAACTACTTTGTCAATGAAATTCTAAACCCAGGCTGGCATAACTATTTTTACTGGCTGGTTGTTGCCTCAGTACTTATTTATCTGGCTGAAATTGCCTTTCCATGGCGTAAAAATCAGCCCCTCATTCGTGATCATTTCTGGCTCGATATCTTTTACCTGTTCTGGAATTATTTTCTCTTTTCCCTCCTGGTTTACAATGCCCTGTCGATGGTAGCAGTGCAGGCTTTTAACGATTTTTTAGGCTTGTTTGGTATAAATAATCTTGTTGCTATTCAGGTTGGAAACCTGCCGGGATGGACTCAATTACTCATCATCTTTCTTTTACGCGATTTTATGCAGTGGTATATTCACCGCATGTATCACCATGTTAACTGGATGTGGGAGTTTCATAAAGTGCATCATAGCACCAAAGAGATGGGATTTGCTGCTTTACTTCGCTACCATTGGATGGAAAACATTATTTATCGCACACTAGAGTATATTCCTTTGGCGATGATAGGATTTGGTATCAGCGACTTCTTCATCGTCCATATTTTTACCCTGGTTGCTGGTCAGCTGGGACATGCTAACCTGAATATCCCGCTGGGAAAAATCAAATACCTTTTTAACGGACCGCAGATGCACCTCTGGCACCATGCCAAGAACCTTCCTCCAAGCCATCCTCATGGTTTTAATTACGGAATTACGCTGAGTGTTTGGGATTATATTTTCCGCACCAATTACTGGCCATCAAATGATGAAAACCTGACGGTGGGATTGCCTGATGAGGAACAGTTTCCTGAGGATTTTATAGGTCAGAATCTGGAGCCTTTCCGACGAATTTTTGATAAAAATAAGCCAAATTCGACTTCCTCATAAACTCCATGGTTACGAATGAGGTATCAGCTGTTCGACAAGTTTAGCAGGATATGTCGAATGCTCAGATAAAATGAATTTCTAATCCGAATCAATATTGTAAAATGGTTTTTGAAAAAATACCAATTATTGGTATTTTTATTTAAAATTTAAGAACGATGGCGAAAAACACTTCAATTTTATTGGGCGATTATTATGACAGTTTTATCACTCAACAGATCAAAACCGGCAAATATACTTCTGCAAGCGAGGTTATTCGTGAAGCATTGAGGCTATTTGAATTCGAGCAATCAAAGAAGACTGAGCTTATTAATGAGTTGAAAAAGGGTGAATCATCCGGAATAGTAAAGGACTTTGACAGGCAAGCATTCTTAACTCAAATACATACAAAACATGCTGACAAAAAATGAAATATCTCATAAGCAATGAGGCAACCAATGATCTCGAAAAAATTTGGTTATACACCTACGAGAATTGGTCGCTTGAACAAGCTGATAGATATATCAATCTGATTTTTGATGAAATTGAGTTTTTGAGTAAAAATCCAAAACTTGGAAAAGATTATAGCCATGTTCGGGAAGGATATTTTTGTTCAAGTGTTAAATCTCATCTGATCTTTTACCGAATGAATATTAATAATGATGCTATTGAGGTTGTCAGAATTTTACATCAGCAAATGGATATCGAATCAAGATTAAATAAATAATTCTGCTAATAACAAGGCTATAACTAAAGTCAAAAAGAATTATAAATTATGTCAATATCAAAAGAAGAGGAATTAATAGGGATGCAAAAAGCAAGTGAGGCAGTAGCTTTCACCCTGAAGGAAATGAGAAACTATGCTCAAGCCGGTATGAGCACCAGGCAATTGGATAACTATGGAGCAGAAATACTATCTGATTTTGGGGCAAAATCAGCTCCTCTATTAACATATCAATTTCCGGGTTGCACCTGTATCAGTGTGAACAATGAGTTTTGTCATGGTATTCCATCCGAAAATAGAATCCTGCAAGAAGGCGATTTGGTAAATATTGATGTCTCAGCAGAACTCAACGGATTTTGGTCCGACAACGGAGGCTCATTTGTCATTGGTGAAGATATCAACCAGCACCAAAAATTGATTGATGCATCAAAGCAGATATTACATAAGGCGATTTTTAATATAAAAGGTGGGGTCCGTATTTCAGACATCGGGCATCTGATGGAAACGGAAGCCAGAAAGCTGGGTTATAAAGTCATTAAAAATCTTAGCGGACACGGAGTAGGCAGGGGCCTTCATGAAGAACCGCATGAAATTGCTAATTACAGGGATCGGTTTAATCAGACAAGGTTTAAAAAGAATTCTGTTGTCGCCATAGAGACCTTTATATCGACAACATCCACCTTCGCCGAGACTCTTAGTGACGGCTGGACGATGGTAGGAAATAAAGGTGGCTATATGGCACAGCATGAACATACCATTGTTGTTACCGACGGTAGACCAATGATACTGACGGAAATGAATGAAATCTGGAATTAATATAACAAACACCAGCTGGGAGCTAAACAGGAACGATAACAAACAATGAAATATATCAAATCAGGTTTTCGAAACTTATTATTCATTTTTGTTTTGATAAGTAAGGTCAGTATGTTGCAGGCACAGGTACCTGTACACGAAGAACCCCGGCATCGTCCCGTTTTTCAAAACAGGGAAATACGAATCCTGAATGTTCTGGTAGCCCCGGGCGACACCTCTCTGTATCATATTCATAATACACCCTCATTTTTTATCAGGCTAACGAACTCAAATACCGGCTCGCAGGTACAG
>CAZTRY010000030.1:20076-33568 GCA_964616525.1 uncultured Sphingobacterium sp. | reverse complement strand
TACACCCTCATTTTTTATCAGGCTAACGAACTCAAATACCGGCTCGCAGGTACAGGGTGAAGGTCCTGTAAGTGGTAAATCAAGAGCCGGTGAAATTCGATTTGAAAATTTAGCACCACCAAATAACCGTATTCACCGGGTTTGGAACGCAGATAGGGATACTTTTCATGTTATGGACGTAGAGTTATTATTGAAAGGACCGACTTTCAATCAAAGTCCATTGTCTTTGCCTAATCTGAAATTAGAAATTGACACCAATTGGGTAAGGGCTTACCGGCTAAATCTCATAAAAGGAATTGATTTTAAAACAAAAAATAAAAAGCATTCTCAGGTTTTGGTCGCGCTAAATGCCTCCACATTGGAAATAAGACAAAATGGAAAAAGCGGGCTTCAAAACCTCCAGCCGGGAAGTTTTTATGTCATTAAGCGGAAGCAATCTTTTTCAGTTAGGAACATTAGTGGAAGCAGCACAGAATTTGTTTTACTGGAATTGCCATCGGGTTCCTGATATCAATTTTTTTAAAACCAAAACTTAATACTCTTATTGTCAGATAATTGTTAGTTTTAATTCCTCTGCCAATCTTTTGATATTTATTCAGTTTTTATATTTTAATTTTAACTCATGAAAACACTACTCTTAGTACTCGCAATGTTCATTACAGCACCTCCTTCAATATACACCTTTAAGGTTCAGAATATTGATGGCAAAACTCTCGACCTGAAGAAATATAAGGGCAAGAAAGTCTTGATTGTGAATACCGCATCAAAATGTGGTTATACCAAGCAATATGCAGATCTTCAGAAACTTGCTGATACTTATAAAGATAAACTGGTCGTAATTGGTTTTCCTGCAAACAATTTTGGAGGTCAGGAGCCTGGTGAGAACCTGAATATCAAGGAGTTCTGCCAGAAAAATTTCGGAGTAACGTTCCCGCTTGCTGAAAAAAGCAGTGTAAAGGGAGATGATATCAATCCCCTGTTCAAATATCTCACTACTGCCGAAAATCCTGATTTTACCGGTGATATCAAGTGGAACTTTGAAAAATTCCTGATAGATGAAGATGGAAATCTGATCCACCGTTTCCGCTCAGCGGTTACACCAATGTCACCAGAAATCACTAAACATTTATAATCCCTATTCCATTGAAGAAATTCTTACTGGTACTTTTTGTAGCTTTTTCGCTATCAGAAGTGCATGAAGCTGTTGCAAAGACAGGTGATGAAGATCAGCTAAAAAGCCTGGTAGACAGTTTTGCAATCGCCATTGTGAAAAAGGATAAAGCCTGGATCGTTTCTAACCTGAGTGAAACCTGTAAAATGTATGAACCGACGGGTAATACCCTCGACAGAGCAGGTATTGTCTACACTTTTACTGAGGGTATTTATGATATCAGTAAATCTGCTGCTTTGAACAAAGCATTTAAAGTTGATGGTCCTGCTGCCGGCGGATCAGCAGATTTTGAGGTGGAGGGTGTAGGTAACATCAATGGAAACCGTATCGATATTGCAGGTTCTTACAGATTTAATCTGAAATTCACTAAATCTGATAAAGGCTGGATGATCTCTGAGATTATTATTAATGAACGCTAATCTTAAGCATCGAATCTGTATTTAACAAAAATGCCCCGGATCATGTCCGGGGCATTTTTTATTGATTTGAATTTACCCGGGTTAAATCCTGGGTAATATTTATTACTTAAAGCGATAAGCCAAACCGGTCTGAATCACCTGGTTCTTATAAAGTGGTGTTTCACTTGATCCATTTTCATTATTTTTTTGGAAATCAAGTGCATAACGACCCTGTAAACTCAATTGATCGGTAATTCCAATGCCTACTCCGATTACACCGCCAACAAGGCTTTTCTTCAGATTTTCGTTTTCAGCTCTGATTGTATTCTGGTAAGTTGTAGAGCCCTGGGTAAACTTCTCTTTTGTTGAAGTAAGAAAAGAAACCTGCGGACCTGCATAAATACTGAATTTATTGGATGGACTGATCTTGGCCAGAATTGGAATTTCAATAAAGTTTGTAGTTACTGAATATTCATTGGCTCCTCCAAGTAAACTGGTCCCCATGGTTTTGTATCCTTTTTGTGAGAACATCAGTTCAGGTGAAAAGTCCAGGCCTTTTACTACTGGAATATCAAGAAACAATCCCGCATTTAGTCCCGGTTTAAATTCCGTGTTGAAATCCCTATCGTTCGTTTTGATAATATTGGAGAAGTTTACTCCCCCTTTGATACCAAATGTTTGTGCTTCCGCAGCTCCTGCGAACAGTACACCTATAGCTAAAATGAATACCTTTTTCATAATGATGTTTTTTTATTTATAGGTCTGCTTAAGAAATAATGATGCCAGCCTGTAATAATTAGTGAAAGAAGGCCTCTGATGGGTAGGAATTGATCTGATCTATTCAATTCCTTTGATAAATTTGTGTTGGATTAAGTTCATTTGTATTTTAAATCGGACATTTTATGATGATTACCGAAGTAATAGGCTGGGCAGGCCTGATATTTATCTTTCTGAGTATAGCCGGAATTTATATCCTGCATAGATTCCTGAGTAAGCGATTGACAGATAAACTTTCAATATGGCTATTTAGCGTCTGTTTAAGCCTTGGTATTAGTTTTTTATTCACATTATTTGCCCTAATTCTCTTTCTTAATTGATAATTTCACCAAATTATTCAGCCCTCCACATGTATAAAAACTTAAAGTACCTCATATTTTTTATCTTATTCGTAAGTCCGCTGTTTGGGATTTCGCAAACTCAGAACGCTTTCCTTGGTTCATTGGATAAGCCTAATGATTGGGTTGAAACCGTTTTTAGAAAATTAAACAAGCGCGAAAGGATCGCTCAGCTTTTTATGGTCAGGGCTCATACGGATAAAGGAAAAGCCTTCGAAGATTCGATTGCAAAGCTGATTCGTAAGGAACGTATCGGTGGATTGGTGTTTTTCCAGGGGGGGCCTGCCAGACAGGCAGTACTGACAAACCGCTACCAGTCTGTTTCAAAAGTGCCATTATTGATATCAATGGATGCTGAATGGGGTTTGGGTATGCGACTTGACAGTACCATATCCTATCCTTACCAGCTCACACTTGGAGCAATACAGGATAATAAGCTGATCTATGAGATGGGTAAGCAGGTGGCCATGGATTTTAAACGCATCGGTATGCAGGTGAACTTTGCCCCTGTTGCTGATATCAATAATAACCCAAAGAATCCGGTGATTGGAATCCGCTCATTCGGGGATAATAAGTATAATGTTGCTGCAAAGGTAAGTGCCTATATGAAAGGGCTTCAGGATAATAATGTACTGGTTAGTGTCAAGCATTTTCCGGGGCATGGTGATACAGATGTAGATTCGCATCATGACCTTCCCCAATTACCTTTTACCCGTGAAAGGCTCGATTCACTGGAATTATATCCATTCAGGGAGCTGATCAAAGAAGGTGCATCCGGTATCATGGTTGCCCACATGAATATTCCGGTTCTGGATAATACCCCAAATCTACCCTCAACACTCTCCCGTCCGATAGTTACCGGCTTATTGAAGGATGATCTTGGATTTAAGGGGATCATTTTCTCAGACGCCATGGAGATGAAAGGCGTTGCCAAATTTTTTCCTGAAGGAGAAAGTGATGTGCTGGGTCTGATTGCCGGGCTTGATGTTATTGAGCTATCGGGTAATTCCAAAAGAGCAGTAAAACTGGTACGAAAGGCGATCAAATCCAAACAGTTGAGTTGGGAGCGCATCAATGCCAGTGTAAGAAAGGTTCTTCTGGCTAAATATTGGTCAGGATTATCAGATAAACACTTTGTTAACCCTGAGAATATCATTTCAGATCTGAATCGCCCCGAAGCCAGACAGCTTAATCAGCAGCTGGCAGATGCCGCAGTAACAATTCTGAATGGTGATACCCGGATCAAAGAACTGGATTTAAACAAAAAAACTGCTCTGGTGAGTATGGGGACTCCGGGTTTGACAACATTTCAAAATATGATAAAGCCTCTTTTGCCGAATTCATTGATCTTTTTATTACCAAAAGATGCTTCGGATAGCGATATCAAAAATGTAAGGGCAGAACTTAAGGACTATGACCAGATTATTGTGAGTATTCATGATACACGAAGACGCCCGGGTGCAGTTCTGGATTATAATGCCGGACTTAAATCATTGATTGCGGATCTGGCCGGGATGAACAGTATCATGACACTTTTCGCCAATCCGTATACCATAAGCGGACTTCCCGGAATTGAAAAGGCAAAAACCATAATTGTCAATTACCAGAATTCAGACGAAGCACAAAGGGCTGCTTTAAAAGTGATTAGCGGTGAACTAAAAGCCAGCGGAAAATTACCTGTGGCTGTTAGTCCGGGCTTTAAAAATGGGGCAGGAATCATTCAGAAGTAGTCTGAATTTTTCATTTCTCTTTAAAATACCCTGATTAAACTATTCATGCCGGTGTATTATGCCGGCTTTTTTATTGCATTAATCCATGGAATTGAAATACCTGATTGATGAATAAAATCAATATTTTTATGATTCCATGATTCAAGAGTCAGCATTCAATATACTTTCAATCCACATCCGGACATGCCGCAGCAAAAGGCCCTGAAATTAGTTCGTGCATCAGCAGGCTCTGGTAAAACTTTTGCCCTGACAGCACATTATCTGGTATTGCTTTTTAGCGGGAAGGGCAAATACCGCGAAATTCTGGCTGTTACTTTTACAAATAAGGCAACTGCCGAAATGAAAGAACGAATTCTGGGGGCGCTTAAAGAACTTGCCCGCTCTGGTTACCAAAAATCAAAATTCGGGGATATTCTGAAAGAAAATTATCCGCATTTGGCTCAACAAGAGATTAGGGCCAAAGCTTCAGAAATATATGCAGGCATCCTGCATGATTACAGCCGATTTTCAGTTAGTACCATCGATGGGTTCGTGCAGCAATTGATCAGAAGTTTTGCATTTGAACTTAACATCGATAGCGGTTATAAGCTGGAAATGAATCAGGAAAAGGTTAAGGATGAACTTGTTGCTGCATTGAATCTTCAGCTGGAAAAGGATCCTGAGTTGTTGGAATGGGTGACTGGCCTTGCCATAGAACGCATCAGTGAAGGACAAGACTGGGATTATAACCGCGCATTAAAAGAGCTTGCCAACGAAATATTTAAGGAGCGATATTACCCTTTTCAGGAGGCTATGCAGGCCATGGGGACTGAACAGACAAATGAATTCAATGCCCTACGCAATCAGATAAAAAAGGGTATTAAAACCTTCAAAGAAGAGATCATTGAACGGGCAGACAAGATTGCGAAACTTCTCGATGCTTCGGGGATTGAACCCAAGGATCTGGCAGGGAAGACAAACAATCCGCTTTTAAAATTGGATAAAATCATTCAGGGAGATTTTACAAAGCTAAATAATCTCAGGAAACTGCTTAATGATTTTGACCAGTGGCCAAATGGCACATTGAAGGATACCGGCCCGGTAGAGCAACTATACAATCATTTAAACCCACATTTGGCACAATTGATAGCCTATTTTGATGAAGGTATTGAAATCTATAATACCTATCAGGCTATTAATAAGAACAGCTCATATCTCCGTTTAATGCAAAAAATGGCGGATCTTTTGAAGGATTACCGCTCAGAAAAACGGGCTTTGCTGATCTCGGATGCTCAGCAGCTTTTGAAAGGCATTACAGGCTCTGATGCAGATAACCCTTCATTTATCTGGGAAAAAACCGGGAACAAGTTTAAGCACTTCCTCTTCGATGAGTTTCAGGACACCAGTACTTTTCAATGGATGAATTTTTTACCCCTGCTGAAAAATGCAATTGCAGAAGGCACGCATGGTACACATTCGGCTCACCTGGTTGTTGGGGATGTTAAACAATCAATTTACCGCTGGAGAAACGGCGACTGGAGGATTTTGCATAGTAATTTAAAAAGAGATCTGCTGGAGGATAATGTGGCAGAAGAGAATTTAAAGTACAATCGCAGGAGTGCAGAGAATATCATCCGTTTTAATAATTTTCTTTACAGTAGCCTGCCCGCAATTTTGCAGCAGAACCTGAATGATTTTTTTTATGCATCAGCTCCGGAATACCTGCACGACTTCTGGGAGGCAGAGAATAGCAGCATGATTGTCAGGGCCTATGAGGGAAGCCATCAGGAAATTACAAAAAATACAGTATCCGGAGGAAAGATCGAAGTAAAATTCTTCCCAAAGAAACCACGAGCTAATGCAGGTGAAGAGCCGGATGAAGAGGAGGAGCATTCTGAAGCTGCAGCATACACCATTGAAAAACTTGCAGAGCTTTTAAAGCAGGGTGTTTCAATGAGGGAAATTGGGATATTGGTGCGTTCAAATCGTGAAGCAGCAGAAATTCTTGATTATATGTTGCAGAAAGCGAATCAGGAGAGGCTTACTGAATCCGCAGGGAAGTCCTTTCAGGTAATATCGGGAGAGGCCCTGAAGATTATGAATAACCCGGCTATTGCTTTATTACTTTCAACCTTCCGCTTACTGACTGTCAGGGAATCGGAAAGTGGAATTTTTAAGGCTGAATGTGCGCGACTCTGGGCTCAGATTCAAAGTCCCGATAATACCCTGATCGAAATAAGCAGCGATCATTGGATGAAAATGGCTTCCGGCCCGATCTCATCAATGGAAGACATATTACCTATCGAATTATGTTCAGGGATAAATACATTCAAGCATCTGCCTATAGGTGAACTTACGGAGAAGCTGATTAAAATTTACGGGCTTGGACTGTCTGATTCTGAAAATCTGATTCCTTTCCTTTTAGCCTTCAGGGATCAGGTGGCTGTGTTCGCAGCTGCAGGAGATCAGGGAATCGGCTCATTTTTGGAATGGTGGGATAATGAGGGTTCGGGGAAGGCTTTACCCTCTTCTGAAAGTCAGGATGCGGTTCAGGTTATGACCATTCACAAATCCAAGGGACTGGAATTCAAGGCAGTAATTGTCCCTTTTGTCAAATGGGAATTTCTTATTTCTTCCAAAGGACAGCAAAAGAATCTTTTGTGGGCTGATGCTAAACATGCTGGTTTTGAGCAGTTTAGATCTTTTCCTGTAGATCTTGTTAAAGGACTGGCATCTACTGTTTTTGCACGGGATTATTTTGAAGAGGTAATGCTGGGTTATATGGATGTGATCAATACCATGTATGTGGCAACAACCAGGGCAAAGGATTATTTATGTCTGATTTGCCCGAATGTTCCTGTGACGAGCAAAGAAGGTACAAAGAATATGCAATCCATTCTCTCAGGTTTGTTTGATAAGAAAGAAACCGGGGACCTGCAGTTTGAATCTGATGAAACGCATTATTTTATGGGCGAGCTTCCGGTTCTGATTCCGGATGTCGGTGCAGACCCGGAGCAGGAGACCCTAAGGATTCATAAGTATTATGTGAATGAACAGCTAACTGAACGATTCAAGCGAAACAGTATGAAGGAGGATTCCTGGTTTAATGCGAAACAGCGCAAGGGAATTGTAATGCATAAATTACTGGAAACTTTGAGCAGTACCGAAGATCTGGATAAACTCATTTCTGAAAAAGTTCAGGAGGGGATCATCAGGCAATCGGAAAGTGAAGAGATCAGACAGGCAGTTGGGGATGTCCTGGTTCAGGAGGAAATAAAGCAATGGTTCAAAACTGCCAAATCGGTTATCAGTGAAAAGGATATGATCATTGATTCGGGAACTGTAAAGCGGCCGGATAAATTGTTTGTCTTTGAGAAGACTGCAGTGTTACTGGATTTTAAATTCGGTGCTCAAAACGAAAAATATATTGCAGATATCAGGCTTTATCGCGATAATCTGATGAAAATGGGTGAATTTGAGCAGGTGGATGCCTATTTATGGTACGCACAGGATCGTAAACTACAGAAAGTCTGATTATGGAGAATAAATCATCTGATAAGTTTCTGTATCGTGTTGCAGAAGATCTATTGAACCGCTTTGGAAAGGATCTTCAGGATGTTGCAATTGTATTTAATAATAAACGGCCTCAATTATTTCTGCGGAAGTATCTGGCAGAAATAAGTGGCAAGCCAATCTGGAGTCCCCGTTTTTATACAATCCAGCAATTTTTCTCCGAATCAACAAACCTGGTCTGTGCATCATCTTTAAAGCAGTTCTTTGTACTCTATTCTGAATACAATCTTTTATTAAAAAAGGAAGGTAAAGAACCTGTAAGTGCAGATGTTTTTTATCCTTTGGCCGAGATTATTGTCTCTGATTTTTCTCAGATCGATTATTACATGGTCGATCCGGACAAGGTTTTTAATCTGATAGGCAGTATTGCCGAACTGGAACAGCAGTTTCCAAATTTTGAGGAGGAACAGCTTGCCTTTATGGAGAGTTTCTGGTCATCATTTTCTCAGGAAAAACAAAACAAAGTACAGGAGAAATTTATAGAAATGTGGCACAGGATGCCAAATCTCTATCGGAATTTTCATGCAAAACTGGCTGAACAAGGGCTGCTGAGCAGTGCAAAGATGTATCGCAACCTCGCTGAAGGAAAGGATTCTGATTCGGGGTTTTTAAATGAATTCAGCCATGTTGCCTTTGTAGGCTTTAATGCTCTATCAAGAGCAGAGGAAATTTTATTTAAATCCTGGCAGGATGAAGGACGTTGTTCATTTTATTTTGATGCTGACGAGCACTATTTTTCAGATGCTATTCAGGAAGCCGGACATTTTATCAGGCGAAACATCAATATTGTGGGTCTTGAAAACCAGTTTTCAATTACCGAAAACCGCATTGATGATTCGAAGAGGGAGTTTAAAATAATTCAGACTTTAGGTAAAATAGCTCAGGGGAAATTGCTTGCTGAGCTGCTCCCGGAAACTCCGGATCTGAATGACCCTGCTTCAAAAGCGATCATTCTGGCTGATGAGAGTCTATTGCTTCCGGTTCTACAGACAGTTGCTGATGATAGTCTGAATATCACCATGGGCTATCCTTTTGAACAGTCGGCAGTTTTCGGATTATGCGATCTCTGGATCGATATTCAGGAGGAAATAGCCTCCGGGGATAAGGTCTCTATTGCTTATCCCAAAGTTCTGACTTATATCTTCAATCCCCTGATTGCTACCGATACTGAGCTGAGGGATAAGATACATAAGGAGATTATTGAGGAAAAGAAAGCCAGATTTAAACTTCAGGAACTAAAGGGAAGCAGTAAAATTGCCGGACTTACTTTCAGTCAGTTTGAAAGTCCTGCCGATACGATCAGGAATTTGGGCAGCTTACTTTTGCTGGTTTCAGAGCAGATTGCCGATTTGCGTAAGCTTGAAAGTTTACTCATAGCGGAGGCGGTTAAAACATTGAATATACTTTCAGATAGTTTTGCCGAGCTTGGGAATGCCGGATCAATGCCTGAAATAAACGCGGGGTTTGTGCTTAGAACGGTTAGGAGGGCCCTGGCAGGACTCACAGTTCCTTTTGACGGAGAGCCATTATCAGGCTTGCAGGTCATGGGTCTGCTCGAAAGCCGTTGTCTTGATTTCGATGAGCTGATTATACTTGGAATGAATGAGGGGGTACTTCCTAAGGTGAGTATTACTCCATCTTTTATCCCGGATAATGTCAGAAGAGCTTTTGCATTACCGGTGCTCGAGAACCAAAACTCCATTTTTGCTTATTTCTTTTATCGATTGTTGCATTGTGCTAAGAAAGTCACCCTGATTTATGCCGGCATCACTGATGACAAGACAGGAAGTAGCGGAGAAGAAAGCAGGTTTATTAAACAACTGGAATTTGAAACAAGCTGCAGGTTTACGCACATGTTACAGCAGAATCAGCCAATTGATATTTCAGTCGGAAAAAGTATAGAAGTGAGCAAGAGTGGTCCGGTGCTGGATAAACTCCGGACTTATTTAAAACGGAATTCTGAAAGCAAATATGATAAAAAGATCTCTGCATCTGCATTTACTGATTATGTAAGCTGTTCACTGAAGTTTTTCTTTGGCAAAATCGCCGGTTTGGCTGAGCCAAAGGATTTGCCGGATGAGATCGGTCCGCATACAGTGGGTACCATGCTGCATACAGTAATGGAAAATTTTTACCGGGATTCGATTGGGAAGGAAGTGACTGCAGATTACATCAGGCAGCGAGAAAAATTGTTGCCGGCTATGTCTAAAGCTGCTATGATCCAGGAGCTGAAACTTAATCCGGATTTTGAACATATGCATAGTGCATTGCAGCAGATCATCATAAAGGTAATTGAGCAATATGCGTTGAAAGTGTTGCGGCATGATGAGCAAATCGCACCTTTCGTAATCAGGGAACTTGAAGACCGGGAAACCTTTACCCCCTTGTTTCCCATTGAATCTGAGGGCAGGGAAGAGCAGGTGAGGTTAATGGGAATCATCGATAGGGTAGATTTTCATCAGAATAAAATCCGGATAGTAGATTATAAAACCGGTAAGGATCAGTTGAAGTACAGTGATGAAGGATTATTTGATGAAGAAGGGAATGGTCAGAACAAGGCCCTGCTTCAAACACTCTTTTACACGCTTGTTTATGAGAAGGTTAGGAATTTGAACCATGTAGAGCCTCATCTTTACACCGTAAAAGATTTTAAGGCCGGGACACAGTTCTTAACGAAAGGAAAAGGTAGTTTAATTCTAAGTGATGAGAATCTGGCGGGTTTAAAAGAACAGTTTGCTCTCAAACTAAAGGAAAAATTGAATGAGCTGTTCGATAGCTCAGTACCATTCAGGCAAACATCGAATACTGAAAATTGTATTTATTGCTCGTTTAAAGGAATTTGTCAGAGGTGAGTTCTCTTTTTGGAATGTATAAGTGCATTATTTTCTATTCTCAAGGCTACACCATTTTGCTCTACTCAGGGCTTCACCCTTCGTTGGTAGTATTTCGCCCTTTCAGGGCTTGCTAGTATGTTAAGATGTAAAATCTTAGCCCTGAAGGGGCGGTATTTCTATAGGGCATTGCGAAGCTCTGCCCGAGATATAAACCGTTAAATAAACAGATTAGCACATACAGCCCCGAAGGGGGCGTGATTAAAGTGTAATGCGTTAAATTGAGATTTAATCTTAATTATAATGGGACAGTCACTCGTAAAAAATTACCTCCATATTGTATTCAGTACAAAATACAGGGAGCCTTTAATTAAACCCCCTTTTGAGGATGAGTTGCATCGATATTTATGGGGGATTTGTTATAATCTGGAATGTTTTCCTGTAAAAATTGGTGGATTTACAGATCATATTCATGTTCTGTGCATGCTTTCCAAGAAAATTGCCCTCATGAAATTACTTGAAGAACTCAAATCACATTCATCAAAATGGATGAAAACCAAAGATGAATCTCTCAAAAACTTTTACTGGCAGAATGGTTATGGTGCATTTTCTGTAAATTATAAAGGAGTAGATATGGTAACCCAATACATTGCCAATCAACATGAGCATCATTATAAAAAGACATTTCAGGAGGAGTTCAGATCTATTTTAAAAGAGAATCAGGTGGAATATGATGAACGTTATGTCTGGGACTGATTTTTTTAAAATAGTACTGGATGTTCATTATTCTGTGTAGTAGACAATTATTTTATTATATAAATGAACTATTTGGCAATTTCAGTTGCTCTTTGGCATCGCTTGTAATAGTTAAATTGTAATGTTTGACAGGTATTTGTAACATTGCCAATCCCAGCCTTCCAATTCAGTTTGGTTTTCAAACATTAAACTTATATTTGCGTTCCAAAAATTGATTTTACACATGAGAGAAATACAATTCAGAGAGGCACTTCGTGAAGCATTAAATGAAGAAATGCGGAAGAACGATAAGATTTTTTTAATGGGTGAAGAAGTTGCTGAATATAACGGAGCCTACAAAGTTAGTCAGGGAATGCTTGATGAGTTTGGTCCTAAACGAGTTATTGATACCCCGATTGCTGAATTAGGTTTTGCCGGAATCAGTATTGGTGCAGCCATGAACGGATTGAATCCAATTGTTGAGTTCATGACCTTTAATTTTTCCCTTGTTGCAATAGATCAGGTCATCAATGCTGCAGCAAAAGTGCTTAGCATGAGCGGCGGACAGTTTTCATGTCCGATTGTTTTCCGTGGTCCAACAGGAAATGCAGGTCAGCTGGGTGCCCAGCATTCTCAGAACTTCGATAGCTGGTATGCAAACTGCCCGGGATTAAAAGTGGTTGTTCCATCTACTCCTTATGATGCAAAGGGCTTATTGAAACAAGCTATTCTGGATCCGGATCCTGTAATCTTTATGGAATCTGAAGTAATGTATGGTGATAAGGGCGAGGTGCCTGAAGAAGAATACTACCTGCCAATCGGTAAGGCTAATATAGTTAAAGAAGGAAGTGATGTAACCATCGTAACATTTGGAAAAATGCTTTCCAGAGTAGTTTTGCCTGCAGTTGAGGAGCTAACGAAAGAAGGTATCAATGCCGAAGTGATTGATTTGCGTACAATTCGCCCAATCGATTATGATACAGTCATTAATTCAGTTAAGAAAACCAATCGCATGGTTTTTGTGGAAGAAGCATGGCCTTTAGGTTCAATTGCAACTGAAGTTACTTTCAAAGTTCAGAAAGATGCATTTGATTATCTGGATGCTCCGGTTTTGAGAGTTGCTTGTGCTGATGTTCCGCTTCCTTATGCTCCAACATTGATCAAAGAAGCACTTCCAAATGCAGAACGTGTTGTTGCTGCTGTAAAAAGTGTGCTATACAAAGAAGCTTAAGAGTTTCTAAAAATACAAAAGAGCCCTCCTGGAATTGATCCTGGGAGGGCTCTTTTATTTTTCAGGAATATTAAAGTGTAATCTGACGTTTAATACTTTCTTCAAGTGAAATCAGGGTCTCTGTCCGCTGAATTCCTTTTACTCCCTGTATATCTTCATTTAGCACCTGTCTTAAATGATTGGTATCCCTGCAGATGATTTTGGCAAACATACTGTAGGAGCCGGTAGTATAATGTAGTTCTACCACTTCCTTTATTTTTCTGAGATTTTCAACGGCATCTTTATACTGCGATCCCTTTTCCAGATAAATACCGAGAAACGCGCAGATATCGTAGCCTATCTTTTGCGGATCAATGATGAGATGAGAGCCTTTTATAACTCCCATGTCCTGCATTTTTTTCATCCTTACATGGATAGTTCCTCCCGAAACGATCAATTTCTTCGCAATTTCAGTATAAGGAATTGTAGCATCTTCCATTAATATACAGAGTATCTGAGTGTCCAGATTGTCAAGTTCGAAATTATGGCTCCTGTTTTCCATTTTTAATTGTTGTATTATTAATAATTATGCAATATAATTATTATTTATATAAAAATTCAAATAGTTTATTAAAACATTTGCAATAAATGAGAACATGTTATACATTCGTAACAAGCAATCAGGAAATGATTGTTTACACACTGTAGGGTGGTGAAATTTGGCAGACACACCTCCTCGTCTCGGTGGCG
>CAZTRY010000030.1:16162-19976 GCA_964616525.1 uncultured Sphingobacterium sp. | reverse complement strand
TTACACACTGTAGGGTGGTGAAATTTGGCAGACACACCTCCTCGTCTCGGTGGCGAAGATCTGGGAAATACCTTAACTGGGAAATAACTGCTTCGTGAAGGTTCGACTCCTTCCCCTACAGCAAACCTTATTCAACAGGTTTATAATTGGTTAGTTTAAATAAGCTCCTGCCCATCAGGAGCTTATTTTATTTATTGCAATTCTGATCAGATCCCCTCTTTACCTATTCCTGAGAATATTATTAACAGGTTTGAAATTTTTCGCTTAAATATTATCATTGAATTATCAAATCGTTAATTTAATATCATAAAAAATAAAAAATAAATAAAAATTAAAATAATTCGTTAAAATATTTGCAAAGAATGAGCCTTATATTTACATTTGTTTTAAGCAATCAGAAAATGATTGTTTATACACTGTAAGGTGGTGAAATTTGGCAGACACACCTCCTCGTCTCGGTGGCGAAGATCTGGGAAATACCTTAACTGGGAAATAACTGCTTCGTGAAGGTTCGACTCCTTCCCCTACAGCAAACCTTATTCAACAGGTTTATAATTGGTTAGTTTAAATAAGCTCCTGCCCATCAGGAGCTTATTTTATTTAAAGAATTTACCATCTCAAAAATAGCTTGAGCATTTATTCGTTTCAACTCTTAACTTTGGAACTCAATATGAAATCAAGAATCCTGTTTTATATAATCGTCTGTATTCTTCCATCACTCATTTTTTCATCCTGTGTGAAAGATGAGAATAAGGCGATGCCCAAAAGTACAGTGTCAAGATTATATGTTTCAAATGCAGATACTGATGCGGCGGTAAATAATACCCTGATCTTTGATCCTGCCGATCAGACAAAATTTACTGAACCCTATAAATTCAATTCCCAGTTACCTGATGGTAACGGCATTCTGTTTGATCCTTATTCAGGTGTTGTATTTCAGGTTGGCAGGTTGAACAAAAACATTAAAACTTTCAAAGTAAATACTGACGGAAGTCTTGTGAATAAAAGTTCCTTTGTTCATGAAGGCTTATTGAGTGCACGTGAAATCGCTTTTGACCGGTCCAGGGATATGTTATATATATCAAGTAATATCGATAGTGCAATTTATGTATACAATAATGTAAGTACCCTAAAGGATAATGTTTTGGCCGATAAAAAGCTAAAGCTTAATGGACAGCCCTGGGGAATTCATCTGGATAATGACCGGCTTTTTGTAGTGATTGATCAAAACAGAGTGGAAGTACAGCTGTTTGAAAATGCATCGGCATTAGCCGTTGGGCCTATCCTTCCGGCAAAGAAAATCACGCTGAGTGGCGCAATGAGACTCCATGGTATAAGCTATTCCTCTTCGCGGGATGTGCTGATCCTGACTGACATAGCCGAAGCAAGCGCGGCCGGTTTCGATTCTGACGGGGCCATTCATATTATCACAGATGCAAGTTCAAAATTTACTGTATCAGGTCCTTCTATTGCTCCTTCAAAAACAATAAAGGGTGCGCTTACCGGACTTGGAAATCCGGTTGATGTGGCCTGGGACGACCGGGAAGGTAAGGATCTGATCTATATTGCCGAAAAGGCAAGGCGTAAAATTCTCGTTTTTAATTACTCAGGTACAGGTAATATCGCACCTTTGCTTAGTGCGGATCTGACAAGCAGCCCGGAAGCAATTTATCTCGATGCCCGTTAGGCGTATTTTGTATTGTTATAAATGCAGGTTTTTTCTTTACTTTGAGGATAAATTTAAATCATTATGTATTCTACTTTATTAGGCTTGCATTCCGGACTTCGATATATAGTCCTTTTATTATTGGCTATTGCTCTATTATTGGCTATAGTAGGATTATTTGGTAAGAAGCCATATACACAAACCAATCGCAAGGTGAATTTATTTGCGATGATCTTTACTCATACCCAGTTTCTTGTTGGCCTGATCCTTTATTTTTTCAGTCCTGCAGTAAATTATGCAAATATGGGCGAAGCAATGAAAGATGCAATTACCCGTTACTGGACTGTTGAACACTCAGTAATGATGCTGTTTGCAATTGTGCTGATTACTGTTGGTCATTCCCGTTCCAAGAAAGCCGCAGAAGGTTTTAATAAACACAGATCAATTGCTTTGTATTACGGTTTAGCAGTTTTGGTTATTGTGGTAGCAATTTATCAAAGCGGTCGCCCGATTTTAGGATAATCAATTCCTCAGGATAAAGGCTTGAAAATGATTATATACATATGAAAAAATTTGCATTGTCAAATTTCTTTATATTTTTGTGAACAATGAATATCAAACAAAATACAGCAAATTGGTGGTGCACTTTAGAAAAGGGCGCAGGGAACAGGTATTTTGATCAATTTTAATCAAGTAAAACCTTAAAAATATAAAACCCGACGCCCTGAAACGTCGGGTTTTTTTATGGTCTGTGATTGCATAAAACTGGAATCCTGATCAGATAACATAGATGAATATGAAGAAATATAAATTATACACTTCCCACAAAAAATTACTTGCCGATACCACTACCCCGGTGAGTATTTATTTGCGTTTACGCGATGTTTTTCCTAACAGTATTTTGCTCGAAAGTTCTGACTACCATAGCAGAGAAAACAGTCTTAGTTATGTTTGTTGTGATCCAATTGCCGGAATAGTTTTAACCGCTGAGAAGCTGGAGACTTATTTTCCTGATGGCGAAAGGGAGCAATATCCTCTGAAAGATCTTGAACTTAAGAAACAGGTTTCTACCTTCAGAAAGCAGTTTGAAGCGGCATCAACTGATGATTTTAAGTTTATTTCAAATGGCTTGTTCGGTTATTTTGCTTACGAAAGCGTGGAACATTTTGAGGATATTAAACTACACTCAAAACCTGCTGATGGAAGGAATATACCATTAATGCAATATCATGTTTACCGGTACATTATAGTCATTGATCATTTCAAGAATGAATTATATCTGCTGGAACACCGGACAGAAAAGAACGCACCCGACGGGCTGGAGAAGATTCAGTATCTGATCCAGAATAAAAATTTCCCCGAGTATAAGTTCAGTCTGAATGGAGAGGAAAAATCTAATTTTACCGATGAGCAGTTTATCAGCCTTGTAGAAAATGTGAAAAAGCATGTTTTCCGGGGGGATGTGTTTCAAATTGTCCCTTCCCGAGCCTTTTCTAAACCATTTTTGGGAGATGAATTTAATGTATATCGTGCCCTGAGGTCAATTAATCCTTCTCCTTATCTGTTTTATTTTGATTATGGTGATTTTAAATTATTTGGATCTTCACCCGAAGCACAGCTCACTATAAAAAACAATATAGCTACCATTTATCCGATTGCCGGTACTTTCAAAAGGACAGGAAATAGTCTGCAGGATGCCGAGCTCGCAGAGAATCTGAAAAGGGATGTCAAGGAGAATGCCGAGCATGTGATGTTGGTTGACCTGGCCAGAAATGATCTGAGCAGACATTGCGATAAGGTTGAAGTGAAGTCATTTAAAGAGATTCAGTACTATTCACACCTGATACACATGGTTTCAAAAGTGACTGGTGAATTGCAGAGTTCAGTTGATCCTTTTGATGTGGTTGGTGATACCTATCCGGCCGGAACACTTAGCGGAGCACCTAAATATATGGCGATGCAACTGATCGATCGTTTTGAAGGCCAAAAACGGGGGTTTTATAGCGGTGCAATCGGATTTATGGGTTTCAATGGCGACTTTAATCATGCAATCATGATCCGCTCATTCCTCAGCCAGAATAATGTGCTGCATTATCAGGCCGGTGCAGGTATTGTCGCAGATTCAGACCCCAAAAGTGAGCTGAATGA
>CAZTRY010000030.1:0-16062 GCA_964616525.1 uncultured Sphingobacterium sp. | reverse complement strand
CTGGTACATCTTCTCCATGAAACAGGTCATCAGGCAACGGTATGGAGAAATGATAAATTCAAGCTGGCGGATGTGAATGACTTTGAAAAGATCCTGCTTTCACCCGGACCAGGGATACCATCAGAATCTGGTCTTTTGCTGGATGTGATCCGGACGTATTCGCCAAGTAAGAGCATTCTGGGTATTTGTCTGGGTTTACAGGCAATAGCTGAGGTTTTTGGTGGCGAATTATACAACCTTTCCCGACCGGTTCATGGAAGAGCCACAGAGATTACCGTTCTCGATGAAAATGAAAAGTTGTTTAAGGACTGTCCGAAACATTTTAAGGTAGGGCGATATCATTCATGGGCAGTCAGGAATGATCTTGTTCCTGATGTGATTAATGTAACCGCAACGGATCCTGAAGGTGTGGTCATGGCCCTGAGTCACCGTACCCTCGATGTACGGGGTGTACAGTTTCATCCTGAATCTGTACTTACTGAACATGGTAAACTGCTTATTACTAACTGGTTGAGTTGAGCCAGCAATTTGAAGATATGACTACAAGTGATACGAATTCAAAGTACCCTTCGGGAGGAAATATTCTCGATAAAATCGTTCTGAAGAAGAGAATTGAAATTGAAGCTGCAAAGCTTAAAACTTCAGTTGAACAGCTAAAGCAAGGAGACTTATTCTCGCGGGAATGTTATGTGCTGCGTGATTTTATCCTGGATCCTGAACGGACAGGAATCATTGCGGAGTTTAAGCGTCAATCTCCATCCAAAGGAATTATAAACGACCGCCTCTCTGTTAAAGAGGTTACCAATGGTTATGCCGAGGCAGGGGCTTCCGCACTTTCAGTCCTAACCGACCGGAGCTTTTTTGGAGGAAAAGATGAGGATCTAATCGAGGCAAGAAAAGTAAATAAGTTGCCTCTGTTGAGGAAGGACTTCATGCTTGATGAATACCAGATTATTGAAGCCAAAGCATTAGGTGCAGACATTATTTTATTGATTGCAGCAATTTTAACTCCTGCAGAAGTCAGAAAACTGGCTAAATGTGCCAAAAATTTGGGTCTCAATGTTCTACTTGAAGTTCATAACAGAGAAGAACTGGATCGCAGTATCTGTGATGATCTGGATGCTATCGGGGTAAACAATCGAAATCTCGGTGATTTTTCAGTTTCAGTGCAGCATTCTTATGATCTTGTTGAGCATATACCTTCCAGGTTTTTGAAAATTTCTGAAAGCGGAATCAGTGATCCAAAAACGATAAGGGAATTGAGAGATGCAGGCTTTGATGGGTTTTTAATTGGTGAAAATTTCATGAAGGAAACAGATCCGGGGATGGCAATGAAAGAGTTTGTATCAAAAATCTAAAGGCCGGTATTTTATAGAATTTAAGGGATATTCTGACAGCCTGCTGTTCAATTACTCCGGGTCAAACTCTTATCTTTGCAATAATTATTACAAATAAATGCCCAGACAAAAATTTTTCGATACCGAAGTCAAGCCCGAAAGAGCGGTTCTTGTGGGTATAATTACACCGGGTGAGACAGAAGAACAAACTCAGGAATATCTGGATGAGCTTAAATTTTTAGTTGATACGGCAGGGGGCAAAACACAAAAGGCATTTACCCAAAGGATGCAGCGTCCCGACAGGGCTACATTTGTAGGAACCGGAAAGCTCGAAGAAATCAATGCCTATGTTAAGTCGGAAGAGATTGATATGGTCATTTTTGACGATGAACTTTCACCTTCCCAACTCCGGAATATAGAAAATGAACTGCAGGTAAAAATACTCGACCGAAGCAATCTGATTCTTGATATTTTCGCAAAAAGAGCTCAAACCTCCCAGGCAAAAACTCAGGTTGAGCTTGCACAACTTCAATATTTATTGCCCCGCTTAACACGCTTATGGACTCACCTTGAGCGGCAGAAGGGTGGTATCGGGATGCGTGGTCCGGGTGAGAGCCAGATAGAAACTGACCGCCGTTTAATCCTGAATAAAATATCCTTATTAAAAGAGCGGTTAAAAGAAATTGATAAGCAAAATCTAACTCAAAGAAAGAACCGGGCTCAATTGGTCAGGGTTTCACTTGTTGGATATACAAACGTGGGCAAATCAACGATCATGAATATGATCTCCAAGTCGGAAGTCTTTGCCGAGAATAAACTATTTGCTACTCTGGATACTACAGTCAGAAAAGTTGTGATTGAAAATCTGCCCTTTTTGCTCTCAGATACCGTAGGATTTATTCGCAAATTGCCCCATCATCTGATCGAATGTTTCAAATCAACCCTTGATGAGGTTCGTGAAGCTGACATTTTAATCCATGTGGTTGATATTTCACACCCCAATTTCGAAGATCAGATCAATACTGTTAATGAAACACTGAAAGATATGGGGGCAATCGATAAGCAAATAATTACCGTATTTAATAAGATTGATGCCTACAAACCCGCAGATTTTGACCCGCAGGATGAGCATCCGCCACTTACTCTTGCCGACTTTAAAAATAGTTGGATGAATAAGGACAGAAATCCGGCAATTTTTATTTCGGCATTGAACAAGGAAAATATTGAAGAATTCAGGGCATTGTTATATGAAAAGGTAAAGGCGATTCATACGAAACGTTATCCTTATGATAAATTGCTTTATTGATCAGACTGAGCTATGTAATGAGTCTGTATTGATTAAAACTGAAACATGCAGATTGATTTTTTAATTTTTAAACTATCTTAATCCCCAATTTTATGGAATCTAAACGTCAACAGAAGTTTGCAGGAGTTATTCAGAAAGATCTGGCTGAGATATTCCAGCGGGAGGGATTGAATTTTTTACCCAATATCATGGTAACAATTACCAGGGTGAGGGTTTCCCCAGATCTGGCTATCGCCAGAGTTTATCTGAGCTTTTTTAACAGCACTAACAATTCATTGGCAATAAACACTATAAAATCTCATTCCAATGAGATCCGTTATAAATTGGGAAATCGTATCAAGGATCAGGTACGGATAGTTCCACATCTTGAATTTTTTCTGGACGATACCAGCGAATATGTTGAGAAAATGGATAGACTCTTTGAAAAGATTGGTAAGGAGCCTCGTCAGGCAGAGGAACCGGGTCAGGATGATTGATTGAAATGAGAACCATTCGTGAGCCAGTAAATTTTTATACCCATGTTATTCCGGCTATTCTTGCAATACCCGGAACTGTACTCCTGCTCAACAGGGCAGATTTGCCAATTGAATATACCGCTGCCTGGGTTTATGGTATTTGTACCATTGTTCTGTTTGGAATCAGTTCAATTTATCATAGTTATCCCAATACAGAGGCTGAGGTCAGATTCTGGCAAAAGATCGATCATTGCTGTATTTACCTTATGATAGCCGGATCATATACACCGACGGCTTTACTGGTATTTGACGGGTATACCCGATGGACCCTGTTTGGAATGATCTGGACTATTGCAGCTGCAGGATGTACACTGAAAATTTTTAACCGTTTGCAGCATAAAGGACTTTCACTCGGGATTTATATTGCAATGGGAGCGTTAATTGTGCCCTTAATGAGCGAAATGGCAGAAAAACTATCACTTTCTGCTATTGGCTGGATGCTGCTTGGCGGGGTATTCTATATTGGAGGTACGGTTTTCTACTATAAGGATAAACCCATGGGCAGGAATATTCATAGCCATGAAATCTGGCATCTTTTTGTTGTTGGGGGTGCCCTTTCTCATTACGTTTATAATTATTACTTTCTGTTTGCCTGAGAAATTAGACCATAGGATAATAATCATAACGCTATTTTTTCGTTAAATTGGAATATGATTTTCAACTTCATTTTTAGTTTATTGATTCATCTTACATCACTCACAGTTGATGACCAGCCGGTATTTAAGGGAAAAAATTTAAGCACCTTTATATATAATGTAATGATCTATCCGGAATACTCCAGAGATAATTGTCTTCAGGGTACGGTTAATATAAGTTTTAAGCTGAACAAACAGGGCCGAATTTACCAATCAGAAGTGCTGAAAGGCTTTGGTACAGATCTGGATTATGAGGCCTTGCGCGTCGTCCGCCTGACTTCCGGTAAATGGACCGTGCCTTCAAATTATGATACCCTGGTTTCTATGGTTTTGCCGGTAAATTTCACACTGCGCGATTTTAAGTGTGAAGAACGTTCAAAGGATGAAATTAATGCCGCAATCAATGCTTATCAGGCAAGAAGGGGAATGAGTGAAGTAATCTTTAATTATTATGATAAGAAAGTTGCCGGAGTCACTGATGAAGCCGGTGAAATCCGGATAGAAGCACTTAAATACCAGTTAGGCTATGACGATAAATTCATAGACCGCCTATTAAAGCAGGCGCAGCGTAAGCTAAAACAGGAGGATTTTGAGGGCGCATGCGAAGACTTTCATATTATCAGAAGACTTGGCAGTGATAAATCAGCATCTTTTATTGAGCAGAACTGCAGATAATCCCATCTTTTAAAATGAATTAAAATGTCAGACAGCCC
Organism: uncultured Sphingobacterium sp.; assembly: GCA_964616525.1. GTDB lineage: Bacteria > Bacteroidota > Bacteroidia > Sphingobacteriales > Sphingobacteriaceae > Daejeonella. The sequence continues at coordinate 11,556 of CAZTRY010000030.1, read as the reverse complement.
GGCATCATTTAAAAATTCAGGGTATAATAAGAAATTGTTCATCCTGAGCATTATTATTATTCTGTACTGGTTGACCGCAAAGTCTTTAAATGTTTATAGCGATGCCTTTCTGGGTGCATTTTTTGAGCTTTTATGGCTTCCCATGATAATCTCTGTTTTTATCGGGCCTGTTTTTTCAATTATTTTATTTATAAAGGATAAGTACAACCCCGGATCCATGGCATTATATTCGCTTGTTTTACAAATAGTTGCACTTTATATTCTCATATTCTTCAGAAGCAATTAATTTCAATAGCGGTATAGAATGATTTTTCAATTATCGGAAGATGAGGTTTGGTTCCCTGATCCGGAACTCGCTTCTGAGGACGGTTTACTTGCAATTGGAGGTGATCTTTCGGTTCAAAGATTACTTTTGGCTTATCGGAGTGCAATTTTTCCCTGGTTCTCTGAAGGTGATCCAATATTATGGTATGCACCGCATGAGCGATTCGTATTATTTCCTGAAAATTTGAAGATATCTGCCTCCATGCTTAAGGTTTTAAGATCCGGTCGTTTCAGAATTACCTCCGATCAGGCTTTTACCGAAGTGATAAGTGCCTGTGCAAATTCCGTCAGGAAGGACCAGGAGGGAACCTGGATTACTGACACAATGAAGTCGGCCTATATTCAATTATACAATCTTGGTTATGCACATTCTGTTGAAGTGTGGGAGAATGATGTGCTGGTTGGAGGTTTATATGGTGTTCAGATTAATCATGTTTTTTGCGGGGAAAGTATGTTCACCAGAGTTAGTAATGCATCGAAAGTTGCCCTGATTTATTTATGTCAGAACTATAATTTTAAGTTGATTGATTGCCAGGTTTATACCAGTCACCTGAAAAGCATGGGTGCTGATTTTATAAGCCTGGAGGAATATCGTGAACTGCTGAATAAAATCTGAAATCGCCCTGTATTCCGAACTTCTGATTCACTTTCTTAACCTTTATTCATAAATTGAAGCATTATTTTATACTTTTTAAATCAGGATGCAGTTACCTTATTATATCGATCTGATCGGAACACTGGTATTCGCAGTATCAGGTGCATTAGCGGCTTCGGATAAAAATATGTATCGCGACATCTTTGGGGTAACATTCACGGGTTTCGTTACTGCTGTAGGTGGGGGTACCCTAAGAGACATGATTTTGGGTGTTCGTCCGACCTGGGTTGTGGATGGGAATTATCTGATTGCGATAAGTTTGGGTGTAATCATTGCTATTTCTTTTAAATATTATATCCTAAAATACCGCCGAACATTTTTCCTCTTTGATACTTTGGGGATTGCACTCTATACCGTAGTAGGGGTTCAGAAAGCTTTGTTTTATGATGTTGCGCCACTAGCTGCCATCATTATGGGGATGTTTTCTGCGGTTATGGGGGGCGTTATCAGAGATACCCTGATCAATGAAGTTCCGCTTATTTTCAAAAAGGAGATCTATGCAACTGCCTGTCTATCAGGGGCGGCTGTTTTTGTATTATTAAAACTGCTGAATGTGGATGATAATATGAACTCATTTATCAGTGTTGGGATAATCATTCTGATACGGACAATTTCAGTTAAATATCAGCTTACACTGCCCAAAGTCGGCTCAAAAAAGTCAGCTTAAAATCTCTTCGATATCCTTTGCAGTCAAGGATTTGACAAAACTTTCTTCAGTTGTAATCAGAGATTCTGCCACCTTGCGCTTCCTGTTTTGTAAGGCAAGAATCTTTTCTTCCACAGTATCTTTAGTGATAAACTTGTAGATAAATACATTTTTATTCTGTCCGATACGATGAGTCCTGTCAATTGCCTGCTGTTCAACGGCAGGATTCCACCATGGATCCAGAATAAATACATAATCAGCCTCCGTCAGGTTAAGTCCGACACCACCTGCCTTTATTGAGATCAAAAAGAGCTTAATTTCTTTATCGGATTGAAACTTCTTCACCACTTCTCCCCGTTTGGAGGTTGCTCCGTCAAGATAGGAGTACGGAACATTGGTCGAATTAAAATATCGCCTGTATATATCGAGATGCTTGACGAATTGTGAGAACACAAGTACTTTATGCCCTCTGGAAAGAACGTTTTCGAGGGTATGGATAACATTTTCAAATTTCCCTGAATCACCTTCATATTCATCATCGATCATTTGCGGGTGATTGGCAATCTGCCTGAGCTTGGTGAGTCCCTGCAGCACCTGTATCTGGGATTTTTTAAATGAACCATCCTCAAGATTCAGAAGAAGTACATTGCGATACTCTGATTTGGTCTTTTCATAATACTCTTTCTGCTCTTCACTCATCTGGCAGTAGAACAAATTCTCGGTTTTTGGAGGTAATTCTGTCGCTACCTGAGATTTAGTGCGTCGCAGTACAAATGGTTTGATCAGAGCTTGCAGTCTGGCAGCTTTCTCTTCATCTTTTTTCTTTTCTATTGGTACTACAAACTCCGAATAGAACAGACTCTGACTTCCCAACAGGCCTGGGTTAATGAACGACATCTGAGTCCAGAGATCATTTACGGTATTTTCAACAGGAGTACCACTCAGTATTAATTTATGTTTTGATTTCAGGGCTTTAACAGCTTTGAATGATTTTGAAGATGGATTTTTTATATTTTGACTTTCATCCAGAATGATATAATTAAAATAAAAAGTTTTTAATGCTTCAATATCTACCCTGCATATTCCATATGTTGTGAATACTATATCATAAGCCGTGAATCTTTCTACATCCTTGTTTCGGAAACTTCCGGTATGCACGTGGATTTTGAGTTTAGGTGCGAATTTTTTGGCCTCATTCAGCCAGTTATAAACCAGTGAGGTAGGCATTATGATCAGGGAAGTAGTATGAATACCTTCTTCCTGATTATCCTCCTTAATCTTTTGCATCAGGGCAAGAGTTTGAACGGTCTTCCCAAGACCCATATCATCAGCAAGGCAGCCACCGAAATTATATTTTTTTAAAAAGTGGAACCAGTTATAACCGGCTTTTTGGTAAGGACGTAAAATGCCATTGAATGATTTTGGAACATCTGATTCTTCAATTTCCTCAAAATCAGCCAATTTCTGAAGCTTTCTATCCATCGTAACGGTTGCCAGATCACTATTACTAAAATCATTCACTAAACCGATATGATATTTCTTTAGTCTGAGTTGTTTACCACCCTCTGTAAATTGCAGCAGATTACTATACTGAGAAAACCATTCTTCAGGAATCACGGCAATTTCTCCCGAGGGTAGTTTGAATTCTCTGATCTTATTCAGGATGTGATTTTTAAGATCGACGAAGGGAATCTGGTATGGACCGAAATGTACCACGGCATGGATATCAAACCAGTCATTATTTTCACGGATCTCAAGATCTAACTTACTCCTGCCAATAACATAGCGTTTTGAACCTTCAGTTTGCTCAAATAAAAATCCTCTTTCCTCTAACTCATCATGATGCTGATTTAGCCAGTTCATTACACTGAATGAAGATGCTTCTGCATCTGTATAGGTACTTTCCGGACTGTAAACATTCTGAAATAATGAACCTGAAGATTTTAATCCGAGTTCCTGCAGGATATTGATTTTATTTTTCTCCCAACTTAACGAACGTTTGATCCTGTGAAAGATATAATCATTTTCCTTTTTCTCCATTCTGACTGTTACCCTTCGGTCACTTCCTGCCGGGAAAATATAATCGCCATATCTGAAGTAAAGTTGAAGGAGAGGAGCCTCTGTTCCGGAATGAAGTAATTTCAAAATCGGAACTGCTTCAAATTTCTCTGTGCGGATTTCAAAACCTTCTGCATAAACAGTATGTTTTTCAATCAAAGGGGCAACAAACTTCTCAAAATATGTTTTTTCTGATGATTTAGGGATAGAGATATAGCGTTTATTAAGAAAGGGATACAGCTTTTTACCTTCCAGATCTTCTTCAAAATAATAAAGTACATCTTCAAGCAGGAGCCAGGCTGGTTGATTACAAATAATCTGTGCATCCTTAAACATAAATTCGATACGTTGACCCTGGAATTTAATGGTTGGAAAATATCGTGTTTCAGTTACGCTGCGCCTGAAATGAAATAATACCGAGGCTGGTTCTGATGCGATGATCAGCTTCCGTTCAACCGGCCAGCCTTCTTTACTCATCAGAAAGAGATCTCTTTCACCTATCAGTTTTAAGGCTTCAATAAGCTTTTTTTCAATTTTCGGCCGGATAACTTCGTAAATTTTTTCGTCAAAAATTGTTCTGAAATATTCGACCGGCCGAATGGCTTTTTTATGAAAACGTTTGATGATATGACTCTGCTCAATTTCTTCCAGCAATTTGATAAGTTTCAGATCAGTTTCATCCAAAATAGACGAAAACTCATCTGCCGTAGTGCTGAATAATCGCTGATAGGTAAGGGAGAATCCCTCATCTGAGTTTAGTTGTACAACATGGGGTTCGATGAGGTAGCCAAGAAAGTCATGCTTGCATATAGAATATACAATTTTGCATGGTTTATCACTGTCAACTCTCAACATAGCCTGATTGAAAAATATAAGAAAGCTGACTATTAAAAAATTCTAAATCTAAATAGAATTTTCTTTTTTACCCGAAATACCTCAACAAATATGAAATTTTGATATGTAAGCGATTATTTCGAAAATTTCATAAATAAACGGCTCGGCAATTTCTTTTTATTGCAAATATTGAAATTGTACGATAAAGAAAATCTAAGGTTTCAATTCTATGAATTGTCTTAATCAGAAAGTTCCCGAATCAGATATTAATCGCACCAAGAAAAACAAAGGTAGCAGGACCTTCTAAAAACACATCGCTAAATGACTTGCCATCGTATTTGAAATCTACGCTCAAATCCCCGCCCTTTACTTTGATTGCTGAATGTATTTTCCCGCTCAGTCCTTTTTTCCTGGCCATGCACATAGCAACAGCAGTTACCCCTGTTCCACAGGCATAGGTTTCATCTTCAACTCCTCTTTCATAAGTTCTGACGAAATAGGAATCCCCAAGATCTTCCACAAAGTTGACATTGATGCCCTGAGCTTTATAGGTTTCATTATAACGTATGGTTTTTCCATCAAGATAAACATCCATATTATCTAGATTCTTCACTGGTAGAACATAATGAGGTGAACCGGTATTGAGAACATATGCATCGCCATCAGTTTGGATGGATTGAACGTCAATCATCTGTAAACTGACCCAGGTTCCTTTTTCTGAAATTTTGGCATAATGAGGACCATCAACTGCCAAAAAGTTAGTTTCATCGCCAATGATTTCAAGGTGTTTTGCAAAAGCTACGATACATCTTCCTCCGTTGCCACACATACTCCCTTCGCGGCCATCTGCGTTAAAGTAAAGCATCTCAAAGTCATAACCTTCTTTAAGCTGAAGAACCATTAGTCCGTCTGCACCAATCCCAAAATGGCGGTCACAAAGTTTTTTAATGGCCTCAGGTTGATTAATTAAAGGAAATGTTTGATTTCTGCTATCAATGAGGATAAAATCATTCCCGGCGCCCTGATATTTGAAAAAATTTAGATGCATATAAATAATGTCATAAAAGCCATATTGGCTAAAATGTTTAATTCTGTTAATTAAACATTTTATAAATTTCGGTATTTAAATTGAAAATGCCTTGGGTTGAGAAGCAGAATAAAAATCAGGGTTAATATCTTTAACATTTTTTAACATAAATTGGATACCCTGCATTTATGATTTGCGTTTAAGTGGTATTAATTTTGAGTAAGAAAATAAAAAAGGAAAAATACTAGAATGGAAAATATGAAAAAGATAGGTGTAACTTTTTTAGCAGCATGTCTGGGTGGGGCAGTTGCTATCGGGTCGTACAAGTTTATTGAGAACAGGTATGGCGATGGGATGTCTTTTGAAGACAAACAAAAAGTATATTTTACCAATAATCCTGGAGTAACTGTTAATTCATCTACCGGTGCATTGGATTTTACACAGGCAGCAGCTACGGTTACACCGGCAGTTGTTCATATCAAAACGACTTACAATGTTAATGCAAGCCGGGGATATCAGGGTCGTGATCAGATGCAGGATATGTTTGAAGATTTCTTCGGTGGACGCCGGCGTCAGCAGGGACCGGCTCAGGGATCTGGCTCCGGTGTGATTATTTCGGATGACGGATATATTGTAACCAATAATCACGTTGTTGATGATGCCGATAAAATTGATGTGATCCTTCCCGACAAACGTTCATTGGTTGCTAAGGTGATTGGTAAGGATGCAAATACTGACCTTGCTCTGCTTAAAATTGAAGGATCTGGTTTCCCGATTGTAAAACTTGGAAATTCTGATGATGTACGCGTTGGTGAGTGGGTATTGGCAGTTGGCTATCCATTTGCGCTGAATACTACCGTAACTGCGGGTATTGTTAGTGCTAAAGGTAGGCAGATTGGAATTCTTGACCAGGGAATTGAGCCTGATGAAGATGGCAGACCACAGGCCCGGACAGCAATCGAATCCTTTATTCAAACTGATGCGGCAATTAATCGCGGTAACAGTGGCGGAGCTTTGGTGAATACTAAAGGTGAATTAATTGGAGTGAATGCAGCTATAGCTTCACAAAGTGGCAGTTACGAGGGATATGGCTTTGCAATTCCGATTAACCTTGCGAAGAAAGTACTCAATGATTTCAAGGAGTTCGGTTCTGTAAGAAGAGGATATATAGGTATCAACTTCACCGGACTTGATGCGGAGCAGTCCAAACGTCTTGGGGTTGATGAAATTAACGGACTTTATGTGAATGAAGTTTTGCCGGGTGGTGGAGCTGCACAGGCAGGACTGAAAGAAGGAGATATCATTACTAAAGTTGACGGAAATCAGATTATATCCCCTTCTGATCTGCAGGAGCGTATTGGTCGTCTGGGCCCAGGTGATAAGGTTCAGCTTTCATACCTGAGAAATGGAAAGACCCTGACTTCAAGTGTGACCCTGAAAGGTGAAGAATCTGTAAAGACAGCAAATAATTCATCAAGTGTGGTCACAAAAAATCTTGGGGCGAGCTTTGCTCCTGTATCCGAAGCAGTTAAAAAGAAGTATAAGATCAGTTCCGGTGTTTTGGTAACAAGTGTTAAGGCTGGTGGTTTCTTTGATCAGCTTGATCTTGTTCAGGGGACAATAATTACTTCAATTAATGGACGTCCGATTAATCAAACAGCGGATATTGAAAGTGCAATTACAGCAGGCAGGAATAATATGGCTACTGTGAATGCGATAAGCCCTGATGGAATGCAGATCAGATATCAGTTTCAGGTGAGGTAAACATCACAGATTATACGAATGGAAGCCTTTTCAATTAATTGAAAAGGCTTTCTTATTTATAATTCAGGCATATCCGGTACTTTCCTCTAAAATACCCTTTCACACAACAAAAGAACTATTTCCGTTTGAATCAGACTTTCAGGGCAGACCTTAGCCTGCGTTACAGAATATCTAATTCTTCCTAAAAAATTTAGATTGTTTCTAAATAGATAAAATCACTTCCTCCTTGACTTGAATCTGCGTGATTTTTAGCATATAATGATAAATTTGCTTCCTGAATAATTAATATAATTAGAACAAGGTAATGAGCAATTTCGCAAAAACGTTCTCATCCTCATTGGGGAAAAAGCTGGTGATGGCCTTAACAGGCTTATTCCTGTGTACTTTCCTGATTGTGCACTTAGTTGGGAACCTTCAGTTGTTTAAAGATGATGCAGGTCAGGCTTTTAATGCCTATGCCTATTTCATGACGCATTTTACACCAATCAAGGTGGTTTCTTATTTGTTGTATGCCTCTATTATTATCCATGCCCTTTATGCTTTGATCATAAGCACAGGAAATAAAAAGGCTCGCCCAATCGGTTATGCAGTGCAGGCAGGGAACCAAAATAGTCCGTGGACTTCTCGTAATATGGGAATTCTGGGTACTATTTTGCTGGTTTTCATTGTGGTTCACATGGGTGATTTCTGGTGGAAATACCATAATGCAGACTTGCCATATGCTAAATACGAGATTAGCCTGGACAACCCGAATGATATTCAGGTTTCAGAATTACCGTATGATGCAAACCGTCTGGTACATTCAGAGATAACGGACTTGCAGGCCGGCAAAAAGATTGTTGTTTCTAAAGATCTGTACAAGATTGTAAACAATGCATTTCAGACCTGGTGGTATGTATTATTATATGTAATTGCTATGGCTGCATTGTCATTCCACCTGATTCATGGCTTCAGAAGTGCATTCCAAACCATTGGCTGGAATAACAACAGGTATTTGCCGCTTGTTCGCTTTATTGGTGTCTGGGTATTTGGGGTTTTGGTACCTCTTGCCTTTGCTGCAATGCCATTATATTTTTTCTTCAAATAAGATTACACAATACCCGGGAAATCGGGGTTAAAATAAATTTCTGAGATGAAATTAGATGCTAAAATACCAGAAGGCCCATTAGCCGAAAAATGGTCTAAACATAAATTCAACCTGAAGCTGGTTAATCCGGCAAATAAAAGGAAATACACGGTTATTGTCGTAGGTACAGGTCTGGCAGGTGCTTCAGCAGCTGCATCGCTTGCTGCACTTGGCTATAATGTAAAGGCTTTCTGTTATCAGGATAGTCCACGCAGAGCACACTCAATTGCTGCTCAGGGTGGTATAAATGCTGCAAAGAATTATCAGAATGATGGTGACAGTGTGCATCGCCTATTCTATGATACAATAAAGGGAGGCGATTACCGTGCCCGTGAAGGTAATGTATACCGTCTTGCTGAGGTTTCTGTCAATATTATTGATCAGTGTGTAGCACAGGGTGTTCCTTTTGCAAGAGAATACGGTGGTTTGCTGGATAACCGTTCATTTGGTGGTTCTCAGGTTTCGCGTACTTTCTATGCCAGAGGTCAAACCGGACAACAATTATTGCTGGGAGCTTATTCAGCTTTGAACCGTCAGATTAACCTTGGTAAAGTAAAGATGTTTACCCGTCATGAAATGATGGATCTGGTAAATATTGATGGCGAAGCTAAAGGTATTGTGACCCGAGATCTCATCACCGGTGAAATTGAAACTCATGCAGCTCATGCTGTACTTTTATGTACAGGTGGTTATGGTAACGTATTTTACCTTTCTACAAATGCAATGGGCTGTAATGTTACAGCTGCCTGGAAAGCACATAAGCGTGGTGCATTTTTTGCGAATCCATGTTTTACTCAAATCCACCCAACCTGTATTCCGGTAAGTGGTGATCATCAGTCGAAACTGACCCTCATGTCTGAATCATTACGTAATGATGGACGGGTTTGGGCTCCAAAGACTGTTGAATTAGCACAAAAACTAAGGAGTGGTGAAATAAAAGTGACCGATTTGAAAGAAGAAGACCGCGATTATTTCCTGGAACGTAAATATCCTGCTTTTGGTAATCTGGTTCCGCGCGATGTGGCATCCCGTAATGCCAAGGAGATGGTTGATGAAGGCCGTGGTGTTGGTGCTTCCGGAATTGCAGTTTATCTTGATTTTGCTGAAGCTATCGGACGTTTAGGAGAAGATGCAGTACGTGCAAGATATGGTAACCTCTTTGATATGTACCAGCAGATTACTGATGAGAATCCATACAAACAGCCAATGCGAATCTATCCTGCAGTACACTATACTATGGGAGGTCTTTGGGTAGATTATAATCTGCAGACTACTGTAAAGGGACTTTATTGTCTGGGAGAAGCAAATTTCTCAGATCATGGTGCGAACCGTTTGGGAGCATCTGCCCTGATGCAGGGACTTGCTGACGGTTATTTTGTTATTCCTTATACTTTGGGTGATTATTTAGCTACTATCGGTCCGAAAGCGGTAGATGCGAAACATCCTTCATTTGAAGAGGCAAAAAAGAACGTTGTCGACAGGGTAAATAAGTTATTGGCACTAAAAGGAACCAAGACAGTTAACGAATATCATCGTGAATTAGGTCATATCATGTGGGAGTACTGTGGTATGGCCCGAACTGAAGAGGGTTTGATCAAGGCAAAAGGGATGATCCGTGAGCTTCGTGAAGATTTCTGGAAAAATGCACTGGTTTCAGGTACAAATAATGAATTCAACCAAAGTCTTGAGAATGCAGGCCGGGTGGCCGATTTCCTCGAACTGGGAGAGTTAATGATCGATGATGCCTTAGACAGAAAGGAATCGTGTGGTGGCCATTTCCGTTTGGAAAGTCAGACAGAAGAAGGTGAGGCACTGCGTGATGACGATAATTACGCCTATGTTGCGGCATGGGAGTATAAGGGAGATAACCAGCCTGAGGATTTACATAAAGAAGAGCTGGTTTTTGAGAATGTTAAATTATCACAGAGAAGTTATAAATAAGACAGGAGATTTCAGATATGAGATTTGAGACAGGACGGTCTTGCATTTCAAATCAATCTCCATAATAAAAACCAAGATTGAGACAGGAGGTACAGATTTATATCTCATATCTAATGTCTCACATCTCAAATCTCAAATAAAATGAGTAAAAATATGAATTTGACGTTAAAGGTTTGGCGTCAGAAAAATGCCGATACTAAGGGTAAATTCGTTACTTATCAGGCAGATCATGTATCTCCGGATATGTCATTCCTCGAAATGCTTGACGTTGTTAATGAAGACCTGACTAAGAAGGGCGATGAGCCGATTCATTTTGACCACGATTGCCGTGAAGGTATTTGCGGAGCCTGTTCTCTTCATATCAATGGCAGACCGCACGGTCCGAAGCATGGTATTACCACCTGCCAGTTGCATATGCGCTCTTTCAATGATAAAGATACTGTTGTAATTGAGCCATGGCGTGCTGAAGCATTTCCTGTTATAAGGGATCTTGCTGTGGATCGCAGTGCTTTTGATCGTATTCAGGCTGCAGGAGGGTTCGTTTCAGTAAATACAGGTGGCGTTCCTGATGCAAATGCGATCGCAATTCCTAAGGTTATTGCTGATGAGGCATTTAACTCTGCGACCTGCATTGGATGTGGAGCTTGCGTGGCAGCATGTAAAAATGCTTCTGCCATGCTGTTCGTTTCTGCGAAAGTTTCTCAGTTAGCTTTGCTTCCACAAGGTCAACCAGAGCGTTATCGCAGAGTTCAGGCTATGGTTGCACAAATGGATGCCGAAGGTTTTGGAAGTTGCACAAATACAGGCGCTTGTGAAGCTGAATGCCCGAAAGAAATTTCAATAACCAATATCGCAAGAATGAACCGCGATTATTTCACTGCTAAATTAATTAAGCAGGAAGAAGTTTAAGTGTTCCCTGCACTATATGAGGCTCAAATGCGAAACTGCATTTGAGCTTTTTTTTGCTATTTAGGGATTACCAATTACGGGTTATCGTTTACATGTTATCACCTGACAGCTATTGGGATGACATGGGAAACTCGTTTCTATTTTCTTACAGGAACAAGAATCCACAATTTGAGTAGCCTTTAATCTCAATACTCTGTACTCAATACTCACTACTCCTTTGAGTATCCCATTCCCCATTCGGGAAAAAATATCCCAAATAATTTCCTCATTTT
>CAZTRY010000029.1:9208-36491 GCA_964616525.1 uncultured Sphingobacterium sp. | reverse complement strand
GTATAAGTAATTTCAAGCTCTACACTGGTAGGTGCCTGTGCCATTATTGCCTCTTCACTTTCAAAAGAAACAATCACATTCATTCCTTCTTTCAAAAATTTGGCTGCATTCCCAAATAAAGCTTTTTCAATGCTGAATTGCTCGAAAGTAGTATTATCCATTACCACAAAATAATCACCTTCTTCATAAAGATACTGGTAATCACTGGTTTCAACCCGGCAAATTTCTACCTGCTCATCCGTTCCCATTCTGGCCTCAACAATTTTACCCGTTTTTATATTTCTTAACTTTCCTATATAAAAAGCCCCTCCTTTACCCGGTGTACGGTGAATGATTTCATCCACAGTTACCAATTCGCCATTATAACGTAATATATTTCCTGATTTAATTTCTGAAGCTTTTGCCATAAGATTTTACTGATTTCGAGCCGCAAAGATAGGGGCATTTTATTAATTTTCAAATAATTGCCATATGAGCCATTAACCGGGGCAGGGTATCAAGCAATGCACTGCTTAGGAGAATCAGGAAATGAAGTATTTCATTTATAATCAGCTATATTCAGCTGCTTCTTACAAAAGCTATACTCTTGTAATTGATTAGAACAAATGATGAGAATTCGGTCTTTAGTATATTTTTCAACAAGATTTAGATACCATTCCAAACCTTGCTGATCCAGGTTTGATGCTGGTTCATCCAGAAGAACCATTTCCGTATCAGAACAAAAAGCCAGAGCAAGCTTTACCCGTTGTTTCATCCCCGAAGAAAAATTCTTTATCGCTTTATGTTCCGAATGCTTCAGGCCCATCAGGCCAATCATAAAATCACGGTCAAGTCCGGATCTGAATTTCTTAAAGCGAAAATGAAAATCAATAAGCTCTCTTAATGTAAGTTCTTCGATGAGTTCCAGATAAGGTGCCGCCATCGAGAGATGCTCAAAAACATTTTCAGGGTTAAGCAAAACACCGTCTTTTGAATAAGAAATAGACCCCTCTGAGCTGCTCAGACTACCTGAAATTACTTGTAAGATGGTAGATTTTCCGGCACCATTGGCACCCAGAATTGCATAGGAGCTGCCGCTTTCGAAAACATAATTTACATCCCTGAAAATCCATTCGCGATTAAACCGGCGGCCAATGTGTTCAAGGTTGATCTTCATCATATATAAATCCCTGTGGGATACAGGAGTTTAGGAATTACCAAAACCCTTCATAACACCGCGGTTGGAGTTTCTGATAAAATCAATGATTTCATCCCTGATCTCAGTAGCTTCACGCTCGGTTTCTATAATATCCAGTGCTCTGGAAATATTATACTTTTTCAGGAATATAGTCCTGTAAATATCCTGGATCTCATTTATCTGCTCGGAACTAAACCCTCTCCTGCGTAAACCAACGGAGTTTATTCCAACATATGAGAGTGGCTCGCGGCCAGCCTTGGTATAAGGAGGCACATCTTTACGGACGAGGGAACCACCTGAAATAATCGAATGTGCACCAATTGAAACGAACTGATGAACAGCTGAGGCACCGCCAATAAAAGCATAGTCCTGCACTTCAATATGCCCTGCAAGTTGCACTGAGTTTGCAATAATCACATTGTTTCCGATAACACAATCATGAGCAATGTGAACATATGCCATCAAAAGACAGTTTGACCCAATGGTCGTTGTATTTTTGTCGAGAGCAGTACCCCTGTTGAGGGTTACACATTCCCTGATAATCGTATTATCTCCGATTGTAACTGTAGAGGCTTCCCCTTTATACTTCAAATCCTGGGGAGGGGCTGACACAACAGCTCCCGGAAATATCCGGCAGTTTTTGCCGATACGGGCACCATCCATGATGGTAACATTTGAACCGATCCAGGTGCCTTCACCAATAACTACATCCTTGTAGATGGTAACAAAAGGTTCTATGACAACGGTTTCGGCAATTTTGGCCTGTGGGTGTATATATGCTAAGGGCTGGATCATACGCTTGCTTCGCTTTCTTTAACTCTGATAATTTGTGCCATCATTTCTGCCTCAACCACAATTTTTTCACCCACCATCCCAACACCTTTCATCTGACAAATACCTCTTCTGATTGGTTCCATAAGATCGCAGCGGAAAACAATAGTATCTCCCGGTAAAACCTGAGCGCGGAATCTGACCCGATCGATCTTCAAGAAATAAGTCAGGTAATTACGAGGATCAGGAACAGTGCTCAATACCAAAATTCCTCCTGTTTGTGCCATCGCCTCGATCTGAATTACCCCCGGAAGTACCGGTGCTCCCGGAAAATGTCCTTTGAAGAATTCTTCATTCATGGTGACATTTTTCACTCCAACCACATGGGTTTTCGAAAGTTCGAGAATCTTGTCAATAAACAAGAAGGGCTGCCTGTGAGGCAAAATATTCATGATTTGAACCACATCATACAATGGTGGAACACCAGGATCATAAACCTGTACATTCTTTTTTGACTTTTCCTTTTTGATCTGGGATTTAATTTTCTTGGCAAAAGCAATATTTGCTGCATGTCCTGGTCTTGCGGCCATAATATGACCCTTCAGAGGAACACCAACCAATGCCAGATCGCCAATCATATCCAAAAGCTTATGACGGGCCGGTTCATTCTGATAACGCAATTCAATATTATTCAGAATACCTTCCCTGGCAACATCAATATCATCACGATTAAAAAGTTTAGCAAGATTCTTTAATTCTTCCTTACTTACCTGCTTGTCTACGACCACAATCGCATTATTCAAATCACCACCCTTAATCAGATCATGCTTCAATAACATTTCAAGTTCATGGAGGAAACAAAATGTCCGGCAGGATGCAATTTCCTTTTTAAATTCTGAAAGTGTTGTGATTGCCGCATGCTGACTGCCTAAAACCGGTGAATTATAATCGATCATACAGGTGAAGCGATAATCATCAAGAGGCATAGCAACCATCTCGACCTTACGATCGGGTTCAGAATAATGAATATTATGAGGAATACTGTAACATTCCCGGTCAGCCTCCTGATTAACAAATCCTACACTTTCGAGTGCATCAACAAATTGCAAAGAGCTTCCATCCATAATTGGAATCTCTGGACCGTCGAGCTCCATCAAGATATTATCCACTTCTGTACCCACCAAACTGGCCAAAACATGCTCGACAGTATTTACACTGGCTCCGTTTTGGGTTAGGGTAGTTCCTCTGGAGGTATCAGTCACATTATCAACATCGGCATCGATGACCGGCGTTCCCGGAAGGTCAATTCTCTTAAATTTATAACCATGGTTCTCAGGAGCAGGTTTAAATGTCATCCTTGCCACCTTACCGGTATGTAAACCGACACCCGTTACAGAAATTTCTGATTTAATTGTTCTTTGTTTTACATTCATCGTATTGATATTCATCAGTCTGAATACTGATCACTTTAAATGGCTTTTAATTATGTTTTCAAGTTCTTCAATTCGCTTTTCCAGCTCTGGTAAGCGCTTTATAACGACCTGAGATTTCAGGGAATCCCGGTAGGTCATCATTGGAAATCCATTCCAGCTCATATTCTCTTCCTTTATAGAATTGTTAACTGCTGATTTAGCTCCAATATTGCTCCCGTTGGCTATGCTAATGTGTCCAACCATTCCTACCTGCCCGCCAATCACACAGTTTTCACCTATTTTGGTACTTCCTGATACGCCGGTTTGTGCCGCAATTACAGTATTTGCACCAATCTCCACATTATGTGCAATCTGAATCAGATTATCCAGCTTTACACCCTTTCGGATAATGGTTGATCCCATTGTTGCACGGTCAATCGTTGTATTTGAACCTATTTCTACGTTTTCTTCAATGATTACGTTACCGATCTGGCTTACCTTCCGATAAACGCCCTCACCCCCGTTCGCAAAGCCAAAACCATCACTTCCGATAATTGCTCCGGAGTGGATAATAGAATTATCTCCGATTATACAATTAAAATACACCTTTACCCCTGCATACAAAGTTACATTCTTGCCAATAATTACATTATCTGCCAGATAGGTATTGGGATAGATCTTACTGCCGTCGCCAATCTTAACATTCGGACCAATATAGGCCAGTGCAGCTATGTAAACATCCTTACCAATTTCAGCACTCGGATGAATAAAGCTAGGTTCTTCTATACCGGTTTTATTAGATTTTAAAAGTTCATCATATTTCTCAAGCAAAACCGAAAAGGCACTGTAAGCGTTTTTAACCCTGATTAATGTCGCCCTGATAGGCTGAGAAGGTACAAAATCATCATTTACAATAATGATTGAAGCTCCTGAACCATAGACAAATTGCTCGTACTTAGAGTTTGCAAGAAAAGACAAAGAACCCTGCTTTGCATCTTCAATTTTCGCAAGCTGATTTACTGTCACCTCAGGATTACCCTCTATAGTTCCTTCAAGTAAAATTCCAATCTGATGGGCAGTTAGTTGCATCGGGCAAATTTATAGCTTATATGTTAACGAACAAATTTTGAACTTATTCGCTTGTTTATTAATCGACATTCCTTACTTCTTTAACATAACAGAGTATATACTTCTGTACTGTCTTTGCCAAAGCCTCAAGATTAGAGTTATCCGAGGCTTTGGTTATATCCTGTATAGACCCATTTTTCATTAAAATGTTAATGCTTCCATCGCCAACATGGTAAGCATTATTCTTTATGGTATCAGTAAATACGAAATAAGAGGTATCATCGTCAGAAACCTCGAATTCATCCGTTACTCTTTCGGCAAGTTCATTTATCCATTCACCTGGTGGAGGCTCATTACTGATTTCCACTTTATAAAGGTTTCTGCTGATCAGGTGATTACAAAGTGTTGAAAGGATAAGATCCTCATCATCAGCCCAAACCTTTATAGATGTAAATATATCATTATCATCCAGTTTGGTAAATCTTTCTAAATTTCCGGGGTCGTTTCTGAATTCTTCCCGGCTTACTGAATTCTTCAAAAAATAAGCAAAACAGGGGCTGGCAAATAAATTCCTTCCATCAAGAGATAGTTCTTTTGCCCTTTCCAGGATCTTGACAAGCATCTGCTCAGCAGCAATAACCGTTTTATGCAGATATACCTGCCAATACATCAGCCTTCGGGCAATCAAAAATTTCTCAATAGAATAAATTCCCTTTTCTTCTACAACTAATTGATCATCAATAACATCCAGCATTTTTATAATTCGGTCAAAGCTGATTACCCCCTCCGAAACACCGGTAAAAAAACTATCCCGGTTCAGGTAATCCAGGCGATCGATATCCAGTTGACCTGATACCAGTTGATGTAAAAAAGTCTTTGGATAGCGATTGTTGAATATTTCAAGAGCCATGGTCAGTTTACCATCAAACTCACGATTCAGATTATTCATCAGAAGCGCCGTGATATGTTCATGTGATACCCCATCAACAATGGTGTGCTCGAGTGCATGAGAAAAAGGTCCATGGCCGATATCGTGAAGTAAAATAGCAATCATCACCGCCTCTTCCTCTTCATGGGAAATTGCCTGGTCCTTACTTTTTATTGTTTCAATTGCCAGGCTCATCAGATGCATAGCACCAAGTGCATGATGAAAACGGGTATGCAAAGCTCCGGGGTATACCAGATGAGTCATACCCAGTTGCTTTATATAGCGTAGACGCTGAACATAGGGGTGCTGAATCAAATCATACACCAGTTCTGATGGAATGGTGATGAATCCGTAAACCGGATCATTAATTATTTTCTTCTTATTCAAGATCGGGAATCTTACGGCACAAAAATTGTTATTTTTAATGACAATTGAATGTATTAATAAGTTCAATGACGCATTAATTATTAATTTTACATTGAAATGCAGGAAACAACCATATTGTGGGCCGACGATGAAATCGACCTGCTAAAACCACACATATTATTTCTGAATGAAAAAGGCTACAGAATAAAAACTGTGACCAATGGAAATGATGCTCTGGATTGTTTCAAAAAAGAAAACTTCGATCTGGTATTCCTTGATGAAAATATGCCGGGTCTTACCGGACTGGAGACTCTGGCCAGAATTAAAACAATAGATCCTGATATTCCGATTGTACTCATTACCAAAAATGAGGAAGAATATATGATGGAGGATGCAATTGGATTTAAAATAGATGATTATCTGATTAAACCAGTAAATCCCAGACAGATTCTACTCACAATAAAAAAACTCATCGACAACAAACGGCTGGTCAGTGAGAAAACATCTATGGCCTATCGGCAGGACTTCAGAACCCTTGGAATGACCCTGAATGAAAATCTAAGCTTTTCTGAATGGGTGGATGTTTATAAAAAACTGGTCTACTGGGAACTTTCTCTTGAGAAACTCGAAGATGAAGGCATGCATGAGATCCTGACTGTACAGAAATCAGAAGCCAATGTTCAGTTTTCAAAATTTATTGAAAAAAACTATCTCAAATGGCTTAAAAACCCGGAAGAAGGGCCAATTACCTCAAATCAGCTCTTTGTTAAAAAGGTTTTTCCATCATTAGAGCCTAAAAAACCAACTTTTTTCATTCTTATTGATAATTTGAGATATGATCAATGGAAAATGATCAATTCTCTTTTGATGGATTATTACCGCATCGAGGAAGAAGATAGTTATTACAGTATTTTACCAACTGCCACTCAATATGCCAGAAATGCAATTTTTTCAGGGTATATGCCTTTGGAAATGGAGCGGCACTTTCCCAAAATGTGGCAGAATGATGAGGATGAAGGAGGTAAAAATCTGTTCGAAGAAAAATTTCTTGCTGAACAGATTCAGCGCGTTATGCGTAAGGACTGCAAATATTCATACAATAAAATCTTAACCTTTGAGCAAGGGAAAAGTATCAGCGAAAACCTCAACAATTTGATGGGTAATGATCTGAATGTTATCGTTTATAATTTTGTTGATATGCTTTCCCATGCCCGTACCGATATGGCGATGATACGCGAACTTGCCAACGACGAAGCAGCATACCGCTCATTAACCTTATCCTGGTTTGAGCATTCACCGCTATTGGATGCCCTGAAAAAGCTTTCCCATAAAAAGATAAAACTGATTATAACTACCGATCACGGCACAATCCGGGTAAAACATCCAAGTAAAGTAATTGGTGACCGCAATACCAACTCCAATTTGAGATATAAGCAGGGTAAAAATCTCGATTTTAATTCAAAAGATGTGTTTCATGTCAAAAATCCGCATGAGGCAATGCTTCCAAAACTTCATATGAGTTCGAGTTTTATTTTTGCAAAAGAAGATAGCTATTTCGTGTATCCCAATAATTACAATCACTTTGTAAATTATTTTAACGAAACATTCCAGCACGGGGGAATTTCGATGGAAGAAATGATTGTTCCATACGTTACCTATAGCCCTAAATAATCCAGTATTAAAATTTTATCGCTTTATAATAGGATCGAATGAACATCCGGGTCAACAACGAGGGGGAATTACACCAGGCAGCAATTCAATTGCTGGAATTTGCTGAAAAGGAAAAAGTCTTTCTGTTTGAGGGCGAAATGGGTGCCGGCAAAACAACCCTGATTAAAACCTTATGCTTTGTTCTTGGAATGAAAGAAACGGCAAGCAGCCCTACCTATTCAATTGTGAATGAATATGCCTGCCCCGGCGGGAAAATTTATCATTTTGATTTTTTTCGAATCAAATCCCAGAACGAGGCTTTTGACATAGGATTTGAGGAATATCTTTCCTCCGGTGAATATTGTTTTATCGAATGGCCGCAAAACATTTCAGACCTTTGGCCTCAACACTACATCAAAATTAGGATTACTGAAGGCGAAAAAGGATTGCGCAATATTGAATTGGATAAGGTTTAAACTGAATTTTTCTGAATTAAGTCATAGCTGTTTTAAAAATTTCGTACCTTCATAAGCCTATTAGAACCCGCATGATGAGTGAATTATCTGACATTGCAAAACAAGCCATGATGCAACCGCAGGAGGCGATGTTGGAGCTAAGAAACAAGAAGAATAACCTCTATATCGGAATACCCAAAGAAACCTCATTTCAGGAAAACAGAATCGCATTAACACCTTTATCTGTAGGTTTATTAGTCCAGAATGGGCATGAAGTCGTAATTGAAGCCGGGGCAGGCCTGGCTGCAAACTTTAAGGATAATCATTACAGTGAACAGGGAGCACAGATTGTTTATGATAAAAAGGAAGTTTATAAAGCTGATCTGATCATTAAAATAGCACCTCCCACACAAGATGAGGTTGAAATGATGAAGATGGGTCAGGTTCTTTTCTCAGCCCTTCAGATGTCAACCATCAAAGCTGAATTTCTGAAGTCTTTGATGAAAAAGAATATTACCGCACTTTCATTTGAATACCTTCGTGATGAGGGAAATGTACTGAGTGTGGTCAGGGCTATGAGCGAAATTGTGGGAGCAACCTCAGTGCTGATTGCTGCCGAATACCTGAGCAATGTTTTTGAAGGCAAAGGCTTAATGCTTGGCGGAATAACCGGTGTACCTCCCACAGAAATCGTTATTTTGGGCGCAGGCACAGTTGGTGAATATGCTGCACGAACTGCTATCGCACTGGGTGCCGAGGTTAAGGTTTTTGATAGCTCCATTTACAGATTACGAAGGCTGCAAAATAATATTGGAAGCCGCGTTTTTACTTCAGTTATTCAACCCGTAGTACTGCAAAAGGCCATCTGCAGTTGTGATGTTGCTATTGGTGCCATTCGCGCTAATCATGGCAGAAGTCCCTGCATCGTTTCGGAGGAAACCGTAAGCAAAATGAAGCCAAACTCAGTGATCATTGATGTAAGTATTGATCAGGGGGGCTGTTTTGAAACCTCAAGCGTAACGAATCATACCGTTCCTACATTCAGAAAATACGATGTAATTCATTACTGCGTGCCCAATATAGCATCAAGGGTATCACGCACAGCTACCTATGCATTGACCAATATTTTCACCCCAATCATACTTGACATTGGAGAAATGGGAGGAATAATGAACCTGATTTGGGAAAGACCGGGAATACGAAATGCAATCTACCTTTATCAGGGAAAGCTGACCAATAAAGATCTGTCCGACCGGTTTAATATCCCAATGAAAGATCTGGATCTGCTCATCGTTTCAAACCGCTGATGAAAAAACTGCTGTTATTATTAATCCTACTGGGAGTTTGCGAAGCTTATTCGCAGGTTAACAATCCTTATGGTTTACTGGTTATCAATGATCATACCGCCTATAAAAAATTGGTTGAAGAGGATAAGAACAAGCAGCTGGTTGAAATCAAAAAACGTATTCCGGATATTAAACTTGACATCCGTTACGCCGGAAAAAATAATTTTGCAAAACAGGCTGTTTATAAACAGGCAAGAGCATTTGCCAGACTTCCGGTAGTTGAAGCCCTTAAAAATGTTCAAAATGAGCTGAAAAAATCCGGCTTCGGACTAAAAATATTTGACGGATACCGACCATATAGCGTAACGGTTAAATTTTTTGCCATTGCCTCTGACAAAAGTTTTGTGGCGAATCCAAAAGATGGATCAAGACATAACAGGGGTTGCGCGATTGATCTCACCCTAATCGATCTGAAAACCGGAAAAGAACTGGAGATGCCTACTCCCTACGACAGTTTTGCCGCAGAAGCTGCATCAGATTTTATGAATCTCCCTGCCAATGTTATTCAGAATCGTGAATTACTTCGGAGTACCATGGAAAAGAATGGATTCAGAGTGCTGAATAATGAATGGTGGCATTTTGATTTTAACGGCTGGAAGAACTATGAGTTGATGGATATTCCGTTCGAAGATCTGTAAGTACTTAAAAGGAAAAGATGAATCCTAAAATTACTCTTTTATCTCCTTTCCACCCGAATCAATAAACCCCGTTTATCCTCTTTGCGAGAATTTCAAGCTCCTCCTTCTTATGAATACTATTAATCACGATTCTGTGAATTGCCTTAGCACTGGGATCAGGATAAGGAAAGGATGAAATATTAATGCCATTCTTTGACAGATCCGCGGCAATTTCATCATCCAGAAGAAGAAAAACCGGAAAATCATTGATAAAAAACAGATTTTTTGTTGATTCCAGCAGATCGGTAAAAAGCCTTAAATTTTTTCGCAGATAGAGAAGTTCATGTGCATAAATATCAGCTGCATGTACAAAAGCATAAAGCATCCCGGGTGCTGGAGGTGAACTGCCAACATAAAGCGGCGAAGTTCTCAGATTTTTAATACCGGCAGAATTTCCAAGGATAAGACCCGCATCAAAACCAAGTGCCTTTGCCATCGAGGCTATCACGTAGGTCTGGATATTGGGTAGTTTTGGCAATCTGCTATAAATACCCTCTCCCTGATTTCCGGTAATTCCGATTCCATGTGAATCATCTATCAGCAGGATAAGCTCCTTATGGGGATCAAGACGAGTTAACCAATCGAAATTATAGATTTCCGGTTTCAGATTGTTCAGCGAATTACTGATAATCATCACAGGTTGGTCAGATCCGTTGATCAGCTCGATTGTCTTTTCTATCCATTCCACAAATTTTATCCCTGGTGCTTTGGGTCTTCCAATCCAGAGGGCCGGATGGGTATCAGGAGCATAAATTAAGTGATGGGTTTCAAAATATTGCTGAACAAGAAGCTGGGCGGCGAGATATCCGCTCGACAATAAGATGGAATCTTCGGCTCCAAAGCGCCTGGCAGCTTCGTTTTCTGCAATGGAAAAAATATCCAGAGTAATGTTATTAGTTCGGGATGCACCGTGGTTAATACCATAAATCTCAATACCTTCAAAAACAAGCTTTTTGAAAGCCTCATTATGGGGTATCCCCAAGTAGGCTGTGCCGCCAAAAAATAGGTTCAAGCCCGATCCTTCCGTCATTTTTCTTTTTTATGCTTATCAGTAGGCTTATTTTATTAAGCTGCTGTGATGTGCTTCTCCGTAATGCTGTGTTTTAAGCTCCGCCTTCCCCTTTTGATCCATTCTGAGCTCAAAGAAGAAATCATAATCATCATCGCTAAGCGCAACTAGGGGCCGGGATACACCAAAAGCCTCTATCAATTCCAGAACAGTATTCGAATGCCCAACAATTAAAACCTTTTGGCCGCTATGTTTTGTTTTTACAAGTTCTGCAATACCGCGAAAATCGTGAGCATCGTACGTCTGAATCTTAATATTGCTGTTTTTTGATGAATTGTTGGCAGTTTGAGCCGTTCTTTTGTATTTAGTGGCAAATGCTGCATCAAGTTTTATTCCTTTCAGCTTAGCCGCTAATGCCTCAGCCCTTTCCCTGCCTTCCGCACTGAGGTCAGGATCCTGATTCCTGGGGTCAGAAACATCCTTTTCGGCATGTCTGACTATGTAAATTGTGGTAATACCCGGTGTGTCAATCCTGCAGCTTAATACAACTGCAGCCAAAAATACTAAAAGCCCTATTTTAATTTTGTTCATATTTCTGGTTTTTGTTGTCGCAGATAAACTGCATGAAAGCAATATATACTTGCTAAATCTATTAAAACCGATCAATAGTTCTTGTAAATCTTCGTGATCAACTTTTCCATCTCAGCACGTATTTCTGAACTTGGTCTGGTAAAACTATTATTCATAAATGAAAAAATGAGCTTTTTACCTGACGAAGTAATCAGATAGCCGCTCAAATTATGATTGTTAGAGAGACTCCCTGTTTTTGCAAAAACATAGGGCTGATCTGCTTTGAAAAGATTCTTCAGCGTTCCTGTTTTACCACCCTGAGGCAGGAGGTCAAAAAGACGATCCTGATTCCCAACATCATCATATATTTTTTCACAAAGCCTGACTATGCTACGGGGAGTAAACAGGTTTTGCCTTGAAAGACCTGAACCATCTACCCATACTGCCTTATCCGGAAGATCAGCCAGAAAGTTCTTTTTTACATAATCGATCACCACCGCAGTGTTCATTTCCATTCCTTTGCTGGCTGCAATATTTAAAAGAATCTGTTCAGCAATGAAATTATCGCTTGGTAATAGCATTCGCTTATAAAGTGTATCTGCCGAAATACTATTCCAGATTTGGGTCTGTGCAGGTTTTGGATAATTGATTTGACCTGAAAATGTTGAAATCTTTTGCTTTAACAAATCTCCTATCAGGTTATCAGACACTTTAAACGGAACTACCTGATAAAATCCTGCAGGTGCAACTGAACCTGGCTGATGAAATACATTGCTAAATATTTCACGTTTAATGCGGAATCTTGCCGGATTTGCGGATTGGTCGGTTTTTAGTAACAACTGCCCTCCTGCACTGAATTCCGGGTAAGTTTGTAATCCGGCGGAATTTTTTCTGAAACGAACAACGTTCCCATACAATGGCAGATCCGACATCTCAGGCTGGTAATATTCGTTATAATCATCATATGTCCAGCCGGCACCATAAAAATCTCCGGAAAACACAGCTTTAGCCCAATAAATCTTCTTTGATGAAGCATTCAATTTCTGCAGGACGCGCTGCTCTTTAAATTGAGGATCTAGAAATGAGGGATCAGCTGTACCCCAGAAGATTAGGGAATCACCGCGTTCAACATAATGCAATCCTGCAATTGAATCTTTTAAAAGCTTCAAACCGGCATAAAAAGTAAATAATTTAGTGTTTGAGGCAGGAGTAAAATATTTATCTTCATTCTGACAACTAATCATTTTTCTCTTACTGAGATCATAAAGCGCGAAGCCTGTAAAATGGTCGTTCAATATCTCCGAACTCCTGAGCATTTTAAGAATTTTTCGAGGAGGTATCGATTTGGAAAAAACAGCTCCTATGGACAGAAAAAACAGAATAACAAATAAAAAGTACTTTCTTTTCATCAGAATAATTCAAAATCCGGCAGCGTATTAAAACGGAAGCCTTAATTTTTTAAAAATAGAAAAGAAATATGGAATGCTTGGTAGTCTTAGCTATATAAAGTCTTAATAGTAGTCCCCTGAGTGTAATTTATGACGTAACTTGTTATGGATTTTTGAGTCATACGAACAACTTGATTTCAAAGAAAGTATTTTCATTGTTTAGGATATTCTATACAATAGCAATTATTATCCTATTTGCCGGAAATGCTCTTGCCCAAAAATTCGAGTTCAGCGGAAAAAGAAAAAGAGAAAATCTGACCTTCCGGATGATCAAAAACCAAATGGTCATCCAGCTTCATATCAATGGAAAAGGGCCATTTAACTTCATTCTGGATACCGGGGTGGGTTTGGTTCTGATAACTGATCCTAAATTGATTGACACTGTATCGCTTCAAAATCTTAGAAGCATATATATTACAGGCTTTGGTGAAGGAGAAATAATAAGTGCTTTCATTGCACCATCTGTTGATCTTCAAATAGGAAATACAATTGCCAAAGATATTCCGGTCGCAATTCTTGAAAAGGATATTTTTGAATTATCAAACTATGTAGGCATGCCCATTCATGGGCTTATTGGTTATGAGTTTTTTCAGAGTTTCGTTGTAAAACTGAACTTTTCAACCAGCACTATTACTGTTTTTCAACCCGAAAAGGCTTATATCCCAAGAAAGGGTAGTCGTATTCCGCTCAGTATAGAGGAACGAAAACCCTACATCAATACAACCATACAGCTGAATTCGGGCAAAAAACTACCTGTAAAACTCATTATTGACACCGGTGCAGGCCATCCTGTTTCGCTTGAAACAATAGATGGGGTTCCAATTGAACTGCCCGATGAACGAATCAGAGGTAACCTTGGAGTAGGTTTAACCGGGCCAATTGATGGTTACATCGGAAGGATCTCTTCACTGCATTTAGGCAAGTACACGCTCAATAATGTGATAGCTGCATTTCCCGATTATGAAGATGCGGCTTCCAGGGTATTTTCAATAAATAGAAATGGAAATATGGGTCTTGAAATAATTAAAAGGTTTAATGTTGTATTTGATTATAACAGAGCTTCAATTTATTTAAAACCTCTTAGCACAATTAAGGCAGCTTTTGAACATGATATGGCCGGAATGGAAATTGGTTCTGCAGGCGAAAATTATGAACGACTCATAATTACAAGAGTTGAACCGAAATCTGCAGCTGAACAAGCCGGACTAATGAAAGGTGATGAAATTCTGGCAATAAATTTTAAGCCGGCTTCTGAAATGTCGCTTTCAGAAATCGATACGATGTTCAGGTCGAGAAACAGTCGCAATTTTATCATAGAAATTATGCCTAAAGACGGAAAAGCTAAGGAACGGATAATATTAACCTTGAAAAAAAGAATTTAATAAATTATTAATAATATTAACTAAATCAATAATAATTATTCTTCTGTTTAATATCTACAGAACGGATTAAAATTTCAGGGCTTTTATTTATCTAAATCTTAATTGATTGTAAAATTTATATGATAAAAATGTAAAAAATTACACATATTCATTCCAATGAATAGATTTGTAAATTCCTTATAACCTAACCTTTATAAAAAAAATCAATGGTAATTAATTCTCGAAAGACGCAGTTCGCTGCAGTTTTGGCACTGTTATTTGTAGCCGGACATTACGTTCAGGCTCAGGATCGCAACAAACCTGCCACACCTACTACAGAGGCTGCAAAGCCGGCAGCTCCGGCAGCTGCAACTCCTCCAAAGACTGGCATAAGACCATATAAGGAGGTTATAACTGATAAAGCAAAAACCGATAAGGGCCTGTTCAAGGTTCACAAGCTGGATGGAAAATATTTCTATGAGATACCAGACTCATTATTCAACCGGGAAATGCTTGTGGTTACCCGTTATGCAAAAACTCCTACTATCGACGGGACTTATGGTGGTGAAGAACTGAATGAACAGATCTGGAAATGGCAAAGAAGGGATAAACAGGTATTGATCAGGGTTCCTTCTTATCGAAATATTGCAGACAAAAAAACAGAGATGTTTGAAGCTGTTAAAAATTCAAATCTTGATGCAGTATTGTCATCTTTTGAAATCAAGGCTATTAATAAAGATTCCAGTTCTGTTGTGGTCGATGTAACTGATCTTTACGCACTGGATGTTCAATCACTTGGATTACCTCAATCAGTACGTACTCAATACAAAATTACTGCCCTGGCTGAGAACCGCAGCTTTATTGATACAATCAAATCCTTCCCAACAAATATTGAGGTTCGTTCATTAAAAACATACCGTGCTACAGATCCTCCCGGTGATAAATCGATTGGTTCAATGACTGTTGAGATTCACAATTCCATGCTTTTATTACCCAAAGTACCTTTTAAGCCTCGTTTTTCGGATGACAGAGTTGGTTATTTCGGACAAAGCCAGACAGATTATGGACTGGATGAGCAAAAAGCAAAGGTTACACGATATATTCATCGCTGGAAACTGGAACCAAAGGATCCTGAGGCCTATAAGCGTGGTGAACTAGTAGAACCTAAAAAGCAGATTATTTATTATATCGATCCGGCTACACCTGCCAAATGGAGACCATATCTGATTGCGGGAGTTAAAGACTGGAATGCAGCATTCGAAGAAGCAGGATTTAAAAATGCAATTACTGCTATGGAGGCTCCTGTAAACGATCCGGACTGGTCGCCTGAAGATGCACGCTATTCTGTGATCCGGTATTTTGCTTCCAATATTGCAAATGCTTATGGTCCGCATATTTCTGATCCACGTTCAGGAGAGATCATGGAATCAGATATAGGTTGGTATCATAATGTTATGAACCTGGTTCGGAACTGGTTCTTTGTTCAAACCGCGGCAATCAACCCTGAGGCCCGCAGTCCAAAATTCAGGGATGAAGTGATGGGTCAGCTGGTACGTTTCGTATCTTCCCATGAGGTTGGACACACCCTCGGACTTCCACATAATTTCGGATCAAGCGTCGCATATCCGGTCGATTCCCTGCGCTCACCATCCTTCACTAAAAGAAAGGGCGGAACAGCACCATCAATCATGGATTATGCACGCTTTAACTATATAGCTCAGCCCGGTGATGAAGGAGTTGTATTATATCCAGGAATTGGAGACTATGATAAATGGGCCATTAAATGGGGCTATACCTGGTTTGACGATAAAACACCCGAAGAAGAAGCAAAAACATTGAACAAATGGACCATTGAAAGAGCCGGAAATCCAGTTTATTTCTACGGTCAGCAAACAGGTAACCCAATCGATCCTCGCTCCCAATCTGAAGATCTGGGTGATGATGCTATGAAAGCCTCCAAATATGGAATTGCGAACCTGAAACGTATTTTACCGAATATTGAAAAATGGACCTATGAAGAAGGTAAGCCATACGATAACCTGAAAGAACTTTATGGCGAAGTTTTAAGTCAGTGGAATCGTTATATGGGTCATGTACGTTCAAATATTGGTGGAATCTATGAAGATGATAAAACATATGAACAAAAAGGGCCGGTTTACACGCATGTAGTTAAGGCAAAACAAAAGGAAGCCGTAAAATTCATTAATGAACAAGCCTTTATGACTCCTGTCTGGATGCTTGATCAGAATGTACTGAACAAATTTGATAACGCAGGAATTGTTGATCGTTTAAGAAGAACACAGGTTGGTGTCCTGAACGGAATTCTTGATTTTGGCCGTCTTAACCGCGTTATTGATAATTCTGTGAAAAATGGTGCTAATTCATATCCGATGGATGAATTATTTTCTGATTTGCGCAATGGCATTTGGTCAGAATTGAAAACCGGAGCCAATTTAGATACCTATCGCCGAAACTTGCAACGTGCCTATATTGAAAGGATGTCTTATCTTCTGAATGAAAATGAAACTCCTGTGTCCCCGCAATTTGCAGCTTTTGCCGGACCACAAATCGATGTTTCACAATCAGATATCCGTCCGATGGCCAGACAAGAACTTAAATTATTGGCTGGGCAGGTTAGATCTGCATTACCTAAATATTCAAGCCCTGTGTTAAAGGCACACCTTGATGATATTCTGGCTCGTATCGCTGAAGCATTGGATCCTAAAGAATAAAAATCTCCTTACAAGGTAAGCCCCGGCAAATTAATTGCCAGGGCTTTTTTTATGAGTTTTGGTAATTTAATGTGAGTTCAACATATAAATGTTTAGCACTATGGAATGAAATGTTTCTATACGCTTAATAATGTTAGCTTGATCTCAGGTTTAATTAGAGCAATTTTTATAATTATGAAAATCATTACAGTAACCGCATTATTGCTGTTATTTCAAACCGGCGGAATATTTGCTCAAACTGATTCTATGGCAGTGGTAAAAGCCGAATGGAAGAAAGAGAAAATTACATCAGGAGTTTATTTAAAGACTTTCTGGTTTAATAAATCGCTCTTCAATTCTAATCAGAATGTAAGTATACTGGAGATTAAACAAAAAAAGGGGCTCTCCTTTGATCTGGGTTATGATCCCAAAATACTTCGCAAGACCAGTGATTTTGGCAAACTAAACAATGCTCTGGCAGCATTAAACGGGACTTTCTTTGATATTGCAAATGGTGGCTCTGTTGATTATATCCGTTCAGATAATGTTGTAATCAATGAAAACCGCCTCGCAAAGAGCGGAAAAAGGGCCGGACATCAGGAATCTGCCCTGGCATTCAGTAAAGGTAAGTTGAGGATTGAAAAATGGAATGGCGAACGAGACTGGGAGCAATCACTTGAAGGTGAGGATATTATGGTCAGCGGTCCGCTTCTCGTATTGAATAAGACTGTAGAAAAATTGGATACAGCAAACTCATTCAATAAAACCAGACATCCCCGAACGGCAATAGCTATTACAAAAAACAAGCGGGTTCTGTTAATCACTATAGACGGCAGGAATGAAAATTCTTCAGGAATGAGTCTGTTCGAATTAACTAAGCTCATGCAATGGCTAAAAGCTGATAATGCCATTAATTTAGACGGCGGCGGATCTACTGCATTATGGATCAATAATTATCTGGAAACCGGAATCGTAAATTTCCCATCTGATAATAAAAAGTGGGATCATGAAGGTGAACGAAAAGTGGCAAACGTAGTGCTTTTGAAGAAAAAATAATCTCAAAACAGTCACATTTCCTTTAATTATGTACCCGGGTCGCTGAATTACACCAATTATATTTATTTTTCGTTAATTTCATGTAAACTATCCTGTTGAAGTATTAAGTATGAACAAGCCGGAAGATAACTATGTTTATCTTATCAATAAAATTGATGGTTTTATACGAAAGTATTACCTGAATAAAGTCGTGAAGGGTTGTATCTTTTTGGCTTCATCCTTCCTTGCTGCTTACTTAATTTTCACATTTGCAGAGTATTGGGGCCATTTTGATCCGGCAATACGAAGTATTCTTTTCTATACTTTTATTACTGGTAATACATTCGTCCTTGCTGCATACATCATACTTCCTCTTTTAGCTTATTTCAGGCTTGGAAATACAATAAGCCATGAACAGGCATCGGCTATTATTGGCAGGCACTTTACACCTGTAAAAGACAAATTGCTAAATACCCTGCAATTAAAAAAGCTTTCAGAACTTAAGCCTGAACAACGCAGCCTTATTGATGCCAGTATTAATCAGAAGATTGCTGAACTCAAACCCGTTCCGTTTACTTCTGCGATTCATATTAATGAAAACAGAAAATACCTAAAATACCTTTTAGCACCTTTAGCAATCATCATAATTGTTTTCTTTGCAGCGCCATCCATACTTAGTGAAAGTACAGAGCGATTGATAAATCACAATAAACGATTTATTAAAAAAGCTCCATTCAGTTTTGAAATTGTAAATGAGAAACTCTCAGTGGTACAGGGTAGCGATTTTACGCTATTGGTAAAACTATCGGGGAATGAAATTCCTGCAGAACTATACCTTGAAGACGGGCTTAATACCTTCAAACTTGATAAGGAAAATATCATAAGCTTTAAATATACTTTCAGAAACCTACAGAAAAACAAAAGGATCATATTGAAGGCAGGTGAATTTCGCTCAGAAGATTATTTGCTTGAAGTAAAAGCCAAACCCACACTGCTTGATTTTGATGTTTTAATAGAATATCCCGCCTATATCAATAAAAGTAATGAGAAACTCGAAAATACCGGCGACTTAATTGTTCCGGAAGGTTCACGTATCAGCTGGAAGTTCAGGGCAGAAAACTCCGACCAAATTGATATGCTCATGGACAAAAAAAGCTTTCCCTTAAAGGAATCTGATGAAAACCTGTTTAAATTCAGTTTTAAAGCTATAAAAAACCTGTCCTACAGTATCAGGCCCGTTAATTCTAAAGTTTCTGAATCAGACTCTGTTTCCTATGAATTGAGGGTTATCCCTGATCTTCTACCTGTAATTGATGTGAATGAGCGGGCAGATTCGGTTAATTCCAGGCTGCTTTATTTTGTGGGACAAGCCAGTGATGATTATGGCTTTTCAAAACTTAGTTTCAATTACAGAGTTCTATCTGAAAAAGATGCAAAATCAGAGACCAGGTCTGTAAAGTTTGATAAAAATGCTCTACAGAGTAATTTTTTCTATGTATGGGATGTTAACGAAGTGGATGCAAAACCGGGAGAACAGATTGAATATTATTTTGAACTATTTGATAATGACGGCGTTAATGGTCCGAAATCTGTTAAATCTTCAATCAAAACCTTGAAATTACCTTCTGAAGCAGAGTTAGAAAAGAAACTGGAAGCAAATTCTGAGCAGATTAAGAAAAAGATGGAGCAGGCGATTAAAAAATCTGCACAGCTTGAGAAAGATACCAAAAAATTAAACCAGGAACTCCTTAATAAGAAAAGTCTCTCCTTTGAGGAAAGGAAGCAAATTGAAAGCCTGCTTCAGAAACAAAAGGAGATTGATGATTTGGTCAAAGAAATCCAGAAGGATAACAAACAAAATTTAGCTGAACAGCTGGAAGAAAACGAGCAGATTCTTGAAAAGCAAAAACAAATAGAAGAACTTTTCAATAATGTCCTGGATGAAAAGACGCGCGAAATTTTGAAGAATATTGAAAAGCTTCTTGAAAAAAACAATAAAAACCTCACGCAGGAGGAGCTGTCCAAAATGCAGATGGACAATAAGTCGCTGCAAAAAGAACTTGACCGTATTTTGGAACTATATAAACAGCTTGAATTTGATCAAAAGTTAAGTAATACCATAGAGAAGATGAGTGAGCTGGCAAAAGATCAGGAAGAGCTGAGTGAAAAATCACTGGATAAGAAGTCAGACCCTGAGGGATTAAAAGATGAACAGAAGCAGCTACAGGAAGATTTCAAGGGATTAAAAGAAGAATTAACTGAACTTGAACAAAAAAACGAAGAGCTTGAACAGAAAAATGATTTTGAAAATCAGGAAAAAGCTAAGCAGGAAATAGACAGGGAACAACAGAAAAGCTCAGAAAGTCTGGAGAAAAAAGATCAGAAGAAAGCCTCAGAAAGTCAAAAGAAAGCCGCTGCTGAACTGAAAAAGCTGACTAAAGATTTGCAGAGTATGCAGCAGGAATCAGAGGAAAAGGAAAGCGAAGTTAATGCAAAAAGCCTTCGCGAAATTCTGGACAATTTAATTACCAGCTCATTTGATCAGGAAAAAACGATGCAAACCCTAAGGCAAACTAATACCAGTGATCCTAACTATATTATCCAGAGCCAAAAACAGAAAGACATTCAGATAAATCTGAAAATGATTGAGGACAGCCTCTACTCGCTGAGTAAAAAAGTTCCTCAGATTCAATCTGTCGTGAACAAAGAAATTCAGACAATAAATTTTAATATTGGAAAAGCTATTGAAAGCCTTGGGGAACGACGTACAGCTGAAGCTAATCGCAACCAGCAATTTGCCATGACCTCGATTAATAACCTTGCTTTAATGTTAAATGAAGCCCTGGAACAATTACAACAGGCACAACAGAATGGGAAACCGGGAGGAAAAGGTAAACAAAAACAGAATCTTTCCCAGCTTAGCAAAATGCAGGAACAATTGAATAAAAACATGCAAAAAGCAAGGGAAGATATGCAAAAACAGGGACAGCAAAAAAGCGGACAGCAGGGCAAAAGCAGCAGGGAAATGAGTGAGCAACTGGCGAAAATGGCACGAGAGCAGCAGATGATAAGGCAGGCGATGCAAGAGATCAATAAAATGGAAAATAAGGATGGAAAAGGGGCATTGGGAAATCTGGATAAATTAATGAAAGAGATGGAACAAACTGAAACAGATCTCGTAAACAAACGAATACAACAGGAAACACTAAGCCGGCAACAGGAAATTCTTAGTAAACTACTTGACGCAGAAAAAGCAGATCGGGAACGCGAACAGGATGAGAAAAGGGAAAGCAAAGAGGGCATTACACCAGCACCTGCTAATTCAATTATTTTAGAGGAATTCCAGAAAATCAAGCAAAAAGAAATCGATTTGCTAAAAACCGTGACCCCTTCATTAAATTCATTTTACAAAATAAAAGTGGGGGACTATTTTAAATATTTAAATTCGGGGGATAAATGAGTAAGCAGACAGAATTTTCAGATAATACTTCATTGTACACTCTGCAATTACCTTCCAGGATTGACAGTATAACCACCGTTGAAAACTTCATAGATGAGCTGAGTGCGAAATATGGTTTTAGTGATGAACTTTACGCCAATGTGCTTACCTGCCTTAGCGAAGCTGTGATTAATGCAATTGTCCATGGAAATCGCGAGAGCTTAGAAAAAAAAGTATATATCAACCTCGAGGTTATTGAAAACAGGCGACTAATTTTTACTATATCTGATGAAGGAGATGGCTTTGATTTTAATAATCTGCCGGATCCTACCGCTCCTGAAAACATTGAAAATTTAACTGGAAGAGGGGTATTTATAATCAAAAAACTTGCCGATCAGTGTATCTTTAATTCAAAGGGAAACGAGCTCGAACTCCATTTTAAAATTTAATGGGCCAAATACCTATTAATTTCTTTGCTGAAGACATCACCTTTAACATAAAACAAAAGGGCTTGGTCAGAAACTGGATCAGGAATACCATTCTTGCCGAAAAGCATCGGCTTAGGCTTTTAAATTTTATTTTCTGCAGCGATGCTTATCTCCTTAATATCAATCAGCAATATCTGAATCACGATACTTATACTGATATAATAACTTTTGACAATAGCGAAAAGGATCAGGACATCCTCGGAGACATTTTTATCAGTCTGGAAAGGATCAGGGAAAATGCCAGAAAACTTAATGTAAATGAAACTGATGAACTCCACAGAGTGATGATTCATGGAACACTACATCTCCTGGGATATCCTGATAAAGGTAAATCCGCAAAAGCTCTTATGACAGAAAAAGAAGATCTTTATCTGTCAAAAAGAGCCTTTTGAACTTATTGCATCGGAACCTCGATGATCAATACTCTGGAATTTTCACTGAATTTGAATTCTAATGTATCGATATCGTAAACACCCATTGCATCACGGGCGTTTAAAAGTGTTCCATCCAATTCAGCCTGACCTTCAATCACAAATACATAAGCACCATTAGCGGGATGCTGGATATTATAATAAGACTCTTTACCACTATCAAATGTTCCCATACTAAAGAATGCATCCTGATTGATCCACATTATATTCTCTCCCTCCTTTGGTGAAACCAGAGTAAGAAATGAATTTTTTGTTTTCTCGAGGTCATACCGCATCTGATCATATCGGGGTTGAATATTTCGCTTCTTCGGAAATACCCAGATCTGAAGTAAACTGGTTTCCTCGGTAGAAGAACCATTAAATTCCGAATGACGGATCCCACTTCCTGCAGACATGACCTGTACTTCACCAAAAGTAATATTACCCTCAGAACCCAGACTGTCTTTATGAGCCAGTATTCCCTTCAAAGGAATGGTCACAATTTCCATGTTTTCGTGACCATGGGTACCAAATCCCATTCCGGGGGCAATAATATCGTCGTTCAACACTCGTAACAAGCCAAAATGAACCTTTGAGGGATCATGATATTGGGCAAAACTAAACGAGTGAGCTGCTTTCAACCAGCCATGATCCTGAATTCCACGATCTGCTGCGCGATGAATAATCTTTTTCATGTTTTTGATTTATAATTATATGTTTAAACACACAATATTAATTCCAAACTTAGTAATGCGTACCTTTGCGGATTAATAAGACAAATTAATGCCATATCAAGTCATTTTAGTTGGGGCAAGCGGACTTATTGGCAGTCACTTACTCACTGCACTGATCGAATCCGCTGAAATATCCCGGATATTACTCGTGCTCAGAAAGCCGCTCAATATCTCTGATCCTAAAGTTCAGGAATTGATTGTCAATTTTAATCAATTGGAGAATTTTTCTTCAGATATAAAAGGTGATATCATGTATAGTTGCCTGGGGACGACCAGGGCTAAGACTCCGGATTCAGATCTATACAGAAAAATAGATTTGGAATATCCATTAAAATTGGCAGAAATTGGAATAAGAAATGGTGTTTTACAATTTCATCTGGTATCATCACTTGGTGCAGATGCAGAAGCCTCTAATTCCTATTTGAAACTAAAGGGCGAACTGGAAAATGAATTAAAAAAACTATCCATTCCGTCTTTACATATCTATCAGCCTTCACTATTAAGCGGAAAGCGCAAAGAGTCGCGTCTGTTGGAAAAGTTTGCAATCTCTGCTTTTAAGTTCATCAATCCGCTACTTTTAGGCCCATTAAAAAAATTCCGTAGCATCAGGGCAGAGACCGTTGCGCGGGCAATGCTTAATCAATCATTAAAAGAACTTAAAGGAACTTTTATATATCCTTCCATACAAATACAAGAATTAGCGTGAGCATTTTATCTACAGAACAATTAGGACATTCTTTTAACGATAACTGGCTATTTAAGGACCTGTATTTAGGTCTGAATAAAGGCGACCGGGTAGCGTTGGTTGGCATTAACGGAACAGGAAAATCAACATTGCTCAAAATACTTTCAGGTGTACTACCAGCAAGCCTGGGTAAGGTTGTAACCGAACGTGATCTGAGAATTGGATACCTTGAACAAGACCCTCAATTCAGCAATCAGGAAACCATCAGCGATTTCATATATTCTATTGGAAATGAGCGTCAGCAATTAATCCGTCAGTACGAAGAGGCTGTAAATCAGGAGGTTCATGATGAAAAACTCCTGAACAGGCTGATGGATGAACTAAGTAATGCAAATGCCTGGGAGTATGAATATGAAATTAAAACAATTCTGGGCAGGATGGGAATACAACATCTGGAACAAAGAATTGCTACCCTTTCGGGAGGACAAAGAAAGCGTCTGGCACTCGCTAAACTTCTAATTGACGACCCTGATGTATATATTCTGGATGAACCAACCAACCACCTGGATATTGAAACAATAGAATGGCTGGAAAGTTATATGACCAGCGGACAAAAAACAATACTGCTGGTAACACATGACAGGTATTTTCTGGATAATGTTTCAACCCGGATCATCGAACTTGACAGAGGCAGGATTCAAAATTTTAACGGAAAATACAGCTACTATCTGGAGAAAAAGGCTGAACAGAATGCTGCCGAAGATGCTACATTCAGCAAAAACACGAATCTTCTGAAAAAGGAACTGGAATGGATGCGCCGTCAGCCGAAGGCCAGAACAACGAAATCAAAGTCAAGAATCGACTCATTTTACGATCTTGAAGAAAAAACCAAGGGCAGGAATGTAAAATCATCCCTTGAATTAAGTGTCAATGTTTCCAGACAAGGAAATAAGATCCTGGAACTGGAACATGTGCAGAAATCATTTAATGGGAAACCGGTAATTAATGATTTCAGCTATATCTTTAAAAAAGGCGACAGAATTGGAGTAGCAGGGAAAAATGGAACCGGAAAATCTACCCTGCTAAACATTATTACAGGAGCCATAAAGCCCGACAGCGGTAAGGTCAATGTGGGTGAAACAACCGTATTTGGATATTACAGACAAGGCGGGCTCGAATTTAAAGATGATGAACGGGTAATAGATGTGGTTAAGAATATTGCTGAATATATAACCATGGCCGATGGTAAAAACCTTACGGCAAGCCAGGTTCTAACCCACTTTCTCTTCCCTCCTGCAAAGCAATACGGCATGGTAAATAAGTTGAGCGGAGGTGAAAAAAAACGACTCCAGCTTATGCGGGTTTTAATGAAGAACCCAAACTACCTCATACTTGATGAGCCAACAAATGATTTAGATATAGATACCTTAAATGTACTGGAAGACTTCTTACTAAATTTTCCGGGAATTCTAATGCTGGTATCACACGACAGGTATTTAATCGATCGCTTAACCGATCAGCTGTTTATTTTTGAAGGAGATGGTAATGTTCAGATTTACTCAGGAAATTATACCGATTACAGACTTGAACAGGAAGAGCCCAAAAAGCAAGCAAAACCCGAAAATAAAGTTTTACCCAAAGCCCTTCCTACTGAAACCACAAAAAGAAAGCTAAGTTTTAAAGAAGAGAAAGAGCTTTCTGAACTTGAAAAAAGTATAAAAGAACTCGAGAATCAAACAGAAATCTTAACATCTGAATTAAATTCAGGGATAAGCGATCATAACAAACTCAGGGATATCGCCAACCAAATAAAAGAAATTAAAGAAAAAATTGATGATCAAACATTTCGCTGGCTGGAATTATCAGAATAAAAAATGAATATGAGTCTATCAGATATATTAGCCTCTGCAGGAGTAAGCTTGTTGCTTATCGCATTTTATCTCAATTTAAAGAAATTGATATCAACGGAAAGCAAATGGTATACTAGCCTAAATTTATCCGGGGCATTTTTATGCGGATACTCCTCCTACCTGATACAATTCTACCCCTTTGTTTTTCTTAATGCTGTTTGGGGTATTGCAGCACTCGTCTCTCTTTTTAAGCATGTTCCACGTGGAACAATTATTAAATAGTAATGATTATTTTTACAAACCCTATAGTTCCACGTGGAACATTTTAAAATATGTTTGATAAATACGATATAATAGTGGTAGGCGCCGGCCATGCAGGTTGCGAGGCGGCAGCAGCAGCAGCTAACCTGGGATCAAAGGTTCTATTGATCACCATGAATATGGAAACCATAGCTCAAATGAGCTGCAATCCAGCAATGGGCGGTGTTGCAAAAGGTCAAATAGTTCGGGAGATTGATGCAATGGGTGGATATTCAGGGATAATTACAGACAAAACTACATTACAATTCCGCATGCTAAATAGTTCTAAAGGACCAGCCATGTGGAGCCCCAGAGCGCAAAACGATAGAAAACGATTTGCTGAAGAATGGAGATTAGCACTAGAACGCACACCCAATGTTGATTTCTGGCAGGACACAGCAACTTCCTTACTAATAGAGAACCATAAGGTATGCGGAGTCCGCACCTCTCTTGGATTAAAAATTAAATCAGACGCAGTTGTACTGACCAATGGAACATTCCTGAATGGAATAATCCACGTGGGAGAAAAGAAATTCGGAGGTGGCAGAACAGGAGAAAAATCTGCTACCGGTATCACAGAACAATTAGTGGAACTTGGATTTGAAGCGGGAAGAATGAAAACAGGTACGCCACCACGTGTAGATGGACGCTCATTGGACTATTCCAGAATGGAAGAACAGTGGGGCGATACAGACAGGGGCAGATTTTCCTATACTGATGTTGAATTACCAAAAGAGCAGAAATGCTGCTGGATAACCTATACCAATCAGGAAGTACATGAAACTCTCAAAGAGGGTTTTGAAAAGTCGCCAATGTTTACTGGTAGAATTAAGGGATTAGGACCACGCTATTGTCCATCAATAGAAGATAAAATAAATCGCTTTGCAGAACGTGACAGGCATCAGATCTTTGTTGAACCTGAAGGATGGAATACTGTAGAGATCTATGTGAATGGCTTTTCAACTTCACTCCCAGAGGATGTACAATATAGAGCATTAACTAAAATTCCGGGCTTCGAAAAAGCAAAGATGTTCAGACCCGGTTACGCTATTGAATATGATTTCTTCCCTCCTACGCAACTGGCACTTACCCTTGAAACAAAGAATATTAAAAATCTGTATTTCGCCGGACAAATCAATGGAACTACAGGGTATGAGGAAGCGGCATGTCAGGGTTTTATGGCAGGAATCAACGCTCATCTGAAAATAAATAATAAAGAAGAACTGATCCTAAAAAGAGCTGAATCATATATCGGTGTACTAATTGACGACCTCGTAACAAAAGGAACAGAAGAGCCATACCGTATGTTTACCTCAAGAGCTGAACACAGATTGTTGTTAAGACAAGACAATGCCGACATCAGACTCAGCCCAATAGCACATCAACTGGGTTT